>DAOWHQ010000250.1:0-6363 GCA_030641355.1 Alphaproteobacteria bacterium
GATCACTATTGCAACGGTCTGAAATCCACAACTCATGTTGTGCAATGGCGGGGCAGTTCTGTGTGGAAAATTGGTGGTAAAATTTTTGCCATCCACCCCGATATGGGCCACGGGAAAGAGCATAGGCTCAGCTTCAAATGTTCAGAGCTTAGTTATCAAATTCTTTGCGAACTTCCGGGGATCATCCCTTCCCCTTATCTAGCTCGTGCCAAATGGGTGCAGATCACCACGGCGGAGGCCATGGACACAGAAGATGTCTGCGCATATATCAAAATTGCCTATGATATTATCAGCCGGAAACTCACCCGAGACCAACGGGCGGAGTTGAGAATCTAAAATCTTCAATGCATTTAAGGGCTTATGGTTAATTTCTGTTAACCATAAAGGGGAGCGTTTTTTCCTATTTAAGCAGGTAATATTTTCCCTCATGGTTAGCTGCCATCATTTTTCCCTTGGGAATCAATATGTTGGCAATTGGCATGATGCTTGCTTTTATTTTATGTGAACAACATAATCAGAACATAGGGAATACCATGAACCATTATACAATTCCTCTGAAACCGCAAGATACCATTCCTGCAAACGAAATTAACAAGCTGGCTGATGAGCTGCTAATGAATTTTAAGATATCGGGAAAAAGCCTGTCGACCAAGAGTTCTAATATACTCGCCGAAATTCTGGACTTTGTTGTTGAAGCAGAACAAACAATCGCAGAACAGAACGATCGCATAGAAAAACTCGAAGTCATGACGACCACGGACCCCCTCACCGGGTTGTTAAATCGCAGGGGCATCATGAATGAACTAGAAAATGCCATTGCTATGGCCGACCGTTACGGTGAACCTGCTATCTTTGTCTATATTGATCTGGATCGATTCAAGAGTGTGAATGATACATTTGGTCATGCCGTGGGCGATGCAAAATTGAAATTTGTCGCAAATTCCTTGCTGTCATCCATACGTAACACCGATTATGCTGCTCGCTTGGGCGGTGATGAATTTGCTCTTCTGTTGAGACATTCCGAATTTGAAGGCGGTAAAGACCGCACCCGGTTCATCCAGCAACAGTTAAATTTTGCCAAATTCAAACATAAACAACATATGATTCCAGTCCGGGCCAGCTTCGGAATTACTGAAATTAACCCTGGTGTTGAATTGGAAGACATCATTAGAATTGCCGACAGACAGATGTACCGCAACAAAAACATCCGAACCAGCAGTTAAATCTATCTGATTGCTTCTTTTCTTCTCTTGCCTGTCAGTGTATTCTGTAACTCGGAAAACACTGAAAGGAAAAGAATATAATCATGAGCAATATCTTTGAAGAAAATCTTGCAAAGCTCGGCATAATACTTCCTACCCCCGTCCCGCCTGTGGCCAACTATGTCCCCTTCGTACAGACCAGCAACCTGCTGTCCATTTCCGGTCAGATCCCAGTCGATATAAATGGTGATTTTCCTTATCTGGGAAAAGTGGGCAAAGACGTAAGTGAGGAAGATGCCACTATTGCCGCCCGTCTGTGTGCGATCAACATCATCAGTCAGGCCAGAGTAGCTTGTAGTGGCGACCTTAGCCGCATTGTCCGCATCGTGAAACTAGGTGCTTTTGTGAATTGTGTGGATGGATTTGCGGGCCAGCCTGCCATCGTAAACGGTGCGTCCGATCTTATGGTAGCGGTATTTGGTGAAGCGGGCAAACATTCCCGTTCAGCTGTTGGCGTCAATGCTCTTCCCCTAAATGTTCCCGTGGAAATTGATGCACTTATAGAGGTTTTTTAGGGTGCTATATGAATTTCTGACAGATACGCCCTTTGCCCATCGTGGTCGTCATGGTTCCGTAACGGGGCATATGGAAAATTCACTTTCTGCCTTTCAGGCCGCCAATGCCTGCGGTCATGGATTTGAACTTGATGTCTTGCTAAGTAATGACAAAATAGCCATGGTATTCCATGATCTTTCCCTCAAGCGTCTGACGGGAAAGGCGGGTGATATTGAAGATTTTACAGCTCAACAGCTCTCAAAGATCAAGTTAACGGGATCGGATGATGTCATCCAGCCCCTCGAAGACATTTTAGATCAGGTCGATCCGCAATATCCTGTCCTAATAGAAATAAAAGGTGATCAAAGAGCACCGGATGAAATCGCTGAGGCCGTATATAATGCCATCATGCGTTTTTCCGGGCCGCTGGCTATCATGTCTTTCTATCCTGATATTTTGTTGTGGTTTCAAAGAAACGCCCCACAAATACCGCGTGGTCTTGTTGCCACCAGCATCAATAACGGAGGACTGCCTGATATATATTTTTCTACCAATGTACAGAAATTATATATTGATGATCTGGCGGTTAACTTTATTGCCTATGATATAAAGGCCTTACCCAATGAAGTTACGGCATATTGTCGAAAAAAAGGCATTCCCGTATTAACCTGGACAGTGCGGTCCGAAGGTTTGTACGAAAAAGCACAGCAACATACTGACAATATTATCTATGAAAATCTGAATTTATGAGCCGCTATCTGCCTCAGATTATATCCAGCTTATCCGAGATTTCGGAGAGTGACTGGAATAGCTGTTGTTATAACGACCATACCCATCACAATCCTTTTCTGTCCCATCAATTCCTGAATGCACTGGAGCAAAGCGGTTGTGCCACATCAGAGACCGGATGGCAGGCACAGCATATCATCCTATACAGGGGTGATGTTATCGTAGGAGTTATGCCGCTTTACCTAAAAAGTCACTCCCACGGTGAATATATTTTTGATCATCAATGGGCAAATGCATATCATAATGCGGGCGGTAGTTATTACCCCAAGCTGCAATCATCTATCCCCTTCACGCCAGTTACAGGCCGTAGAATAATGGTGTTACAGGGCGAAGATGCCGAAATAATTCAGGAACATCTTTTGCAAGCTGCGGTGTCGTTGGCTGAGAAATTGGCACTTTCATCACTGCATGTGACATTTGCTGAAAAACCTGAGTGGGAATTCATGGCGGGTCGTGGATTCCTGAAACGAATAGATCAGCAATTTCATTGGCTGAATGATGGATATAGCACCTTTGATGATTTCCTGTCGGCCTTGTCTTCCCGCAAGCGAAAAAATATCCGCAAAGAAAGAAAACTGGCGGTAGCGGATGACATTGAAATTGAAATACTTTCTGGTAAAGATATTACCGAAGATCACTGGGATCATTATTTCGCTTTTTATATGGATACCGGTCACCGGAAATGGGGTCAGCCCTATTTAAACAGATTATTTTTCTCGCTTCTGAATGAAAAAATGTCCGAACAGATTGTTCTGTTCATGTGTAAACGTAACAACAAATATATCGCCGGGGCGCTTAATCTTTTAAGTGATGATACCCTATATGGGCGCTATTGGGGTGCCTTGGAAAACCACAGGTATCTTCATTTTGAGGTATGTTATTATCAGGCCATTGAATATGCCATCCACCACGGACTGAAGAAAGTCGAAGCCGGCGCACAGGGGGAGCATAAACTGGCCCGTGGCTATCTGCCCACATCCACCTACAGCGCCCATTGGATTAACAACCCGTCATTCAGAAATGCCATAGCTGATTATCTGGTTCATGAAAGAGACGCAATACTACAGGATCAGGAGTTCCTTGCCTCCTTAGCGCCTTTCAAGAAAGACTAATTCTGGTTACTGATTTTCCACTTTGGGTTTTATCTCATATTCCACAAATTTACTTAATCCGCAAAATCCGCCTGCTGTTTGCCCATGAGCATCAAATACCGAGATGTGATCGTAATCACATAATTGAAAGTTAGAAACTTTATAACTGAAAGACCCATCTATACTAAGGCGAGAACAGCGACGCTTCAGGGTATTCAGATAAGCTTTCTTTCCCTTCATATAAAACAGAATATTATAATCATCGATGACCCTGCTGGTTTTAACATTTCTAAGCCTTAGACAATTTTCTATTTTTCCGGTTTTTTCGTATTTTACCAATGCCTTAGAAAGTTTATCCTCTTTACTGCTATCCGCATTGGCAGAGTGTGGAATAAAGATTAGATACAGAATAAAAGTAAATGACAATAGTATTTCTTTTAACATTAGTCTTTTCCTTAAACAGATCATTGGCCCGGAAAAGATTATACTACATTCCACATGAATCCTGAATGAACAATGACGTGATAGAAATTTGAGGCCAGACACAGAGAGGTCAGTTAATTATTCCTGTCTATTTTACTTTGGGCTTCTTTTTATATTCCACAAATTTACCTAAGCCACAGGTCGGCCCCGGTATAGTGCTATTGGAATCAAATACAGAAATAATATCAATATCACACAGGTGACTGCCATGCAGATTGTAGCTAAAGGCTCTCTCAAACCCAAGACGCGAGCAACGATGAGATAGCGTGTTCAGATAAGCCGATTTTCCTCTCATGATGAAAAGGATATTGCGATCATCTATCACCCGGCTTGAGTGAATTCGGCGAGCGATAATGCATTTTTTTATTTTTCCGGTTTTTTCGTATTTTTTCAACGCATTAGCCAGTTTATCCTGACCTTTATCTGCCGCTACTGCGGATAGTGGCACTAAGGACAAACAAAGTGCAATAATAAGTGATTTTCCAAACATGATCTTTTCCTTAATGGGAATTGTTACCAATAAAAGGATTATACTACTTCTACCTGAATTCTAAATGAACAAAAATGTTACTGCTTATTTTACATATTCTTTTGATTTGCCTGAACTCTTATCAGTAATTTTCTTGATTGGTGACGGAGCCGCTTCAATATCAAAGGCTAATTTTCCGTCTTTTACCCTGACCAAAACCTCGCCGCCGTCTACCAGCTTGCCAAACAGCAGTTCATTTGCCAGGGGTTTCTTGACATATTCCTGTATAGTACGGGCCAGTGGCCGCGCACCATAAAGGGGGTCATAGCCCTTCTCTGATAGCCAGGTTTTTGCCGCAGGTGTAAGGCTGATATGCACATGACGGTCTTCCAGCTGCATTTCCAGTTCCAGAACAAATTTCTCAACCACCTGCCCCATAACCTCAAGGGATAGATTATTAAAGGGCACTGTAGCATCAAGCCTGTTTCTGAATTCAGGCGTGAAAAGTTTTTTGATAGCTTCTTCGTCATCGCCTTCACGAACAGTTGCACCAAAACCAATGGCTTCCTTGCTCATTTCCATTGCCCCGGCATTAGTTGTCATGACAAGGATAACATTACGGAAATTTATTTTCTTGCCGTTGCTGTCGGTCAATTTGCCATGATCCATAACCTGTAGCAGAATATTAAAGATATCGGGGTGCGCTTTTTCAATTTCATCCAGAAGAATGACACAATGGGGAGACTGATCCACGGCATCGGTCAGAAGGCCTCCCTGATCATAACCCACATAGCCGGGAGGTGCGCCAATCAGTCGGGATACGGAATGACGTTCCATATATTCCGACATATCAAACCGATGAAGCTCCAGACCCAACAGGCTAGCCATCTGCTTGGTGACTTCCGTTTTACCTACCCCCGTGGGGCCACAGAATAAATAACTGCCGATAGGCTTGTCATCCTGCCTTAGTCCTGCTCTGGACAGCCGTATGGCGTCTGTGAGCACTTCAATAGCCTTATCCTGACCATAGATGACCCTTTTCAGATCGGTATTAATACTGGCAAGGACGGCGGTGTCATCCTTGGAAACGGATTTCGCCGGAATACGAGCTATTTTGGACACCACAGCCTCAACATCAACTACGGAAATTTCTTTTTTACGTTTTTCCTTCGGCAGAAGCATCTGTGATGCCCCTACTTCGTCAATGACATCAATGGATTTATCGGGCTGTTTCCGATCATTAATATGACGCGAGGACAAGTCCACCGCCGCATCAATAACCTCATCGCTGTATTTTACATTATGGTGTTCTTCATAATATTTTCGGAGTCCCTTCAGGATTTCCTTGGTCTCAGGAATAGTAGGTTCCTTGATGTCAATTTTCTGGAATCTTCTGAGCAATGCCCGGTCTTTTTCAAAATGAGAGCGATATTCTTTATAGGTGGTCGATCCGATGCAGCGTATAGTACCGGAAGATAGTGCGGGTTTTAACATATTTGAAGCATCCATAGCCCCGCCACTGGTGGCGCCGGCCCCGATAATAGTATGAATCTCGTCAATGAACAGAATAGCCCCATCATGCTTTTCAACTTCAGAAATAACAGCTTTCAGCCGTTCTTCAAAATCCCCACGGTAACGGGTTCCCGCGAGCAATGTCCCCATATCAAGGCAGAAAATAGTAGCGTTCAGCAATACTTCGGGGACTTTTTTCTCCACTATATGCCGCGCCAGACCTTCGGCTATTGCCGTTTTACCCACACCGGGATCACCCACA
>DAOWHQ010000265.1:0-22013 GCA_030641355.1 Alphaproteobacteria bacterium
ATAATGGGGATATGGTGGTTATCATGGACGCAGGCCCGCCTGCGGATATTGAGGTCAGCCAAAAAAATCATGCAGGCACATTGTCTTTTGAAATGAGCATCGACCAACAGCGGGTCATTGTTAATTGTGGCGGCGCGAATACTCTGGCTCTTGCAGAGTTTAACCCCCTTTCCCGCACGAGCGCAGCACACTCCACCCTTGTTTTGGCCAATATAAATTCCAGCGAAATTCGCAAAGACGGCTTGATAGGCCAAGGCCCGACGGTAGTGAGAAGTACACAGACTTGCGCAAGAGGTCATGGTCTGTTGGAGACGAGCCATGATGGCTATTTGTCACAATTTGGCATTATTCATCACCGGGCTATATATATCAATGACCTCGGCGATGATATGCGCGGCGAGGATGTGCTGGAATGCCGGACAGTTAGCGCTCCGGCCCTAAAATATGACGTGCGCTTTCATCTTCACCCCGATATCACCGTACCGCGCCAAGAGGCTGCGGATCGTTTGCTGTTGCGATTACCCAATGGGGAATATTGGCAGTTCCAATTTTCCGGCGGCAGGCTTTCTATGGAAGAAAGTATTTACTTTGGCGGTGGGGAGCGTATGCAGAATGGACGGCAGATTGTGGTATCTGGCGCGACAAAGACCAAAAAAACCGTGATAAAATGGTCACTGCGGCGCATAGAAAATAATAACTGAGGTTTTCTCTTGCGAAACAGTGCCTGATCTATTAGGTCGTAATCTGGTAAATTCACGAATTAGGATAGCGTAATGAGCGACAATAGTATGGCACCAATCAAACGGGCACTCTTGTCCGTATCCGACAAAAGCGGTCTGATTGAATTTGGACAGTTTCTTGCCGAACAGGGCGTTGAAATCCTGTCCACCGGCGGCACGGCAAAGGCATTGGCCGATGCAGGCGTTGTGGTGACGGAAGTTTCCGACCATACCGGCTTTCCTGAAATGATGGACGGGCGGGTCAAGACTCTGCATCCAAAAATACATGGCGGATTATTGGCCCTGCGTGATAATGAAGCTCACGTTAAATCAATGACCGATCATGATATTTCAGCCATCGACCTGTTGGTTGTTAATCTATACCCCTTTGAAGAAACCGTGGAAAAGGGTGCGGATTTTGCCACCTGTATCGAGAATATTGATATTGGCGGTCCGGCCATGATCCGGTCGGCGTCCAAAAACCATAGCTTTGTTACTGTTGTTGTGGAGGCAGACGACTATGACGCGGTTAAAGCATCAATGCTGGAAAATAAAGGCGCGACATCACCGGAATTGCGGCGCAGATTAGCGGCCACGGCCTTTGCCCGCACAGGGGCCTATGATACGGCCATTTCCGCATGGTTCACCAAGCAGCAGGGCGAGACTTACCCAGAGCGAATTAATATCACCGCCACCCGTCAGCAGACATTGCGCTATGGTGAGAACCCCCATCAGGATGCGGCCTTCTATGTTAACCGCAGTAATCGCGCGGGTATTGCCACGGCGCGGCAAATTCAGGGCAAGGAACTGAGCTATAATAACCTCAATGATACCGATGCGGCTTTTGAGCTAGTCAGTGAATTTGATCCCAAAGAAGGCCCCGCCGTTGCGATCATCAAACACGCTAACCCGTGCGGTGTGGCACGGGCGGAAACTTTGGCCGCGGCTTACGGGCGGGCTTTGACCTGTGACCCCACTAGCGCGTTCGGCGGCATCATTGCCCTGAACGGTACGTTGGACGGGGCGACGGCGCAAGCTATCTCCAAGGTCTTCACCGAAGTCGTCATCGCACCAGATGCCGATGAGGCAGCGATGGAAATTCTGTCAGCCAAGAAAAACCTGCGTCTGCTGCTCACCGGCGGCCTCGCGGACCCACGGGCCGTGGGTCAGACCATAAAATCCGTTGCCGGCGGTTACCTGTTGCAGGGTCGGGATAATGGCAAAATCACTTTGGCGGATTTGAAAGTGGTTACCGATCGTCAGCCGACCGAGCAGGAATTAAACGACCTGTTGTTTGCCTTCACTGTTTGTAAGCACGTGAAATCCAATGCCATCATTTATGTGAAAGATGGTGCTACAGTGGGGATGGGTGCGGGGCAAATGAGCCGTGTTGACAGCGCCCGTGTTGCGGTTCGTAAATCAGAAGACGCCAGCGAAGCGGCGGGCCTGAGCGAGGTTATGACTAAAGGGTCAGTCGTGGCATCCGACGCCTTCTTCCCCTTCGCAGATGGTCTTATCCATGCGGCGGAAGCTGGGGTCACGGCGGTTATTCAACCCGGCGGTTCCATGCGTGATGACGAAGTAATCGCCGCCGCCAACGAACGCGGCCTTGCTATGGTTATGACCGGAATGCGACACTTCAAGCATTGATATAAAGGGGGGATAACTCCCCCGCTCCATTTTTAATTTTCTGCTTTAGAAAAGATAAGGCTTGGCGGCCCTGCCTCAGACCTTTGCGGTCTTCGGTTACACCCTAATCCACAATCACATTCCTGATCTGTCTGGCGGCAAAGCCAAGTTTGGTGACGTTGATGCGACCTGTTGTCTGGAAATCATGAATGAGCTTCTGGATGCGGTTGGTGGAGCTTTCCGCTGTTTTTAGCCATTTTTCAGCGGCCTTCATGCTATCACCGCCTTTCAGATTGCTGAGTGCGTTACTGGTCAGATTCTTTTGCTGATCCAGAAGGTCGGCCACGACGCTATTAACCGCAAGACGGTCCCAGTGATCGGAAGATTCGACCAGATCCGCTTCTGAGCGTAACCAGTCAAAACCGATTTTATCGCCCAGCATAAAGTAGGCTTGCGCAATATCCGTTACATCAATTTTCAATTCTTCCGCCACCATGACAATATCACAGGCGGCAATTTTCAGTTCCAGGTTGGAAATATGGCAGGCCAGTTCTTCACCTACATTTTGCTCGCAATACATGGCAACCTTAAATTTAAGGCTGTCATCACATTGATCCTGAATAGTGGATGATTTGCTGAACAGCTTTTGCACACCGGGCTTAAATTGATCGATAATCTCCTGTATTGGCCGCCGCACGTCGGTGTTATTGAGGAACCAGATAGTCTGGCGGTGGGCAAAGGCCTCCACATCCATCAGCATCAGGATCTGAATTGTGGCAGGAACGGTATAATCCAGGCTTTCTATCTGTTCGTATAGTTCAGTCAGGCCAAATACTTCCGCCGCGAGGAAAAAGGCGCGGGCAACTTCCGCAGACATAGCCCCGGTTTCTTCTTTGATGGCCTGTATGCTGCCGCGGTTGACAATCTCGTTACAGATTTCCTTGGCGATAATGTCACGCTTCAATTGATGAGAACATATTTCTGGCGTATATCTTTCCTGAAGCTGGGTCGGGAAAGCCCGGATGAGATATTTATCCAGATAAGGATCATCCAGAATATCGCTATTCATCAATTCGTCATAAAGACCCATCTTGGAATAGGCAACCAGCACTGCGATTTCCGGTCGGGTTAACCCCAGCTCGTCTTCGGTCCGTTCAATCAATTCGTCATCGCTAGGCAGGAACTCCAGCTCCCGGTCCAGATTGGCTGTCTTTTCAAGGTCACCCATAAAGCGCACGAAACTATCCAGCTCGCGGATGCTGCTTGAACGGGCAAGGCTGATGGCCTGAGTTTGCAGATAATTGTCTCTGAGGACGATATTGCTGACTTCGTCAGTCATTTCCACAAGCAGCGCATCGCGCTGTTTTGGGGTGAGTTTGCCGTCCTTTACCAAAGCATTGAGCAGGATTTTGATATTCACCTCATTATCGGAGCAGTCCACACCGGCGGAGTTATCCACGGCGTCGGTATTGATCTGTCCTCCGTTCAGGCAATATTCGATCCGGCCTCTCTGTGTGCAGGCAAGGTTGCCACCTTCGGCAACAACAAGACAGTTGAGGTCTTTACCATTGATACGGATGGCGTCATTGGCGCGGTCGCCCACATGAGTATTGCTTTCACGGGAAGATTTAATATAGGTGCCGATGCCGCCAAACCATAATAAGTCCGTATGGGATTTCAGGATCGCCTGCATTACCTCGTTGGGGGTTGCGGTTTTCTGGGCATCATCAAAACCGAGCAGGTTTTTCATTTCCGCACTCAAAGTAATGGCTTTGGACCTGCGGCTGAAAATCCCGCCGCCCTTGGAAATTAATTCGGCATTATAATCCTGCCAACTGGAGCGCGGCAGGTCGAACAGGCGCTGCCTCTCTTTAAAGCTCCTGGCAGGGTCCGGGTCCGGATCAATGAAAATGTCCCGATGGTCAAATGCCGCAACAAGTTTCACAGCCTTTGAACATAACAGGCCATTGCCAAACACATCGCCGGACATATCCCCAATACCAACGACGGTAATGCTGTCAGTCTGGACATTAATATCTTTCTCGCGGAAATGGCGCTGGACGGAAACCCACGCACCCTTTGCCGTGATACCCATTTTTTTATGGTCATAACCGTTGGAGCCGCCAGAGGCAAAAGCATCATCCAGCCAGAAGCCGTAATCATGGGCAAGACCATTGGCAATATCGGAGAAAGAAGCGGTTCCCTTGTCGGCGGCAACCACCAGATAAGGATCATCACCGTCTCGGCGAACAAGGCCTTTTGGCGGGATAACGTCACCATCTATCAGGTTGTCTGTGATATCCAAAAGGCCGGAAATGAAGATTTTGTAACAGGCAATGCCCTCAGCCAGAATCTCTTCCCGGGATGCGTTCAGGGGTATTCTTTTGGGGACAAATCCCCCCTTGGCGCCCACGGGCACAATGACAGTATTTTTAACCTGTTGCGCCTTGACCAGACCCAGAACCTCTGTCCGGTAATCTTCCCGCCGGTCAGACCACCGTAAACCGCCACGGGCCACAGGGCCAAACCGAAGATGCACACCTTCAATTCGCGGGGAATAGACAAAAATTTCCGCATAGGGCCGCGGTTTAGGGGCTTCCTTCACATCACGGCTCTGAATTTTAATAGAGACATAAGCCTTGTTGGAACCGTCCGGATTCATTTGGTAAAAATTGGTCCGGAGCGAGCTGGTGATCACATTGAGGTAGCTTCTCAGCATTCTGTCCTGATCCAGGCTATCGACATTTTCTAATTGTTTGCGGATTCCCTTTTCCAGCCGTATGGCCTCTTTATCAGTGTCATATTTTTTGGGCAGCTGCATACAGAAGCTCATCTCAAACAAAGCCACCAGATCCCGGGCAATTTCCCAATATTGGGTCAAGGTGTCCTGCATATATATTTCGCTATAGGACAGGTTCAGCTGACGCAGATATTTACTGTAGATTCTCAGGATTAGCACTTGGCGATAATTCATGCCGGCGCGCAGGGCCAAGCGATTGAAGCCGTCATTATCGACCCGCTCCGTCCAGACCTCGCGCAGGGTATTTTCCAACCGTTCCTTCATAACAGACAGGTCGAAGGAGTTTTTTGTCGGGTCTTCCATGTAAAAATCATGGATGGTATGGGTGACGGTATCGCCACCTTCCTCTGTGACCACGGTGAAGGCATATTCCTCAATAACCCGCAGGCCCAGATTCTCCAACATGGGTAGACAGTCGCTCAGGGCAATAGTCTGATGGCTAGTATATATTTTTAGGCGGATGCCATAGTCAACATCTTCGGCCAGATGATAGAAATTAAACTGAATATTTTGGCTTTCCGGTAGTTTTTCCAGTTTTTCGATGTCTGTAACACTAAAGCGTGGGTCAAAATGTTCCCGGTAAGAAGATGAAAAAGATTTGTTATATTTACGGAACAGCGTAGTGCCGGCTTCTTCGCCCCAGCGGTCATTCAGTACTTCCTGTAGATGATCATTCCAGCGTTGGGCCACTTCGGCAAGGCGTTTATTTATGCTGTTGGCGTCTGGATTTGGTACGTTACCGGGCGTGGTGCGAATGATGAAATGCCATCGCGCGATACGTTCATTGCTTAGTTGGGCATAATGGGACGAAATTTCACCGTTAAATGCTTCGCATAGGATTCTTTCTACCTTGGTACGTAGTGTGGAATCATACATATCCCGCGGTACAAATACCAACGCAGACACATAGCGCTCGAAACGATCCTTGCGGATGAAAGCCTTACAGCGCGGCATCACTTTCAGATGCAGAATCCCCATGGAAGTTTCCAGTAATTGCCCTTCTTCGATCTGAAATAATTCATCCCGGGGCAGGGTTTCCAGAATATGCATAAGCGCGCGACCATCGTGGCTGTCGGCGACAAAGCCGGAGGCCTCGACCACATGGCGAACCTTGCGGTCAAGGAAGGGTACGGTTTCGGCCCGCTGATTATAGGATTGAGCGGTAAAGAGGCCGACGAAACGAATTTCGCTGATCACGGCACCTTTTTTATCGTATTTTTTAAAGCCGATATAATCCATATGAACCACGCGATGAACCAGAGATTTCACATTGGCCTTGGTGATCAGCATTACTTGTGGCTGTTCCATGAAATATTCTATTTCGGGGGAGGTGGGAACCAATCCATCTGGGCCTTTCAGGATATAAACACCGGGGTCGCGCAGGATTCCGTATCCGTCTCCCTGTGTTTTCTCGCTGCCTCCGTGGCCATGGAAATATTCCCGGTAGCCAAGAACGGTGAAATTGTCACCCTTGAGCCATGTGAGGAATCTTGTTGCCTCCTTTATTTGCTTGGGGTCGGCGGCTGATTTAGGGACTGTGATCAGGTTTTTGCCCACATCATCCATCTTGCCGAGCATGATTTTCCAATCATCAATAGCGGCGCCGATGAAGCTCAATATGTTATTCAGTTTGGCCGTAAGGCTTGCAATCTGCGCCTGATCCGTCATGGCGGTAATTTCGATATGGATGATGGATTCGGTAATTTTTATGCCACTTTTGTCCGTGGTTATCCGGCCATCTTTATCGCGCATACGTGTTATGATCGGGTGAACCAGCATATGCAGATCATTGCCATCTTCCAGCAGGTTTGAGGTTATGCTGTCCAGCAAAAAGGGCATATCATCTATAATGATTTGGATGACGGTATGAGCAGCAGGCCAGCCATGCTCTTCCAATGTGGGATTAAAGACCCGGATTTTACAACAGCCATTTTCCCGCTTTTCGCTATACTTCCATAAAGAAAGCGCGGCGGCATAAAGCTCGTCTATGGGGCGGTTTGCCAATTCTTCGGGTGAGGCATATTTATACATTTCCCGAATAAATCCGGTGAATTCAGAAATTTGTGTTGATTTTAGTCGGTCGGAAGCAAAATCAGCAATGGCACCAATTCTTAATTTTTTTTGTGTCAAGCTTGTCACATCATTGTCCTTTTAATCACATTATATGTGTCAGAATAAACCGGTTAATTGTTATTTCAGAGATCATCGGCAATTGCTTTGAGAATCTTGCCCAAGGTCTTTTTGTCTTCTTTTAATATTTTAATTACATCCATCTTTGTTCCGTCACGGCGGCCAAGGAGCAGGCATATTTTTTCACAATCATCGCCATCATCGCTCATGTCGAAGCTGGCCAGAGAATCCATGGTTTCTATTGTTTTTAGGATGTCTTTCTCTTGGGTTTTTATCGTCTTATCAGAAGCTATATTGTGGTTCTCCCGCGCCGCCTGTACACAACCCTTGATGCCTCCCGGATAATTATCCAGAAAACTCGGTAAGCCTTTACCATCTTCACCGCTTTTTTGGGCAAAGGACAATGCTGCGGCATATTCGGTCAGCCTTGTCTTGTCATAATCTTTGCCAAAACATAATTTTAAGGTGGGCGTAAAGGGCGCGCGGGCCTGTGTTTTTAAGTCTTCGGCCTCTAAGAGCTTTTTGGCACCAAGGGGGCTGGATAAACATAAAACGTGAAAATCAAGGATAGCGCCTAATGCCTCATAAAGCGATTTTCGTGATCGGTTATCCGGTGGATTTTGCCCTTTGACCAGTTTACGGCATTTTTTAAGGCAAGATTTAAGATCAGCCTCGCTTGCCTCATCTTCTTGAGGCGAGGCTACTCCTTCAGCAGGTTTTTTTTGCGCGGCGGCATTCTTGGAGGCCAGCAATTCTTCTTCCGATATCCAGCGAATAGCACCCAGAATGAAATTGATATATTCACCGTCATCGCTGAACGGCAGGAGCACACACCGGTAGAGAATTTTTTCGCCGTGCTTGTTATTAAATTCCGCATCAAAGGAAATTGGACTTTTGTTACCCAGAACTTCCATATAATGATCGGTAACACGGCTGAGCAGGGAACGGCGGGGAATTTCATTGATACTTTTCAGATTCAGATCTTGATCAATATCTTTATTTAAAAGTTGTCCAATAACTTGTAAAGTTGGCTCATTATCGGGGTCGCGCAGGTCGATCAAAACCAGATTATCTTTATAATCTACGATATGCTCAGGCGATAATGATTTTAAGGGTGGGATGTCGTAGTCGCTGTCTAACCCAAACCAACAATTATATAATTGGAAAGTAATTCTTTTTTCCTGGCCAACATACTCGACAGGATTCATTTTTTTACATACATCTCTTTAAGATGCATCCCTTTGTTAAACGCTATATTTGAGGTGCGACTCAAAGACAATCAAAAATACCCCCACCAGACAACTTTTTCCAGCAAATATTTAACCAGACAGCAAAAACATCACCTAAAGCCGCAATTAATGTTTGAGTAGACAAATTCTATAATCAAAAAAACATAAGGATTTTTTCTTAGTAAAAACCCGAGAAATGTTTTATAGTCCATTTTTATAAGTAATATACAGTTAAAAATAAGGCTTCAGAATATGACAGATGAAACATTGACGCAGCTGGTAAGTGGTATGGCTAATGGCAGCATTCGGGTTGTGGATCTCACGGTTCCTTTAAGTGAAAAAACACCGGTTATTGGCTTACCGCCAGAGTTTGCCGCCTCTCCGGCATTCAAGCTGGAACAGATATCCCATTTTGACGACAAGGGTCCGGCCTGGTATTGGAACAGTTTTTCCTGTGGGGAGCATACGGGCACACATTTTGATGCACCGGGCCATTGGGTGACGGGACAGGACTATGCGGACGGCTGCACGGACACAATCCCACCGGAAAAACTGATAGCTCCCGCTAATGTTATTGATGTGAGCGCGGAGTCTGCGGAAGACCCTGATTATCTTCTGACCTCTGATAAATTAAAAGAATGGGAAGGGGAGCATGGCCGGATTGAGGCGGGCACGTGGGTTTTGATGCGGACCGACTGGGGCAAGCGGACAGTGGAAGATTTTCTGAATTACGCCGAAGACGGCCCTCATACTCCCGGTCCATCGGTGGAATGTATGGAGTTCCTCGCAACGGAAAGGGATATTCTGGGCTTTGGTGTAGAGACGGTGGGTACGGATGCGGGCCAGGCATTCGCTTTTGAGCCGGCTTTTCCCGCTCACCAGTTGATGCATGGCAATAATAAATTCGGACTGGCATCGCTGACAAATCTGGATCAATTGCCGCCAAAGGGTGCAATCATAGTGACCGCACCATTGAAAATCGTCCATGGGTCTGGCAGCCCGCTGCGGGTGATCGCCCTAACCTCATAAAGGCACGGTAAATGGCTGAGCGTTCTTTTGCCAAAGAAGTAAAAAAACTGCGTCTTGGTGCGGGGGCGACCTTCCACGGCGAAGGTATTCTTGCGGTAACCAAAGGCCTGCTCCAGTCCGGCGTGGCCTATGTTGGCGGTTATCAGGGCTCGCCCGTATCCCACTTGATGGATGTGCTCGCTGACGCACAGGATATACTTAGCGAGCTTGGCGTACATTTTGAGGCCAATGGCAGCGAGGCCAATGCCGCCGCCATGTTGTCCGCCTCAATCAGCTATCCTTTAAGGGCGGCAGTAACGTGGAAATCTACGGTTGGAACCAATGTGGCATCTGATGCCCTGTCCAATCTGGCTTCTGCCGGTGTCATTGGCGGCACGGTAATTATCATCGGCGAAGATTACGGCGAGGGTGCCAGCATAATGCAGGAACGCTCTCATGCCTTTGCCATGAAGTCTCAGATGTGGCTGATCAACCCAAGGCCTAATCTGCCAAAAATGGTTGATATGCTGGAAAAAAGTTTTCAGCTTTCAGAAGTGAGCAACACGCCATTATTCTTTCAGATGCGTATTCGTGCCTGTCACCTGCATGGTCAGTTTGAGACCAAAGATAATATCAGGCCAAGCTTTACGCTTGCCGATGCTCTTGAAAACCCGATCCGTGAAGCCGACAAGATTATTCTGCCGCCTTTTACCTTTCTTCAGGAAAAGCACAAAATTGAACAACGCTGGCCCGCAGCGGTAAAATTCATTGTGGATAATGGCCTGAATGAAATATTCGATGGACCGCAGGGCGATATCGGCATTATTTTTGAGGGCGGGCTTTATAATGTGGTGATACGCGCCCTACAAACGTTGGGGTTAGCGGATAGTCTGGGCGAAACACAGGTGCCGCTATATGTAATGAATGTGACCTATCCTCTGGTGGATGCAGAACTGGTGAATTTTGCCCGCACTAAAAGAGCCGTACTGATGGTAGAGGAAGGTCAGCCCAATTATATTGAGCAATCTCTGAATAAGATTTTTAATGATGGCGAGCTGACCTGTAAAATTTCCGGCAAGGATGTCTTGCCAACCGCCGGCGAATATAACGGACAGGTGATGACAAACGGCATTGCGGCGTTTCTTAAAAAATATCGACCGGATTTAACCCCGCCGGAAGTTCGCCCGTCCTCTGTGATTGATTTATCCGAATTGACCCAAGCCATTCCGGCCCGGCCACCGGGATTATGTACCGGCTGCCCGGAGCGGCCATTTTTCGCCGCCATGAAGATGCTGGAAAAAGAATATGGCGAAATTCATATCTCGGCAGATATTGGATGCAACTCATTTGGAACCCTGCCCCCGTTCCAGATCGGCAATACCATCATGGGCTATGGTCTTGGTGCCGCAAGTAACGCGGCCTTCAGTTCGGTGCGCGGTAAGCGGGCGATCTCGATCATGGGTGATGGTGGTTTCTGGCATAACGGCCTGACCAGCGGCATTGCCAGTGCGGTTTACAATGACAATGATAATGTTTTTATCATTGTGGATAATGGCTATGCGGCGGCCACAGGCGGGCAATATATCCCATCATCAACCAGAAGCCTGAAGCAGAACGAGCAGAAGGCCCGCATACAGAACGCGGTGCAGGGGGTCGGGGTCAAATGGGTGCGGACAATACACTCATACGATATCGGCGATGTCAAAGCGCTGGTACGGGAGGCCATGACGTCATCACATTACGGCCCCAAGGTTATTGTGATCGAGGGCGAATGTATGCTGAACCGACAGCGGCGGGAAAAGCCCCTTAAATCCCAAAATATAAAATCAGGCCTACGGGAAGTGAAGGCCCGCTTTTATGTGGAAGCGGAAACCTGCACCGGTGATCATGCCTGTATCCGCCTGTCCGGTTGTCCATCGCTGACCATCAAACCTTCGCCTGATATCCTGCGCGAAGATCCGGTGGCTTATGTGGATAATTCCTGTGTTGGCTGCGGTGTTTGCGGCGATAATGCCCATGAAGCTGTGTTATGCCCGTCTTTTTCGCGAGCAGAACTTATCTTCAATCCAAGCCTATGGGACCGGATAAAAAATTCTGTGCGCCAAGGGGTCATCGGATATCTGCAAAGACGGACGGATCGGAAACGGGCGAGGGTGATGTTATGACAAGACCAATTACCATCGTAATTTCAGCCCTTGGTGGACAGGGCGGCGGGGTGTTGACCAACTGGCTGGTTAATATGGCGGAACAATGCGATTATTTTGCCCAGTCTACTTCCGTTCCGGGCGTAGCACAACGCACCGGTGCGACCATTTATTATCTGGAAATATTTCCTAAGGCCGAGACTAAAAACATCCCGCCGGTCATGGCTTTGATGCCCATGCCGGGCGATGTGGATATTCTAGTGGCGGCAGAGCTTATGGAAGCGGGCCGCGCCGCGCAGCGTCAACTGGTTACACGAGATAAAACCACCCTGATTGCTTCCACCCACCGGGTTTTTTCCATCGCTGAAAAAATGGCTATGGGCGATGGCACCGGCGACAGTGATGTGGTGATCAGGGCAATGGGCAAGGCGGCGAAGGAATTTATTGCCTTTGATATGGAAAGCCTTGCTGCGAGTATGAATTGCGTGATCAGCTCCATAATGTTCGGCGCGATTGCCGGGTCCGGCAGGTTGCCGTTTGCGCGGGAAAAATTTGAAGACGCCATCCGCGCCGAAGGCAAGATGGTTGAAGCTAATCTGAAAGGATTTGATGCGGGCTACAGGGCCGCAGAAAAACCCTATGAGCCAAAAAAACAGATACAATCCTTTGCCGGGAAAATCACGGGTCACGCCAATAGCAAGCAAGCAGAAGCGCTAATCGAACGGATCAACGCATTACCGGAAGTGGTGCAGGAATTTGCTTATGCAGGGGCAAAAAAACTTCTGGATTATCAGGATATTGATTATGCGGTGCAATATTTGACTATCGTGGAAAGCTTTGCCGCAAAAGATAAAGCCCCCCATGTATTAACCCATGAGCTGGCGCGGTATCTAGCACTATGGATGGCCTTTGATGATGTGATCAAGGTGGCGGACATTAAAACCCGGTCTGCGAGGGTGCGGAAATACCGCGCAGAGGTTCGGGCCAAACCGGAGCAGATTATACACATGGTAGAATATATGCATCCGCGTCTGGAAGAGATTATCGGCACGCTGCCGGTGCCGATGGCGAAGTTGGTTCAAAAGTCGTCTTTTCTCACATGGTTCTTTAAAAAATTCACCGGACCACGCCTCTCTGACACCACAAAAATTTCATCCTTCCTGATGCTTTATTTTATGGCATCTCTTCGCAGTATTAGGCGTAAGACGTTACGCTATGATCAGGAGCATACTCATATCACGGGCTGGCTGAACCAAGTGGGTCACGCTCTTGAGGTTGATTATGATCTGGCGGTGGAGATTATCCGTTGCCAGCGCCTGATCAAGGGCTACGGCGAAACTCATGCACGGGGTCTGGGTAATTTCAAGGCCATCATGGCGGTTATTGACCGGGGACAGGTCACGGCCGGTAAGGTAGGTGATATGCGAGAGGCAGCGCTTGCAGATGATGAGGGCAAGGCCCTGAAACAGTTGTTTGCCGCTTAGGCCAGCAGGGCGATGGTGACTTTATTGACCACGAAGGCCGCGCCGTAAGCCAGCGCAAAAAGATAACCTGTCATAAAGCCAGTCCAGGCCCAGCTGTTGGTTTCACGACGGACGGTGGCGAGGGTCGCGAGGCACTGTGGCGCAAAGACATACCATGCAAGGAAAGCAAAGGCAGTCGGCAAAGACCAGCTGTTCTGGATCACGGCGCGCAGGCCCTGCTCAATTTGATTTTCATTACCCTGCAACGCATAGACCGTGCCCAAGGCACCAATGGCAACCTCACGGGCAGCCATGCCGGGGATCAGGGCAATGGATATTTCCCAGGTGAAGCCAATCGGTTCAAATATATATTGCAGATAGCGGCCAAGGGTTCCGGCATAGCTGTAATAAATATCAGGCTCCGTGGCGCCAAGTGGTTTTTTCGGATATTGCGCCAGTACCCATAGGCCAATGGCGGAATAAAGAATGATCGTCCCAGCTCTTTTGAGGAAGATGCGCGCCCGCTCCCACAGATTTATCAGCAGATGTTTCAGCACCGGCAATTGGTATTTGGGAAGCTCCATCAGGAAGGGTTGCGCGACACCTTTGGTCAGGGTCATTTTCAAAACAGCCGCAACCAGCAGCGCACTGACAATACCCACAAGATATAGTCCGAACAGCACCAGACCCTGCAATCCCAACAGGCCATAAAAGACCGAATGATTCGGCACCACAGCCCCAATCAACAGGGCATAGACTGGAATTCGGGCGGAACAGGTCATCAGCGGCGCGATCATGATGGTGGTGATCCGGTCCCGGTGATGCTCGATCGTCCGTGTGGCCATGATTCCCGGAATGGCACAGGCGAAACTGGACATAAGCGGGATAAACGCCCGCCCGTTCAGGCCGACCATCGCCATCAGCCGGTCCATGATAAAGGCGGCGCGCGCCATATATCCCGTGGCTTCAAGTATCAGAATGAAGGTGAAGAGTATCAAAATCTGTGGCAGGAAAACCAGAACGCTGCCGACCCCGGCGATGATGCCATGAACCAGCAGACTGCGGAACCAGTTATCGGGCAATATGGTTGTGATAAAACCCTGAAGCAGCCGGAAACCCTCTTCAATGAGGTTCATTGGCGCTTCGGCCCAAAAATAAACAAGCTGAAACATGCCGAACAGGGTGATGAAGAAAATAACAATGCCAAGAAACGGATGTAGGAGAACTTTGTCCAGCTGTCGGGTAACTTTGTGGTGAGTGCCTTCGGAGACGATGGCGGCCTGAGCAAGAGCGCGGGCCTGCTTTTGTAGCTCCCTTGTGGGGGGCGACTGTACGGCATCCTTTGGCGGGATCAGGTTAGAAATGGACTGCGATAATTCAGCCTTCAGGTCTTCCAGTGTGCCGCTGCGTACGGCAACGGTGTTGACCACGGGGATACCGAGCTCTTTGGACAGAATTTTAGGGTCAATGGTGATGCCGTCCCGTTCCGCCAGATCTCGCATATTCAACGCCAGAATAACCGGTAATCCCAGATGCTTTAATTCCAGAACAAGGCGCAAATGAACCCGCAAATTTGTGCTGTCCGCAACACAAAGCAGGATATCAGGCCGGCTCTCACTTTTATGAACGCCGGTGATAACTTCGCGACTGACGCGTTCGTCTAGGGTGCGGTCCTTCAGGCTATAGATTCCGGGAAGGTCGATCAGGATGATCTTCTGATTATCTGTGGTCGTGTAGTTGCCGCTGCGTCGCTCCACAGTAACACCGGGGTAATTGGCCACTTTCTGACGGCTTCCGGTCAGGGTGTTGAACAGGGAACTTTTACCGCAGTTAGGGCTGCCGACAAGGGCAATCTTTATGTCTTTTGGGGTTTTGGGCATATTATTCATGCTTTTCCGTTACTAATCTTCACGGCAGCAGCTTCCATACGGCGCAGAGCTACAGTCATTTGACCTATGCGTACAGCGATGGGATCGCGGGAGATAGGGCCTTCATGGAGAATTTTCACCGTAAGCCCTTCTTCAAAGCCGATTTCAAGCAGGCGATCTTCCAGATCACGGGCAAATTCTATATCTTTGCACCGCTCTGCCTCAAAGCCTAAGATTTTGGCTTCTTCACCTTTGTTTAAATCGCTTAAATAAACCATAATATTATATATACGTAGTTAATAATAATTATCAAGAACACCTACATGATTTTTGTTATTTTGTAAATGATTGAATCGTCAAAACAATATTTATTTCAATTTATTTGATTTATGTTAAGAAAGTACAACACAGAGAGAAGGAATAAACAGATGCCCTATGATTTTACCGGACAGGTTGCTATTATTACCGGCTCAGGCGGCGGCCTTGGTCGCGCCCATGCGCTGGCCTTTGCCTCTCGCGGGGCGATGGTTGTGATCAATGATCTTGGCGGTGCGCGGGACGGAGTTGATGGCGGGTCACTGACTGCGGCGCAAAAGGTTGCTCAGGAAATCACCGATTTGGGTGGTAAGGCGATTGTCAATGGCGGCAATGTCACATCGGAAGCGGATATGCAGGCCATGGTCGATCAGGCTATGGACGCCTTTGGCCGCATCGATATTCTGGTTAACAATGCCGGAATTCTGCGTGACAAGACCTTCACCAAAATGGATCTGGGTGATTTTAAAGCGGTGATGGATGTTCATCTGATGGGCAGTGTCATAGCCACCCGTGCTGTGCTTCCCGCCATGCAAAAGCAAGAATATGGCCGTATCGTCATGACCACATCGTCAAGCGGGCTTTATGGTAATTTTGGACAGAGCAATTACGGCGCGGCCAAGCTCGGCCTGATCGGTCTGACCAATACCCTGAAGCTGGAGCTGTTTAAATTTGGCATCCGGGTCAATGCGCTGGCGCCGGTGGCGGCCACCCGCATGACCGATGATCTCATGCCACCGCAAATGCTGGATTTACTGACCCCGGAATCTGTCTCGCCCGCGGTATTATATCTCTGTGGCAAAGACGCTCCTACTGGTGAAATTATCACCGCAGGTGCCGGAACCTTTGCCAGAGCCAAGATCATGGAAAGTGAAGGGCTGTTCTTAGGCGCGGACGCGACGCCGGAGATGTTAGCGGAAAACTGGGCGCAACTGTCCGATATGACCACAGCACGCCCCTACAAACAGGGCAGCGACCAGAGCCAGAAATTCGTCGTCAATGCTTTTGAGAATAAACCCTAAGACAGCGCGAATAATTCGACTTCTATCCCGTTGACCGCCGCTGTACCGATCAGTTGGTCGGTCTTGGTCTCATCGGTCAGGTCATTGACACTGACGCCACCATGTTTTGTAGCAATATCAAGCATGACACCCGTACGTGCGTGGCCCCAGCCGTGGGGAATACTGACCACGCCCGGCATCATGTCTGTGGTGGCTTCTGCCTGAATAGTAAGGCTCCCCACCCGGCTTTTAATGCCGACCATGTCGCCACTGCTAAGCCCGTGGCGCTTCATATCCTGCGGATTGATCAAAAGCGTGCAGCGGTTTTTACCCTTCACAAGGCGGTGCGAATTATGGGACCAGCTGTTGTTGGTTCTGATGTCGCGGCGACCGATAAGCAGGAGCTTATCACTTTGCGGCGCGCTAAATAAATCATCTTTCACCCTGTTCAGATCAGTTACCAGAAGATTAGGCGCACAGTTGATTTTGCCATTCTTTGTTTTCAGCCGCCGTATGAGCAACGGATGCAAATCGCCTAGTAATATACCGTGGGGGTTCTGTTTCAGTTTTTTCAGGCTCAGGGCCAGTGGTTTCCTGCTGCGTCTGCCATATGGCCCGTTGGCTAGTGCGATAGCGATCAGCCGTTCAGGCGAACGTTTTTTAGGCAGCTCAGGCGCACCGAGTTTTTTAAGATAACGGACCCTCAGTTCATGGAAAATCCCCCAGTCATCCATCGTGCCGTCATCGGCCTGTATGGTCTTTTCGTTAAAGCGGGTCACATTGCTGACCGCCAGCGCCAGAAAGCTCACATCATAATGATCATGTTCCAGCGGCGCAGTCGGCGGCAGGATCAGGTCGGCATATCTGGTGCTTTCATTGATGTAAAAATCTATCGCCAGTATAAAATCCAGTTTTTCAAAGGCGCGTTCCAATTGCGTGCCATTGGGGGTAGACAGGACCGGATTGCCGGCGCTCAGGATCATGGCTTTGATCTGGCCTTTGCCCTCGGTCAATATTTCTTCGGCCATGAGGCTGCTGCCGAACTCGCCGCAAACCTCCGGCTTAGCGCTGACCCGACTTTGCCAACGGTTATAGCCGCCCGGCCCGATCAGGTTAAAACCCACCAGATCAACGGCGGGCAGGGGGATCAAAGTCCCGCCCACTTTATCCAGATTGCCCGTGGCGATATTGATGAGCTGTATGAGCCATTGGCACAGGGCGCCGTAAGCATTGGTCGAAACACCCATGCGGCCATAAAAAACCGCCTTGTCTTCGGCAGCAAAATCCTCGGCCATTTTATGGATGACCTCAAGGGATATGCCGGTAATGTCTTCGATATTATCTTGGGGAAAATTTTTGATCAGGGCATGAACGCTATCAAAACCATCCAGTTTTTCTATCAGATGCGCGGGGGAAATCAGGTCTTTGTCAAATAAATGGTTGAGGAAAGCCAGCAGGAAGGCAACATCCCGGCCCGGTTTGATGAAATGATGCTCACTGGCAATTTTCGCGGTTTCCGTATGGCGCGGGTCTATGACAATGATCTTGCCGCCGCGATTTGTAATTTCCTTAAGCCGGTGCTTGACGTTGGGTACGGTCATGATACTGCCGTTAGAAACAGCCGGGTTGGCCCCCATGATGATCATATGATCCGTATGGTCAATATCAGGGATGGGGATCAGAAACTGATGACCATACATGACGCTTGAAATAAACTGGTGGGGAAGCTGGTCTACTGAGGTGGCTGAAAAACGGTTTTTACTTTTCAGTAGCCGCAGGAATTGCGGCCCGTGGGTTACGGCGCCGTAATTATGAACGTTGGGATTACCCAGATAAACCCCGACCGCATCGCGGCCATGTTTTTGCTGAATGTCCCATAATTTATCGGCGGCCATATTAAAAGCCTCGTCCCAGCCAATCTTTATCCATTGACCATCGACTTTTTTATGGGGGAATTTAAGCCGGTCTGGATCTTCTTGAATATCCTGTAATGTCGTGGCTTTGGGGCAGATGTGGCCCTTGCTGAAGGGGTCGTCCTTGTCACCTTTTATGGAAATAACGCGATTATCTTTAACGGTAATTTCCAAACCACAGATGGCTTCACAGAGATTACATGCGCGATAGATTTTGGATTGACCTTGTTGGCTCATTTTTTACAAGCTTCCTTCATTATTGAATATTAGGCAAGGATAGTAGCAGGATTAGCAAAAAAGGAGCAATTCAAATTATAGTGAAGATTGGGTGGTGCGAGAAAACATCATTAGATTTTTCTTAATTAGTGCTTTATTAACAACAAAGCCAATAGTTGACGTAACTCTCAAAGGGTTTTATCAAGGCGCAACATTAAAGAAAGCAAAGTTATGTCATCACCGGAAATCACCCAACAGGCACTGGACAGCAAAGCATGGCCCTTTCAGGAAGCGCGCGCCCTTCTTAAACGGTTGGAGCGGTCTGGCAATGACAAAGACTATGTCCTGTTTGAAACCGGCTATGGCCCCAGCGGCCTGCCTCATATCGGAACTTTTGGTGAGGTGGCACGGACAACAATGGTGCGCCAGGCCTTTCAGTGCCTGAGTGATGTGCCGACAAAATTGATTGCCTTTTCCGATGATATGGATGGCTTTCGCAAAGTTCCCACCAATCTGCCGAATCAGGATATGCTGGCTCAGCATCTGGGATTGCCGCTGACCAAGGTTCCCGATCCCTTTGGCACTCATGAGAGCTTTGCCCATCATAACAATGCCAGACTATGTAATTTTCTGGACAGCTTTGGCTTTGATTATGAATTTAAAAGCGCCACAGAGGCCTATACCAAAGGGGAAATGGATGCCACCCTGCTTAAAATGTTGGGGGCTTATGACAAGATCATGAAAGTGATCCTGCCCACATTGGGCACGGAACGCCAAGCCACATATAGCCCCTTCCTGCCCATCTGCCCACGCACCGGAATGGTGTTACAGGTACCGATAGTGGAGCGGGATATGGACGCGGGCACGGTGACTTATCGTGATGAAGAGACGGGTAAGCACGTGGAAGTTCCCGTCACGGGTGGCGGCTGTAAGATGCAATGGAAAGCAGATTGGGCCATGCGCTGGGTCGGACTTGGCGTTGATTATGAGATGGCGGGAAAAGATTTGAGCGAATCAGTCAAATTGTCCAGCGCCATTGCCCGTATCCTTGGGGCTGTGCCGCCGGAAGGATTTAGTTACGAATTATTTCTGGACGAGAATGGCGAAAAAATTTCCAAATCAAAAGGTAATGGCCTGACCATGGAAGACTGGTTGAAATATGGCACGCCGGAAAGCCTGTCACTTTATATGTTTCAGTCCCCGCGCAAGGCTAAGAAGCTCTTCTTTGATGTCATCCCTAAAACCGTGGATGAGTATATCACGCATCTTGCCAAATACCCTGAACAGGACGATAAGCTGAAGTTAGCCAACCCGGTCTGGCATGTGCATAACGGCAACCCGCCGGAACAGAAACTACCTGTAACTTTCGCGCTTCTGCTTAATCTGGTGAGCGCCAGTAACGCCAGTGACAAGGAAACATTGTGGGGCTATATCAGCAATTATGCCGAAGGATCAACTCCTGAAAAGCTCCCGCTGCTGGATAGTCTGGCGGGCTATGCTCTGGTCTATTATGAGAATTTTGTAAAGCCCCATAAAAACTACAGACGGCCCACAGATAAAGAGGTTACAGCGCTTGAGAAGCTCCGTGGAGAGTTGGAGAATATGGACGATAACCTGCTGGCCGCTGATTACCAGAATGTGGTTTTTGCCGTGGGAAATGCACAGGGTTATGAAAATTTGCGCGATTGGTTTGGCGCTCTGTATGAGATCTTGCTGGGTCAAAAACAAGGACCGCGCATGGGGTCTTTCATTGCACTTTATGGCCGTCAAAAAACCATAGACCTTATCGGTAAGGCATTGACCGGGGATTAGGTAGCGCCATCATTTTCCCGCGCTGGCAAACAAATCGGACTAGCACACTAGTGCCAGTTAGTTTTTTTACTTGCAATAGTTCTAACAAGGTGTTAGTGCCGGAATCGAAAGCTGATATAGTTTGCGACCAATGATTGTAAGACAATAATATTTACACGTATTACGGTGCTGTTATTAGGGGGGTCGTTTCGGAGAGTTTTTATATTTTAGAACTTTTTCCTTTTTGTTAGGACTGTATTAACCTGAAGAGTTTAATACGGTTTAGAAGCGAGAATAGCTGGGAAGAAATATGCGTGGATTAACTTACAAATATGTCTGGAAGAGATTTCTGGATATCATCGGTTCTTTTTTAATGCTTTTGCTTTTGGCACCCCTGTTGCTGGCTGCTGCGATTCTTGTACGCATCAAATTAGGCAGCCCGGTATTTTTCAAACAGGAAAGACTCGGACTTAACGGCAAATCCTTCACCATCTGGAAATTTCGCAGTATGACCAATTGCGTAGATGAAAATGGTAAGTTTCTGGCGGATGAATACCGCTTGACCAAAGTTGGTAAATTATTGCGAGATTTCAGTATTGATGAATTGCCCCAGTTATGGAATGTTATTATCGGGGATATGAGCCTGATTGGACCACGACCGTTTGTTGCTGAATATGGCTCTCGCTATACAGCAGAACAAATGCGTCGCCATGAAGTCCGCCCCGGCATAAGCGGTTGGGCGCAGGTTATGGGTCGTAATTCCATCAGCTGGAATCAGAAATTCATTCTGGATGTCTGGTATGTGGATAATTGCAGTCTTTATACGGACTTTAAAATTCTTTTCCGCACCATACCAATCGTATTTGGTCGGGACGGCGTTTCAGCAGAAAATCACGTAACCATGCCCGAATGGGTGAATTCAAAAGTACCCGTTGATGACGCCCCCTCTGAATAATCAGGGTCGGGGCGAATTATAAGCCTGAGGCTGAAGGGTCTCAGGCTTTTGTTTTATATGGAATATTTATATAATTAGGCCCTTTTTTCTGGGCCGGAAAAAAATAATTTTCCGCCGTTAACTAAAATATAAAGTTTTCTTTATATAAATGACATGTTATATATTAAACAGATACTTTAATTTCATTACCGGAGAATTATATATGTCCCGAAAAAATTATTTATTTACAAGCGAATCAGTGTCAGAAGGTCATCCCGATAAAGTTTCAGATTGTATTTCTGATTCCATTGTTGATCTCTTTCTGGCTGCGGAGCCAGAGGCCCGTGTTGCGGTTGAAACCTTAACCACGACCAACCGCGTCGTGCTTGCGGGTGAGGTCAGAGGCCCGTCATCAATTGATGCCGATGCTATGGAAGATGCGGCCCGCAGGGTTGTCAAAAAAATTGGCTATGAGCAGGACGGCTTTCACTGGCAGAAGATGTCTGTTGAAGTTCATGTTCATGAGCAATCTGCCGATATTGCCATGGGTGTAGATAGTGGTAACAATAAGGACGAGGGCGCTGGTGACCAGGGTATAATGTTTGGTTATGCCACTAATGAAACCGATGTCTATATGCCCGCACCTATACATTATTCTCATATTATCCTGAAGTCACTGGCCGATGCCCGTCATGGCGGGGTTACGGAATTGGGGCCGGATTCTAAAAGTCAGGTGACTTTGAAATATGAAGACGGCGTGCCGGTTGGTGCCGCATCTGTTGTCGTATCTACTCAGCATAGTGAAGGCGTTTCTCAGGAGCGGATCAGGGAAATCGTTCTGGAACATATAGAA
>DAOWHQ010000229.1:0-4477 GCA_030641355.1 Alphaproteobacteria bacterium
AACAGATACGTTCATGCCGATAAAACCTGTCAGGCCGGATAGAACAGCGCCAACAACGAAGCCGATAGCCACATGGCTTCCAAGAAGGAAACCCAATGCAACGGCGACAACAACGCCGACTATGCTAATGGCTTTATATTGACGGTTCAGGTAAGCGGCAGCACCTTCGCGAATGGCAGAAGAAATTTCTTCCATTCGTTCATTGCCTGTTCCGTAGGCTAAAACTTTACGTGTGGCAAAGATGCCATAAATGAGCGCGACAATTCCGCTGCCCACAATCATATAATATATATTAGTCATACTTCCCTCTATTTTTGATACTAGATTTTTATTTAATTGCCTAAAATTTGACGGTTGACCCTGCACAATTATTATCAGGAAAGCAAGCCTAGATTTGGGTTTCTGCTAATAATGCCCGGCTATAATGCCGAGAAACATAATAAAGCCTAAATGATGGTTGGACTTAAATAGCATCAGGCAGTTTTCACTGTCATCCATCTTCAGCGATCTGATCTGCCATACGCAATGACCCGCCACGATGGCAAGGCCAAGGTAATAAGCCATTCCGATTCCTGCCATGTAGCCCGCGGCGGCAAAGAGTGTCAGCATACTGCCATAAAAGAACACCAGCCAGCGCGGTGTATTTTCCAAGAGCCGTAGCGCCGTGGATTTAACCCCTATCAGCGCGTCGTCTTCCTTGTCCTGATGGGCATAAATAGTGTCATAGCCCAATGTCCAGAATATACCGCCGCCATAAAGCAGAAAAGCAGGCCATGCCAATCCCCCCGTGATGGCCGCCCAGCCCATTAACGCCCCCCAGTTAAAGGTCATGCCGAGCACCAACTGCGGCCAATTTGTGAAACGTTTCATGAAGGGATAAATAACGATCAACCCCAGCGAGGATACCCCAAGCCAGATGGTAAATTCATTGAGCTGCAACAGTATAATCAGCCCGATCAGGCACAGGCTGCCCAAGAAGATAAAGGCCTGCAAAACACTCACCCGCCCGCTAGGCAGGGGGCGGCCTCTGGTACGCTCCACCAAGGCATCATATTTCCGGTCCGCCAGATCATTGACCACACATCCCGCGCCGCGCATGACAAAAGCGCCGATAGCAAACAGCAGTATATAGGTGAAGGCAGGGTTATCACTGGCCAGCCCGATGGACCATAGTCCGGGCCAGAGCAATAACCATGTGCCTATGGGTCGGTCTGCCCGCATCAATTGCAGGTAGGGCCAGGCAAAGTCCGGCGACAGTCGATTGACCCAGCCTTGGCGCTCCGTATCCTTGGGGGCGTGGTTTATTCGGTTTTCTGTTTTTGTCATTTGTCTTGTCTAGGATAAAAATCTATCATTGGCAAAAATATAATGAAGAAGGATGTTATGTCTAATAGTATAAAAGCCCGCCTTTATGTGGAAAATGATCTGGGAGTGGCTCATGAAATATTGCTTGCGGGCAATCAGGGGCACTATCTGGTTAATGTGATGCGGCTCAAGGGTGGGGCTTATATCCTTCTGTTTAATGGCCGGGACGGGGAATGGCTTGCGGAAATTATCAAAACGGGCAAGGGCAAGGCAACGGTCATGGTGCGGGAAAATATCATGCCCCAAAAACCGGAACCCGATCTGTGGTATCTGTTCGCGCCCATCAAGAAGGCCCGCCTTGACTATATGGTGCAGAAGGCGACGGAGCTTGGCGTGTCACTCCTTCGACCAGTCCTGACCGCGCGTACCAACCTTGACCGCCTGAAAGAAGATAAAATCCGCGCCCACGCTATCGAAGCCGCTGAACAATGTGAACGCTTTACCGTGCCCACGGTGGAGCCGATGATCAAACTGGAAAAGCTGTTAGAGACTTGGCCTGAAGACCGACTGATCATGTTCTGTGACGAAGAAGGCGAGGGGGATCAGAATACTTTCCCTATGGGCCGCGCCATAGATGAGGTGAACGCATGGCAGGAGCGACCAAAAAAATGGGCCATATTGATCGGGCCGGAAGGCGGCTTCACGCCCGAAGAGCGGGCTTTAATCCGTAGCAACGCCAATGTGGTTCCCGTGACCCTTGGCCCGCGCATATTACGCGCCGACACCGCCGCCGTAGCCGCCATCGCCCTATGGCAGTCTTTTGTGGGGGACTGGCAGTAGTGTCATTGTAATTTATATTTTCCGGGCAGAATTTTCGCACCGCAGAGAAATGTCTGTTTCCGGTAACTATATTGCCAGTCGCGGGCGCGGGTCAGATTTTGGCAGAATACAGCAATATGATCCCGTTTTTCTTCGCCGATGCTTATGAGCTTGAGGTTGCTCAGGTAAAGCAGCGCATCCGTGAAGACAACATCCTGCAATTCAGCATTTCCCAGATCAGACTGTGATAGATTAGCAAAATAAAAATTCACGCCTGTCAGCCTGCTGCGTGAGAAAAACGTCTGGCTTAGATCCGCGCCCGTGAAATCAATATTTTCCAGACCGCTGTCAATGAAGCTTGCCTGATTCAGGGCGACATTCTGTATTTTCAGACCGTTAAGTTCTGCGTGCCAGAATTTTGTTTTTTCAAGGTGACTGCCCGTGAAATCGCTGTCATTGATTTTCACATCCTGAAATAAGCCATGATCAATATGGGCATAGGCAAAGCGTGTCGTTGTTATTTCCACATTGCGCAAGGTGGCGCGGCTGAGGCGCGTGCCTTCAAAATTACTGCCCTTGATATAGGAACCACCCAGCTTAACCCCGTCCAGTATGGCCCCCGTGAAGTTGGTATCGACTATACGGGTGAAGCTGAGATTGGCGTGAGACAGATTTACTTGGCTCAGGTCCATGCCCGAAAGATCCGCATGGCACAGGTTGAGACGTCTGGGGTCATTTGGGTCTGGCGGCAGAACTTCAGTTGCCCACGCACGATGCTCAAACAGCAATTCCTGAAGATTCTCAGGAATCCAGCCCGGTGGATTAGGACAGTCTTCCGCCCATGCGAAAGTAGCTAATATGTGAAGAGCGGCCCAAATTATGGTAAGAAACCGGCCTGTCTGCCTCATTGTTTTTCCCTTTTTTTCTTAATTGAAACAAACATATATCATCATTGCTTGGGATATAAGTCTTTTTTCAGCCAAATTTAACCCTATACTATAAATATGAACGATCCTGATAAACCCTCTCCGTGGGGACAGCGGCCCGATGATAAGTCACCGCGTCACCCACATGATATTAACCGCAAATCCCGTTTTCCGACTTTTGTGATCGGCGTGATTGTATTTCTGTTCATTCTGGTCATCGCGGCTTGGGCGTTGCCCGAAGACGGTATTGGCATGAGCGGCCTTTTTTATGATGGCCTGCTGCTGGCTTTCGTCGGTGCAGGGCTTTGGGCGCATCTGCGCAGTTCGCCGGGAGTGGCGCTGCGGCATTTGGCTACATGGGTGATCATATTCGGAATATTGGCGCTGGGTTACAGTATCTGGACCGGTGGTGGTCGTCTGGGGGGGGAGCTTGTTACCGCAAGAGGGGTTGATGAGGGCGACAGCATCAGTTTCCGGGCGGATATAAGTGGACATTATTTTGTTCGGGCTGAGGTTAACGGCGTGGAAATTGTTTTTATGGTCGATACCGGGGCGACTGATGTAGCCCTGACCCGTGCGGATGCCACCGCAATTGGGTTGCCTGTGGATCGTTTAAACTATAGCATGCCATACAAGACCGCCAATGGTGTGGCTTACGGAGCGCCGGTCAAGTTATCGACCATTGAACTTGGGCCGATCACGCAGAATAATATAATGGGTTCCGTGCTGCCTGAGGGGCTGGACCATTCCCTGCTTGGTATGAGTTTTCTGAACAGGCTCGCCGGATATAAAGTGGTAAGTGGTGTATTGACATTATATCCCTGAAACCCCACATAATTTCCTTGTAGCGAAAAAGAACAGCGAAAAAATAATATGTCAAAAGATAATCTACGCCCAATTGAAAATAAACAGCAGCTCATAGACTATATTGCATCCGGCTCTAAGCCGCAAAGCGCGTGGTCCATAGGGACCGAACATGAAAAATTCGGTTTTTGTGTCGAGAGCCTGCGGCCAGTGCCATATGCGGGCGGGCGCAGCATTAATGCTATTTTGGTTGCTATGATGGACTATGGCTGGTCCCCCATGATGGAAGGCGAGACAATCATTGGCTTGCTCAAAGATGGTCAGTCGGTAACATTGGAGCCGGGCGGACAGCTGGAGCTTTCCGGCGCCATGCTCAAAACGCTCCATGAAACCTGTGGTGAGGTGGCGAGCCATCTGAAGCTTGCCAAGGCGGTCAGCGAGAAGCTGGGCATTGGTTTTTTAGGCACGGGTTTCAACCCCAAAACGGCGCGGGCAGACGTGCCGATCATGCCCAAGGGCCGCTATGGTATTATGCTCAACTATATGCCGAAAGTGGGCAATCTTGGCCTCGACATGATGCTGCGCACATCAACCATTCAGGTCAATCTGGATTATTCCGATGA
>DAOWHQ010000102.1:0-28138 GCA_030641355.1 Alphaproteobacteria bacterium
ATTCATAAACCTTATATTCCAACTAAGGACTATGAACAACAGAATTATAGATAGGTACTTTAATGCTCCAGATCAAGCCGGAACAGCTACTGAATATCTTAAAATCCATTCCTCATCCAGATAAGGGCGAGAATATTGTCTCGCTTGGCATGGTACAGGGCCTTGTGGTCAAGGACGGCGAAGTGGGTTTTGCCCTCAATATCAACCCGAAAGAGGCCGAAATGATGGAGCAGGTCAGAAAAACCTGTGATGCAAAACTGATGGAAATTCCCGGCATTACCAAGGTTGTCTCGGTGCTGACCGCAGAACGGCAACAGGAAAAAGATATCCCGCAAATGCAGTCGCCCACCAAGGGCGCTGGTCCGCTGAAACATATCGCTAAAATTCCCGGTGTGAAGCATGTGATTGCGGTCGCCAGTGGCAAGGGCGGTGTGGGCAAATCCACAACCGCGGTCAATCTGGCTCTGGCCCTGCAATCGATCGGCCTGAAAGCCGGAATTTTTGATGTGGATATATACGGCCCCTCCATCCCCATGATGCTCGGCGTGACTGAACAGCCCGCTCAGGATGCAGACAAAAAAATCATCCCCATCATCGCTCATGGCCTTGTGAGCATGTCGCTGGGTTATCTGATGCGGCAGGATACCGCCACCATCTGGCGCGGCCCTATGGTCATGAGTGCGGTGAAACAGATGATTGCCGATACCAAATGGGATGTGAACGGCGAACTTGATGTGCTTGTCCTTGACCTGCCGCCGGGGACAGGGGATGTGCAACTAACCCTCGCGCAGAATGTGGATATAGACGGCGCGGTTGTTGTCTCCACCCCGCAGGACATCGCCCTGACCGATACCCGCAAGGGACTTAATATGTTCGAGAAGACCGATGTGAATGTTTTTGGCATTATTGAGAATATGAGCTACTTCCTATGCCCGTCCTGCGGCGACAGATCGGATATTTTCGGTCACGGTGGCGCAAGAGAGGTTGCGGAGAAACTGGGAACTGATTTCCTCGGCGAAATTCCGCTTCATATGGACATCAGAACCACATCCGACAATGGCACGCCCATCGTGGTTCACGCTCCTGACAGCGCACATACCGCCATCTATGTGGATATCGCCCGCAAGGTCGCGGCGAAATTATAACAGGATAAATTCCACCTATTCCCCGCCCAGCTGCCGCCAGAGATAGACATATTCAAGGGCGCGCATGGTGGCTTCCTGATCGTAATTGGCGTTGCCCTTGTGTCCGCCCTCAATATTCTCATAATAATAGAACTCATGGCCGAAACCTTCCATCTTGGCGGCCATTTTGCGGGCGTGTCCGGGGTGAACGCGGTCATCCTTGGTGGAGGTGAAGAAATAGACTTTCGGATAATCCTTATCCTTGTGCAAATTCTGGAACGGGGAATATTTACTTATATAGTCCCAGTCATCCGTATCCGGATTGCCATATTCCGCCATCCAGCTTGCTCCGGCGAGCAGCTTGTTATAGCGTTTCATGTCAAGCAAAGGTACACCGCAGATAATGGCATTGAATAAATCAGGCCGCTGGGTAAAGCTAACCCCCATGAGAAGCCCGCCGTTACTGCGCCCGTCCGCCCCGTAATGCTCCGGCGAACTCAGGCCGCTGTTTTGCACCGCTTCGGCAACCGCGAAGAAATCCTCGTAGGCCCGCTGACGATTTTCATGGAGGGCTGATTGATGCCAGCGCGGGCCATATTCACCGCCGCCACGGATATTGGCAATAACATAGGCCCCGCCCTTTTCCATCCACAGCTTGCCGCGCAGGGCACGGTAATGGGGCAAAATAGAAATTTCAAACCCGCCGTAGCCATATTGCAGAACCGGGGTGTTCTTATCCAGTTTGGTGCCTTTTTTAGTGACGATAAAATAGGGGACTTTGGTGCCGTCCTTGCTGGTCGCAAGATGTTTTTCCAGAATCAGGTCGGAACTGTCAAAGCGGGCCGGCAGGGATTGCAGTTTAATTTCTTCCCCCGCCTCGAAATTAACAAAATACAGGCTGTTAGGGGTCAGCAGGCCATCCCGCGCCATAAGCATATCATTGCTGTCACCACTGGACGAACGGATGGAGAAAACATCTTCACCACCAAAATCAATAGCACGGCTCGACCAGACTTTACCGTCAAAGGACATTTCCCGAATACGGCTGGAGACATGTTCCAGGCCAACGGTATAAACCTTATCTTTGGTCACCACGGTCTTTTCGATGGTGCCGGTCATGCCCGGATCATAGACCGCATTGATCTGATCAATTTTGCCGGCGGCCTTAAAATCATCTAGGCTGAAGCTGATCAGACTACCGGATTTATGACCACGCCAGTCTTCCTTTAACGCCACCAGTATCTGGCCCTTATACATACCATCAATGCTTGATTTTTTCGGCAGGGGTAATAACTGCAAACTGTCGTCATCCATCACCAGATAATAGGTGAAATGATAAAAATCATGCCCGCGCATGACAAAAACTGCTTTGCCTTCAGGCCGGATGAAATCAAAGGAAAAAACAAAAGTTTCAGACTTATCCATTTCCAGAACTGTCTGTGCATCCTGCAAGTCCTTACCGCGGCGCAACCGCTTCATAATTCGGGAATAACCGGATGTATTCATGGCTCCCTCGCCCCAGTTTGTGGCAATCAGAAGAGTGTCTTCGTCTTCCCATCCAATGCTGGTTTTGGACAGGGGAACCTGAAAACCACCCGCTACAAAGGACTTATTCGCCACATCAAATTCGCGGTAGGTGGTGGCATCGGTGCCGCCCGGCGACAGGCTGACCAGACAACGCCGGTAATCAGGGGCCAGACAATCAGCCCCCTTATAAACCCAGTTTTTATCCTCAGCCTTTGCCAGCGCATCAATATCCAGCAACACATCCCATTTGGGGTTGCCGCCTTTATAGCTGTCCACCGAGGCCCGACGCCAGATGCCGCGCACATACGTCTCATCCCGCCAGAAATTATAGATATAACCGCCCCGGATACTGCCATATGTAATGCGGTCAGAGGCGGTGAGGATTTTATAAGCCTGTTGTTTAAAACCTTCGAACAGGGGATCTGCGGTCAGCACGTCCATGGTTTTTTTATTCTGCGCCCGAACCCATTTTAAGGCCTTGTCCCCTTCGACTTCCTCAAGCCATAACAGTGACTTGTCAATGTCCTTGGCAAAGGCTTGTGAAACTGAAAAAATAGAAATTATGGCAATAATACCAACGGTAATTCCTGACAAAAAAACTGAACGCATATGATCCTCCTAGATATTTTATAAAAAACCCTATATCCTGAAGATTAAATTACCAAGGAAATACTATATGTTTTTTTGGCAACAAAATAATATGCGTTTTTATGCGTACAAGGCTTATATTGTCCCGTAAATATAGCCGAAATAAGGAGTATATTTACATGAACTGGCTACTCATTCTGATTATTGTTGGTATATTTGTCACCGCCGGAATTATGCTTATGGGTGTTGCATCCATGAGCCGGGGTGGTGACTTTAATAAAGACCACGGCAATAAATTAATGCAGGGGAGAATTATTTCACAATTTGTGACCCTGATCCTCGTCGTGCTGTATCTGTTCCTATATACGTGAGCATATGGTTAAACTAACTAAAATATATACCCGTGGTGGGGACAAGGGCCAGACATCACTTTCCGATGGCAGCCGCCAGCCGAAATACGCGCCCCGCATCGAAGCTTATGGCACCATTGATGAGGCCAATGCGGCATATGGCCTCGCCCGTCTTCATACAGAAGGCATTTATGATGATATGCTGTTCCGGATTCAGAATGACCTGTTTGATGCCGGGGCCGATGTCTCCACACCCCCCAAATCGGTAAAAGCAGAATATGAGCTTCGCATCATAGAGACACAAGTCACCCGCCTTGAGCAGGAAATTGACCAGATGAATTCTTGCCTCGCCCCGCTTAATTCCTTCATTCTACCGGGGGGTAGTGCGGCAGCGGCAGCCCTGCATCTGTGCCGGACTATTGTACGGCGGGCCGAGCGCCTGACGGTACAAGTCTCTGAGACAGAGGATGTTAACCCGTTGGTTATTCAATATCTCAACCGCCTGTCCGATCATGCTTTTGTCATGGGCCGCGCCCTTAACAACAACGGCGCAGACGATGTTCTGTGGATTCCGGGTGCCAACCGATAAGCAAAAAAAAGCCGCCTTCTACTTTGGGGGTAAAAGGCGGCTCGGCAGTTGGAGATATTATCGCTTTATGAATTTGCGTCCTTTTCCTCAAGAGCTTTGAGGATTTTTTCCGGCGTGATCGGCGCTTCGAGTATTTGAACACCAATGGCGTTGAATATCGCATTAGCCGTAGCCCCCACGGGCGGAACAATTCCGGCTTCACCAACCCCCTTGGCACCGAACGGGCCGGTGGGATCTGGATTCTCCACCAAAATATTGGTCATTTTCGGCATATCAGACGGCCCGAACATTTTATAATCGGTGAAACTGTTATTCTGACAGATGCCTTTTTCATCATAATAAGTTTCCTCCGTCAGGGCCATACCCAGACCCTGCTGAGCACCACCGTCAAGCTGGCCCTCCACAACACCCGGATGAATGGCCTTGCCCACATCATGGGCATTAACCAGTTCGATGACTTTGACCTCTCCGGTTTCCGTATCCACTTCCACTTCGGCAATGGTCGCGCCAAAGGGCGGTGCGTTATGGGGTGGGAAGAAGCTGGCGTAGCCCTTTATCTGTCCGGGTTGTCCAATGAGTTCACCATTTTCGGGGTTCATGAAATTATTAACCCCCTGATCGGCGATAGTCTGAACAGAAATAGACTTGTTTGATGCCCCTTTCACATGGATGATCTTGTCTTCCATATAAAGATTGCTTACGTCTTCTTCCAGTTCCAGAGCAGCACGGTCGAAAAGCTGCCTTTTCACATCTTCGCAGGCCTGCTTCACAGCGCCGCCACCCACATAGAGCGTACGGCTGGCATGGGCGCCGATATCAAATCCCGCAGCATCCGTATCGCCCGTGGCAATATGGACATCATCATAAGAAAAGCCCAGCGTTTCCGCCGCCACCTGCCGGAGCGTGGTGTGTGAACCCTGCCCCATATCTGAACAGGCGAGATTGATGGTCGCGGTCGCGTCCTGATGAAGTAGAACATCACAGACCGTATGCTCCAACAGCATTGGCATCGCCCCGCTGGTATGGTTCATAACCGCAACCCCAATCCCCCGGCGCTTCACGCCAGTCTGGTTTTTGTATTTCTCACGTTTTTCTGTCCATCCGATGGCCTCAGCCGCTCTATCAAGACACTCATCAAGCGCACAACTGTTATAGGGAACACCAATACACCAGCCATCATCGCCGACTGTCTTATGCCATTTCTTGCGCCATTCAATGGGGTCAACGCCAAGTTCCGCACAGCCCCGGTCAACCATCTGTTCCATGACAAAATTTGTCTGAGGGTTACCGTAACCGCGAAACGCGCCGCAGATGCTCTGGTTTGTATAATAAGATTCGCCCCGATACCGCAGGCTGTCGAATTTATACATACCACCAAGCCATGCCCCCGTGGTAAAGGCCGTGCCCGACGCATCCACATAATATGCCCCTTTGTAATTCTCAAACTTGGCATCACAGGCAACGGGCGTGCCGTCTTTCTTGAAGCCCATCTTCATCCAGTATTTTCCCGGATGGCGTGATGGTGACGTGACCCAGTCTTCTTCCCGCGTGGAAAGCAGCTTAACCGGACGACCCGGCACCGCCATGGCAAGCGCACAGGTTTCCGGCTCCAGCACCATACCAAGCCGCGCGCCAAAACCACCGCCAATGACCGTGGCATGGATCTTGACCCGTGTCATGGGAAGTTCATACAGATTGGCCAGTTTTTTCTGAACCAATTTCGGCATCTGTGTCGATGTCCAGCAGTTTAATCGTTGCTGATCATCATAAAGCGCAATATAGCTGCCCGGCTCCATCTGACATTGTTTTTGCTTTGGCACATAGAAGCTGTCTTCCACGATAATGTCCGCCTCAGCAAAGCTATCCTCCACGTCACCCCAAGCATAGGCATTATCCGGAAAGGCCATTTCCGGTAATTCAAAGGCCAGGTTTCCTGGCTTTTCCGGCCGAAATTGCAGGGCATCCGGTTGTTTGGCGGCTTCTGCGGTCAGATATACGGGAAGTTCCTCATATGTGACCTTGATTTTCTCTGCGGCCCGCTCTGCGGCTTCTTCCGATGTGGCTATCACCGCAGCAATGGCATCACCATAATGCTTCACATGGTCGGTGAATATGCTCTGGTCATCAATATCACCCAGCACACCGCGCATATTCGCAGACACCATCATGTCGAGCACGGATGCATTATATTCTTTCTGTGTTACATCCTTTGGTCCCAGCACCTTTATGACGCCCTTGCATTTGGCGGCTTCGCTGAGGTCAAGTGACGTCACCCGCGCATGGGCATAATCATAACAACGGACAATTTTACCATACAGCATACCTGCCAACTGAACGTCCGCGGCATATACTGCCCCGCCCGTTACCTTGGCCCGTACATCAACACGCTCTACTCTTTTACCGACGACTTTAAATTCACCCATGATTATTCTCCCACACCTGAAAGTCGGTTGCTGGCGTCCTGAACCGCCTCAACAATTTTGGTATATCCGGTACAGCGACAGATGCTTCCCTCTAGCCCGTGGCGAATTTCTGCCTCGGTCGGGTTCGGATTTTCATCTAATATACTAACGGCTTTTAACACCATACCCGGTGTACAGAAGCCACATTGAATGGCATCATTATCTATGAAGGCCTGCTGTACAGGATGCAGATTGCCGTCCCGCGCAAGTCCCGCCGCCGTGGTGATTGACTTGCCGTCCATGGTCGCCGCTAACGTCAGACAGCCATTGATACTTGTCGTCCCGTCAACCAGAACTGTGCAGGCCCCACATTCGCCGGTACCACAACCATATTTGGTGTCAGTAAATCCCAGATCATCCCGTAGCGCATCCAGAAGGGTACGGTTGGAAGATACGATCAAATCCCGTTCTTCGCCGTTAACCGTCAATGTTATCGTATGTTTTTTCATTGATCATTTCCTTCGTTCAGTGCCTGTTTTATCACGCGTTTTACCAATACACCCGCCACCTTCAGACGGTATTCCGCAGAGGAGCGTATGTCATCAATGGGTTTGATTTCTGAGCCAACAATATTTGATATTCCCTCTAGAAAATTCGGGGTAATAATGGCCCCTGTAAGCAGCCCTTCTACCTTGGGCAGCCGCACCAATGTGGGTCCGACACAGCCCATGACTACCCGTGCGCCCGTGCATTTGTCACCGTCCATCTGCAGGTTGACCGCAGCGTTGAGCTTGGACAGATCCTCTGTCACCCTTGTCATGCGGCGAAAAGCGCTTTTCTGACCCGCTGAGGGTGCCGGAACCTGCAATGAGACGGCAAGCTCATCATCTTTTCGTGCCGTAACACCATATGAAAGCCAGAAATCATCCAGATTAACTTCACGCCTGCCCGATGTGTTTTCCAGTATCAATGTACCGCCGAGGGCATAAAGCGCCAGACTGCAATCCCCCGCAGGAGAGGCCCGCAGGATATTACCAAGCACCGTTGCCGTATTGCGCAGTTGCGGCGTGGCAAAAACCTTTGCCGCCTGCCAGAGTGCAGGATAATGTTTTTTCACATCATCGGACCTCAGAATATCAGCAATGGTGACTCTGGCCCCGATGGTCAGGCCCAGCTTAGTATCAAAACTCAGGTTATTCAGCCCCGGTACCAAGGCCAATGATATGACATTATCAATATCATAATCAAATTTCAGGGCGACCAAAAGGTCGGTTCCGCCCGCCAGAACGGCGGCTTTATCTTTATGGGTGGCGAGTAATGTTATGGCTTCGGATACAGATTCCGGTAGCAACAAGTCAAACTCCCGCATCACGCGACTGGTCATTATGATCTCCTCATACTATTTCCAGTCAGCTTGAACCCTAAAGTACAAGCCGTCTATTCATATGGTGCGGGTGCTATTTAGATTCTGCACTGGATTTTTAAGATGAGGATTCCAAAGCCCGCCCTTTCGGGCTGCTTCTCTTTGGCAGGCTGGGTTTGACCAGCATCGCGCCATGAACAGCTATGTAAATCACAAAAGAAATTGACCAGATCACCGCCGTCACCGGCAACCAGTTTTCCGTCAAAAACCCCATTGATATCTTAACCCGCAAGAAAGCGACGAAGAACATGATGGCAAAAGATAATATCATGGCCTTGGCAGGCACAAGAGGACGGCCCGTATGACGTAGCGCCACCCGCGTAATCAGCGACAGCATCATCAGACTCAGCGCCCCAACCGTGAAGGCATGTAGCCAGACTTGGCTGCCAATGTCCGGTATTGAAGCCCCCAGACCAAATAAAATCAAAGCACAAATAAACCAAAGGTAAGACAGATGCATAATCAGCACCAGAGGCGCGTCAAGAATCAGATAAGTCCGCCACCGCAGAAAACGCACAAATTGCACCGCCGCCGCCAGATAGGCAAAGCTGGCGGAAATCTCCGCTGAAACGTCCCATAACGCGCCATATATAAAAAGTACCAGCGACAAGGCCGATATATATTCCAGCAGCGGATTAACCAACAGCTCCGGTCCGCCCTTCTGTCTGAGCGCATTGCCGGTGAATACGGTGGTCAGAAACCCGCCGGCCAGTATGAATTTAACCACAATACCCATAAGCCCGACCTGAATACCCCATGAGGCCCGGGCTATATCACCGTTCATAACCGCCAGATGAAAAACCACATTGCCAAAACAAAGCATTAGAAAAATGGGCAGCAGGGCCAGATAATGTTTATTTTCCGCCGCTAGTAATCCCGGCAGTACCATGATCGTTGCCACTAGATAAAGGCTACTATCCAGAATAAGCACTATATAAGGCGGAATTAAACCGCTGCTATAGACCGCAATCCTGCCCAGAAACCACAATAGAACCAGCAGGGCCAGTTTCCCGCCGCTGATTTCTTCCGTACCCACCCATCCCGGCAGGGCGGTCAGGACAAATCCGGCGACCACGGCCCCGGAAAATCCAAAAATCATTTCATGACCATGCCATAGGGACAGGCTGTATGAGGCCGGCACAAAGTCAACGATCCCATATGACGTTAATATCCACAGTCCCATTATCCCAAGGCCATAAATCACCCCGAGCAGATAGAAAGGACGAAAAGCACTCTGCCAAAGTGGTGCAGAAAATATGCCGGTGAGGGATTCGGAAGGATTAGCCATGTCAGTCTCTGTTCTAAAGGTCAGCTTCTATTATGAAACGACCTTTGCCACTTGTACAGTTTTTTGCGGCAAGGCCCGAAATATATGGAAAAGACGCACTAAATAAACAGCGACTGCATTATCTGAATAGCACCTCCTTCATAAACAGAAAATACTGATAAAAATATATAATAAAATTACTGATAAAAAAATACAATAAATTCAGTTTAATTAACATATTAAGCAATATCAAATAAAAATCAAAATGTGGAGGCCATCGTGCAAAAAGAATTTACTTCCCCCAGAAGAGATAATCTGACAACAGCTCTGTTATATGGAACTGTCCTGACATCCATGATACTCACCTCGCCTGCAACTGCTTTCGCAGCGGATGATGACAATAGCACCAGTTGGCTTTTGGAAGAAATTACAGTGACCGCACGGAAACGCGAAGAAAGCCTGCAAAGCACGCCTATCGCCATTTCAGCCTTTTCCGGTGACAGCCTTGAATATCGCGGTGTGACCAATGTGGGCGAAATAGCCCAGTTTACCCCGAACCTGTCATTCCAGAATAACCCTAGCTTTGGCGGGGCCAGCAATTCGGCCGCCATTTATATTCGTGGTGTCGGACAAAAAGAATTCCTGCCCACCGTTGATCCGGGCGTTGGTCTTTATGTGGACGGGGTTTATATCGCGCGCTCTGTGGGTGGAATACTTGATCTTGTGGATGTGGAACGGGTCGAAGTTCTTAAAGGGCCGCAGGGAACATTATTTGGCCGGAACACCATCGGCGGTGCCATCAGCATCACCACCAAAAAACCCCATGACCAACTAGAAGGCAAGGTTTCTGCTACCTATGGCACTGACAACCGTATTGACCTTAAGGGCTCTGTCAATCTGCCTATTTCTGACAAATTTTTCAGTAAATTTGCCGTGGCCTATATGAAGCAGGATGGATACGTCATGCGTGATGACGGCGTTGACCTTGGTGATGATGACACCCTATCCGGTCGGGCGTCCTTCCTGATGACTCCCAGTGAAGATCTTGAAATCAGCTTTTCCATCGAGGGTAGCCGTGACCGCGAAAATGGTCCGGCATTAACCTTGATTGGTATTAACTACGCAGGTCCCAACCCTCTAAGTCTCGTTCCACCACCACCAATGGCTACCATCCATAATGTTGGTGCTAATCTGGGTGCCGGCGGTGGGCCAGTACCTTGTGCCTTCCCAGGCAATACGCTTAATCTGGCTGTTCCAGGCTGTTATGATGACCGTTACGTATATAACGGCGAAGAAAGAACCTCCAGCACAGCGCCTGCATTTTCCAATTCGGATTTATGGGCCGCTAACCTGAATATAGACTGGAGTGTGAATGAAAGTATTTCTGTGCGGTCAATCACAGCATATCGCGATCTGGACGCTTCCTTTGGCCGTGATGGTGACCATTCTCCCCATAGAATTTCCCAGTTTACAGACGTATTGGAGCAAGAGCAATTCACGCAGGAATTACAGTTTCTTGGCACCGCATTTGAGGAAAAACTCAACTGGATTATTGGCGCATATTATTTCAAGGAATCCGGTATCAGCACCAATGAGCTGGATTTCACCATATCTCGTTTCCGCAGTGGTGGCTCATATGATAACAAGAGCATAGCCGGTTTTGCGCAGGGAACCTATGACGCGACCGACCGTTTCCATGTCACTGCTGGAGTGCGTTATACGGATGAAACAAAAAAATTCCTGCCAGACCAGATCATTCATGAAAATTATTTTGCGGGAGCCGTAGGCACCGGACTTTCAGATGCGGAAGTTCCTTTCCTCGCCGCTGGAACCAGAATATTGCCCTTTGTCGAAAAAGAGCTGACTTATGATAATTTTGATCCTTATCTGAATCTATCCTATGATGTTAGTGAAGATTTGATGGTATATGCCAGCTATTCAGAAGGTTTTAAATCCGGCGGATTCTCCCAACGGGTGTTCCCGCCGATCATCGTACCCTTCACCGCCCCTCCCGGCACATCTGATCTTGACCTGATCCCCACTTTCCTACCGGAATTTGTACAGGTTTATGAGTTTGGCTTTAAATACTCCGGTATGGATGGGAAAATGCGCCTCAATGGTGCGGCCTTCTATACCGACTATACCGATATGCAGGTGCAGGTTTTCACCAGCGTGGCGCCCATTACCAAAAATGCCGGTGCCGCTACAATCAAAGGCTTTGAGCTGGAGATGCAGGCAACACCCGCAGACGGATGGTTTATTGAGGCCGGATTGGGTTATCTCGATGCCGGTTACGATGAACTTGATTTCACGGAAACTCTGGTCGATATAAATAACAATCTTGACCGGGTATCCGAATGGACCTTAAGCGCTGCGGTTTCTAAAGAGATTTCCCTTGGTAATAATGGCACCATAATTCCGCGTGTAGACTGGTCATATCGTTCAGAATTCGATAATGATGCTTTCAATACGCCGCAAATTCACCAAGGGGGCTATAACCTGCTTAATGCCAGCCTGACATGGGAAAATGCGGAAGAAAATATATCCCTGATTGGCGGTGTGAAGAACCTTACCGATGAGAAATACCTGCATACCGGTATTATCGGCGATGCTTTCCAGTCTTATGAAGGATTATTCGACAGAGGTCGTCAATGGTATGTGACTGCACGCTTTAACTTTTAATCATCATGGCACGTGTAGAACTGGTTGACCCCAGACAAAGCAACGACGAAGAGATTCAGGGAATATGTGAATGGGTCACGGAAATGGAAGGTTCCGTACCCAACCATTTCTTCATAGAAATGAATTTTCCCGAATTCTTTAAAGCCAAGCTAGCTGCTACAAAAGTTTTGTGGCAGTTTGGGGAATTATCCCTGAATGAAATTCAACATGTGGGCATAGCCGTATCAAAGGCGAATAGCTGTTCATACTGCACGGCGGCCTTTTGCACCATATTGAATTACGGCATGAAAACGGATGAGGATTATACCAAAAGCTTTCTTGAAAGCGGGGTTGATATCATTCTGGACGAGAGATTAAAAAAAATAATCAATTTTGCCCTCCGCACTAACAAAGAGATGCATGATATAACCGACGATGAGGTTGAAGAATTGAGACATATCGGCCTGACAGATAAGGGGATAGTGCAACTTGTCAATCTGGTAAGTGATTTTGCCTCCTATAATCGTCTTAATTTATCGCTACAAACCGATTATGATTACCGAGATATATGGCGACAGGTCGGCTTTGGGTATTCACCTAAAAATGATAAATAGACAAGGAAGCATCATCAATATATTTCCGATTCGCGAAAGGTAAAAATCTATGCTACAGTCCGTCACTGTTGATTGTGAGCATTATATGAATAAGCCACTAGAAAAATATAGTCTGTTTCAAACTAGTGATGCAGATGAGGCAAGGGAAATCGTCAGCAAGGTCTATTGTGACCACACCCTGAAACCAAGTCATTCAGGGCCGCTGGACGCGTGCCATAATCGCGCGCACTTATCATCTGTGTCTATCAATTATATGCAATATGGTTCTGACGTCAGCGTGGAACCGGGTTTTCTAGACCGTTTTTTCCTGTTCCAGCTTCCCGTAGATGGAGCCGCACAGATCGTAACAGGTAATGAGGATTTCATCACAACGGTTGGTATGTCATCAGCCATTAATCCCACTGACTACACCAAGATGCTCTGGAATAAGGACTGTAAGAAATTAATGGTTCAGGTTCGGGCTGAGGCCATGGAAATGCGTCTGTCACGGCTGTTGATGCGGCCCATAGACAAGCCGATCCTGTTTGACCAGTGCATCTCGGCGGATAATAAACCAGCCCATGACTGGTGGCGGCAAATCAAACATCTTGCCAGCGATCTTGACAATGGTATGGACCCATGGCGGTCCCGCCATATTCTGGAGGATATGGAACGTCACCTGTTGACGAACTTACTGTATTCCTTCAACCATAATTATATGGATGCGCTATTGGCACAGGAAATTCAGGCGGCACCGAAACATGTAAAGCTGGCCGAAGACTATATCAATGGTCATCTGAAAAAACATATGTCCATTGATGATCTGGTGAAAATTACCGGTGTCAGCCAACGGTCCATATTTGAAGGTTTCCGTAGCTTCCGTGGCACAACACCCATGAAATATGTGCTTCAGCTGCGCCTTGAAAAAGTACGGGAGGAGCTGCGCGCATCCGGCCCGGAAAGAAGCGTTACCGACATCGCCCTTAAATGGGGTTTCAGCCAGCTTGGTCGCTTTTCCGTATCCTATAAGAAAGTTTACGGCGAATCGCCATCTGATACCCTAAAGCGGTGACGTGAGATCAGTAATTTTTCCCGACGGATCAACAAATATTGCCCGTTCAAGCTGGGGATATTTCGCCCATACTTGCGCCAGTTTGTCAAAAGCCATCACATAGAAAGCCGTGGACAGCATATCAGCCGTTGTCGCATCCTTTGCCACCACGGACACCGCGCCGTGATGGTTGGCGCTGCGGCCCGTTTTGGGATCAAGCAGATGATGCAGGCGGCTTTGATCTGAGAAGGGGCTGCCGTAGCCGCCGGAGGTTGCGAGGGCCTGATGATCCAGCGGAATTTTGAGCAGGGTTTTATCATCTTTCAGGGGCGAAGATATGCCCGCCGTCCATTGCCGTCCGTCCGCGTGCTGACCTATGGCGTAAGTCTCACCCATATGAACCAGAATATTTGTGAAACCGGCAGTCTTCAAAATCTTTGCCACCCGATCCGTGATATAGCCCTGCGCAACACCATTGAGGGAAATTCCCATATGGGGCTTTGCGAAAGATATACGCCGACTATCCAGAATAATTTTATCAGACCCGACCCTTTTCAGCACTGCTCTGATCTTATCATCTGATGGTCCGGCGGCATCCGCGCGCTTGTGCGAAAAATGATCGGTATAGAGATTCCATAACGGCTGAATTGTCACATCAAAAGCCCCGTCCGTGATCTGATAGCATGACAGACAGCGCGACAGCAAATCCAGAAATTCGATATCCGGATTATCCAGAACCCCGTCCCTGTTCAGGCGACTTATGGCGGAATTCTCAACATAAAGACTGAAAATATTTTCCAGACGATTAATCTCGCGCTGGCAACGGCCAAATATAGCCCCTGCTTGGGCCGGATTATTGCTATAGAGCTTTATCTCGGCTCTGGCGCCAAGAGCGGCTCCCTGCCAACGGATAAGGGCGGGCGGGGCGGCATAAGTCGGGTCACATAGCCCCATGCCCATAGCGGCGGCGCTGATTGAAATAAACCGCCGCCTGTTAAGTTGCGTGGTCATATTCGTCGCTGTCACCCAGTATATAATCCGGGGGAATATCTGTATAAAGCACAACCAGACCGCCAAATTCATGGACAAATTGATCGGCCTTTTCTCTAGTGCCAAAGGGGATGGTTTCCTTGGCCCCCATGCCGCCGCGCTTGCGGCTATTAATGACATAAATGGCCTGTTCCGCCTTGATCCAGATACCCTGATCCTGTGGCTTGTCCCAACTTGTCGCCCGCCCCATATCATGAACATAAATGGCCAGAATCTGCTGTGCCTCACCGGGTAAAATCTTATAGGCCAGCGCATCGCGCACCGAGGTAAACCAGATAGCCTGACCCTGCCCCTTTTCAAATATATGCGCCTTTGGCCCCGGATGATCAATCACAATCATATTGCAGTAATGGCCCTCTGCCTCACGGGTGATCTGCGCCGGATCGGGTATTTTGATATCCTCCTGACATCCAACGAGAAGGAACAGGCCCATGTATAATATATATCTCACAACTGTCTCCTTTTGAAAATGGCACAGGCCGTCACAAGCGGTGCGATTACCCATGACATCATAATCAGAATCAGGCTGGCGTCCGACACCCGATGCTCAGAACTTAACCCCGCCATACCCGATAACAGGGCCGTATCGCTGCTGGAGGTCAGGTTAAACATACGGTAGCTGTCGGTAGGGTTTATCAGCATAAGCCATTTTACCAGCTCCCCATTGATCCCGCTATCACCTGAGGCCAGCAAAGCCAGCAAACCCATATCATAAAGCAGGACGAACAACAGCCAGATGCCAATAGCCATGGCCGCAGCCGTGCCGCGCTCGCGCACCCACGCACTGACCATATATCCTATGCTTAAGAATATAGCTCCCAACAGGACAGAGGATAGCAATAGACGGATAAAGCTTTTCCATTCCTGATCCGCAAAATTTGTCTCTCCGGTGAGAGAAATAGTAAGCCCCGCGACCCCGTAACCAACCACAATGGCAATGGTCAGCAGAAACAGATGGCCGATGAATTTACCTAGTATCACCTCGGTTCGGCTAACCGGATGGGTCAGCAGCAAGGTTAGGGTTCCGCGCTCCGCTTCCCCGACCACACTATCATAGGCGAGTAACAGAGCAATAAGTGGAATGAAAAATATACTTAAAGACGACAGGCTGACCACGGTTACCGCCAGAGGGCTGACGCTTGTGGTTCCCGTGGGCGCACTGCCCAGAAAGCTTAAGATAAGGGCGAGGGTCGTCATAATCAGCGTGATCATGATCACCCAGCGGTTCCGATAACCATCGCGGACTTCTTTAGTTATAAGTGTCCATAGTCTATTCATTGGTCTGTCCCTCCGTCAGGGCCAGAAAAATCTGTTCCAAGCTGGGGTCTTTCACCTCAATATCGGCAAGGGAAATATTCAAATCCATCAGTTCCCTGATAAGTGCAATTTTCTCATCAGCAGGACAGGAAAAATGAGCAACGCCATTGACAAAACACTTGTCACCAAAATGCTGAGCCAAAAGTTCCATTGAACTATCCGGCGCATGAATTTTGATTTCTGACGCGAGCCCGATATTCTGGCGTAATTCTGCAATAGAGCCCAGGGCCACAAGATTGCCCTGTTTCAGAATAGCCACCCTGTCAATACGGCTGTCCAGTTCTGTCAGGGCATGAGACGAGATTAATATGGTCGTTCCGCCGCGCTTCATATCATCAATGATACTGTAAACATTCTGACGGGATGCCGGATCAAGGCCCGTTGTCGGTTCATCCAATATCAACAGCTTGGGCTGCCCTATTAAAGCCTGAGCCAACCCCAGCCTTTGCCGCATGCCCTTGGAATAAGTTGAAATGCGGTGATCTGCCGCCTTATATAGGTCCACACGGTTAAATAAATCATTCAGACCGCTTAAGGATGCTCCCTTTAGCTGAGCATAAAACGCCAGCGTTTCCCGACCTGTCATGTTATTCTGGAACAATACCTGTTCGGGCAGGAAGCCAATATCCTGCCGTACCCTGTTAAAATCCGTCGCCATAGGGTCATAGCCCATAACCTTCGCCGTTCCAGCCGTGGGCCTTACCAGACCCAGAACCATTTTGATCAGCGTACTTTTTCCCGCCCCGTTATGACCCACAAGGGCAAGGCATTCGCCTGTGGCAACCGTAAGGCCCATTGTGTTTACCGCTTTGGTTTTACCATAGTGCTTTGAGACAGATGTGAGCGTTATATTATTCATTGGCATATACCATATTCTGCGGTATTTTCATTAAGGGGGCGCTATCGATCACGCCGCCGGGATGCAGAGCGGGAAAGGCTGACTGTGCCCATTTCAACAGAAGAACAGCCGGACTGTTCATCAATAGTTTTGCCGATGGGTAACGCCATAAAATCTGATCGGTCAGGTCGTTGGGCCGATATATATTATCAGAGATCCCATCCCCGTCCATATCAAAGGCCGTATTATCGCTCCAATAATTTCCCCGACCTTCACTAGACCATTCCAGCCAGCGCGTACCCACATATTTGACCTGCATCCGGTTATCTATAAAGGCATTACCCGTGATATCATTTTTTTCAGATCCAGCAGTAAATTGCACCCCTATGTCACAACCTGCCAACATATTATCCCGAATAATATTCCGATTGGAATTATAAATGAAGATACATTTTTCAGGCCCGCCAGTAACCCGGTTGCCCTGCACATTCACCCGATTGGCATAGTTAAACAGGATACCCCGTTCCCGGTCATTTATGGATTGATTTCCCACCATATCAACATGGGTGGAGAACATGATAGCATAGCCAATATCATTGCCGGTGGAGATATTATTCATCACCTTGCTTTTGTTGGTATACATATAATGAATGGCAAAACGCACATCGTGGATATTATTATTCCTGAATATATTTTCCTTACTTGTATTCACAAAGATACCATCGCGGCCATATTGAATGTCATTGTCCTCAACGATCGCGCCGGGCGCATTCCAAATCTGAACCCCGTTACCGCGCTCGTTAACGCGCATATCCTGCCGTCCCCGAATGATATTATTGCGCAGGGTAGCCATCTTCGCGCCCCAGACATACACCCCGATCAGGTTATCAATTATCCTGTTGTCCTCGACAATAGCTCCGGTGGCCTGTTTTGACAGGAAAATACCAGAATCCTGCGTTTCCAGCAACAACCCGGAGCCCGTGATAGTCAGGCCAGAAATGCTCACATCAGCGGCCTTGACCGTGATCACATTACCGCGGCCTGAGCCTTTGACAGTCACCCCGTCCCGCCCGATTATTTTCAAGGATTTGGCCAATAAAATCGGCCCGGAATATGTCCCCGCAGACAGCAAAAGACGATCCCCTGCCGCCGCTTGGTCGATAGCAAACTGAAGCTTTTCCGTGACGGTAATATCCTTGGCAATCGCGCCAAGGCTACTGCACAGAATGAAGGATGCGGCGAAGATAATCCTCGCCGCACCACATATTTTATGTGAATGTTTAAACCACATTCAGAGACACCTTATTTTGGTTCAACCAGCATCCGGCCACGCATTTCCATATGAAGCGCATGACAGAACCACTGGCAATAGAACCAATGTACACCCGGAGAATCCGCTGTGAAGGTAACGCTTGCACTACCCTGCGGCGGCACTTCCATGGCGATGCCATAATTGGACAAGGCGAAACCGTGGGTCAGGTCATCAACATCATCAATATTAGTGATGATCACCGTAACTTCATCGCCCTGCTTGACGGTGAATTTCTCAAGTGAGAAACTTGGCGCCTGTGAGTACATATAAACACGGACCTTGTTGCCGTCACGGATAACGCCATCCGCCTCATCAAGGCTTTCAAAACCGTCTTTCTTGGCCTGTGCCGCCAGATCAGCAAAATAAGGATCATCATGACCATAGGCATTTTTGGGATTAACCAATGACCGGTGAACCATAATACAATCATGTGGTTCCGCAAAAGTCGGCCCGTCATGAACAATCTTCATCTCGTCACCGGAAATGTCAATCAACTGATCATTCTCTGGTTTTAGCGGACCGACATTGATAAAGCGGTCTTTAGAGAATTTATTCAGAGAAATCAGCCATTTACCATCGGCATCCTTGGATTCACCCATGGTGGTATGGTTATGTCCGGGTTGATAATGCACATCCAGCTTCTGCAATATAGGATCAACATCTTTACCAGCATATTTCTGCACGGCCTTTTCAATATCCCATTTGCAGATCTGACTGTCGAGGAACAATGTCGTATAGGCATTGCCCCGGTTATCAAACGCCGTATGAAGCGGCCCAAGTCCCAACTGTGGCTCAGCAACGATGGCATCACGTGGTTTGATCTTGTCTGAAAAGACATCCGGCACTTTACGCATATCAATCACGGAAACCGTGGGCGATAATTTGCCGTTGATCATCATATATTTACCATCCGGTGAAGCATTGACACCGTGGGGGCTGTTAGAGATCGGAATATAACGTGTATATTTGGAACCCTTGCGACCATCAAGAACCGGCACATCACCGTCATAAACCTTGAAATCACCGGCTTTAACGCCTGCTTCAATGGCTTTGATATCAAAGATCACAGCCCAGTCCTGCTCGGAGGATGTCATTTCGGCAAGGGTAACACCCTCTTCCGAATTATAACAACTGGCTACAGCATATTTACCCTGATAATCCGCATCTACATTATCCAGATTTCCATCAACGATCACCTGCCATGCCACTTTCATTTCATCGCCGTCAATGGCAGTGAAAACTGCATGATATTTACTTGGATCATCCAACACTGTGCCATCATTAGGCAGCGGTACGCGATGTTCACCATTGGCAAATATATATCCAGTACGTGGATATTTCTGAGGCCGAAGCCCGTGAATATCAGCGGCATTGGGGATAGAAATAATCTTGTCCACTTTCATAATATCACAGCGGATACGGGCCACACGGGTATTGGCCTTGTCATTGACAAAGATATAACGACCATCATAAGCACCGTCCGTGAAAGACATATGAGGGTGATGGGTATCGCCATTTCCGGGGAAACCGCCTTTATCCGCCCAGAATTCTGTCTCTTTGGGCAGCATATTCTCGGTCAGTATCTTAATACTTTCATTAGTGCGGCCCCAACCCGTGGCGCTGCATTGGTTAAAGACCGGAATACGCATCAATTCGCGCATGGACGGCACACCGATGATACGAACCTCGCCGGACTGACCACCACTCCAAAAACCATAATATTGGTCAAGGTCGCCCGGATGGACTTCGTTGTTTCCCTTGGCATGTGCAGCTTGCGGCATAAGCGAGCTGACGCCCATCATGCCGATACCCGCCGCCAGAGCCGATCCGCCAAGGACCGAACGTCTGGAGAAGCCAGACTTGTTCTTTTCTTCTGTCATAGTTTTTCTCCTGTTTTTTTAAACTACCCCCAAAACATTTGTTTCAGGTTTTCTCTGTAAATAGATCCAAATACAAAACTCAGGATCCGGTTCCTAATCTCCAATTTCTCGGGTCTGATTTAACTTGCGTGTTTTATGCAAATTCTCATTCCTTACCCGTGTCAGTTTATGAATCATCACAGGGCAGACTTTTTCGTCAAAATAGGTCTGCTGACAGCCCATACAATGCAGACATTCATTGGGGTTGATATTACCCTTGGGGTCGATGGCCTGAACCATGCAATCCTGTGCACATATGTGGCAGGGGTCGCCACAGTTGCGGTAACGCTTGAGCCAGTTAAACATGGCCAGCTTGCCCGGAATGGCCAGTGCTGCGCCGAGCGGGCAAAGGTAACGACAGTAAAAACGCTCGATAAACAAACCCGCCGCTAACAAAGCCACAACAAATAAAACATAGGGCCAGCCGCGCATGAATTTCAGGACAATCGCGGTTTTGAAAGGTTCAATTTCCGCCAGCTGTTCCGCCATATTCAGGGAATAGACCGATAGCCCCAATAATCCCAAAAAGATCATATATTTCAAAGGCCACAGACGTTCATGCAACCACCAGGGGACCTTAATCTGCGGCACTTTAAAATATCTGGCTATCTTATTGGTTAATTCCTGTAACGCACCAAAGGGGCATAACCAGCCACAGAAGGCCCCTCGTCCCCAGAATAACAATGAAACCGCCACCGAACACCAGAGAATAAAGATCATCGGCTCCATCAGAAAAAATTCCCACTGGAAGCCGGACAGCATGGCACTGACAAAAACAAAGACATTAACCACAGACAATTGGGCCTGAGCGTAATAGCCAATATAAAACAAGGTAAAGACCAGAAACAACAGCCGGATTCTGTCGGTCAGCGCACGATATTTTACCAGTTGGTTCTGCACAAAGAATAACGCAGTCAGCAGGAAAATGGCCGTCAGCAGGATAGCGATATCGACCGTTTTGGTCTGCCACATCTTCATCCACAGGGCATTAATCGCCTGCGCTTCTTCGTCTGCGACACTTAATATTATGGCGGGCTGTTCTACTTTCACATATTGGGCCGGGAGCTGATAATTCAGATCATAGGCTATGAATACCTTTTCCAGAGCGCCAATGGCCCGCTGTACCAGCAATTGCAACTGCCAGTCATCGGCCGGATTAAAGACCGCGCCGGGCGGGGTATAAAACAGCGCAACTTCCCTGAAATAGGGCGCGCCATCGGCTAGAACTTCGCCTAAATTCTTATAACCATGATCATTAAATCGAAAAGCTTCTTCGCCCTGCACAACCTGTATCCGGTCAAATATACCGCCGCGCACATAGCCCGATCCGCGAAAGGAATAATGCCCCTTTCCCATAATAATAAAGGCCTGCTCACCATCCTTGATCCGCTTCAGGTAATTACGATATTCCCATTTACCCAAAAGGCTTCTGGCGATGGTCGGCACAGCGAGGGAGGCCACATACATATCTATGAAAACATCTTCATCTGCCCCCTTTTCAGGCCGGGCAACGGCCTTGATATTCCCCTGTTCCACAAAGGACTGATTGATCTGCGCATTGGTCAGGTGAAGGCGGCGCACTGATCCATCACCAAGCAGGCTATCCCAGCTTAGCTCCTGCATCTCTGCGGGAATAACGGTTTTGATGGCTTGTGAAATCTGGGATTGAGCACTCAACCCCCCCAGACCCAGAACACGCGCCGCCCTTACCGAGGCCCGCTTTATGCTGTCATCAATGACCATCACCGTTACCGTGGCGCCGGATACGATATCCACCGGCGGCGGCTCTCCGCCCTTTTCCCGGGCAAGCTTCAGGATATCAACATCACGGTAGCCATTGATAAAATCAGTTATTTTCTTTTCCGGTATCCCCGCAAGGACGATAGGTTCCGAATGTTTGACCAGACGCGCCCCTGAAATCCGACCCGCACCGTCAATACCGATCAAAACCTTAATTGGCTTGCCGGAATATCCGATCGCACCGACAAAATCGGTATTTAGAAAAGCATAGCCTATGACCTCACCATCTTTCAAAACCGGAGAGATAGGGACGTCATCCCTCATCACCCCATAACCGTCCGCAAGTGGAAACAGCACATTGGCCGGAACTTCGCCTAAGTATTTCTGTAACGCACCCGCGCTAGCAAACGCCGGACAGGACAACCCGACCAGCATTATAAATAATGCTTTTATAAAAAAGGCTGGAAACATTCTTATTCTAGACAACATTCTCTGCGAGGTTTCCCTTAGACCGACATATTAATGGTTACAAAAAATAGAATTTCCCTGAGCGGGCTAACTTGATACACATCAAGTTAGTATCAATAAGATGTATATCAAATCAATCTAAATCAATCTTCCAGCAATTTATTCGGTCTTTTTGATATATTTGGCCTGACAATTTTAGAAATATTCTCCATATAGAAAAACATGACGGCCCCCGCCAGATAGCCTGCGCGTGTTTTATTATATAACCATCTGCTAAAGCGCTGAATTTAAATGGATAATTTGATTCGTTTTTTAACCTAATAAAATTATTCTCATCACCCAACATTAAGCAATAATATTTCAAACGTATGTTAGAACCACCTGTAGAACCTAATCAACCACAGTTTTTCTACTTTAATTAATATTATTCTTAACCAAATAAATCTTCATTTTTTACCAATTATTCAAAATATTATTCTGTACAGTGCCGTATTTACATTATTATGTTACATAAATTTAAAGTGTGGCATAAATGCACAACACACGTGTGGCAATAATAACACAGTCGGACTTTTAAAGAAATTGACCGAGATTTTGTGTAGTGATAGTTTCCGTTAGTTATTTGTATGCTTAACGTGTGTGTGTCCGTAAGGACAAGGCAAATAAATGATGTACAGAATGGTTGTTTCTAATCTGTGTGGTTATTAACAATAAAGAAAACAACCATTCACAAATGTACTTTAATGTAATGGGATGGAAAATTGCAGCAAAAGATCATGAGGAGACCTGCCAAAATTTAGCTGTTTTTACACCGCTTTTTTCTAATCGATAAAAAGCGGCAATGATTGTGAGTCGAAAAAATAAAAACAGACTGTCCCACAATTTTAACTTCTACGGAGGAAATATGTTTAATAAACGCAACAAGTCCAGGCTTCTCCTGGGCGCTGCCGTTTCGGCATTGATGCTCGGATCCGCTGTATCTACAGCCATCGCCGAGGATTACACAACAGGCTCTATCAGTGGCGTAGTTCGCGATGAAGCTGGTACTGTCGTACAGGGCGCAACAATTACTTTTAAATCAAACAAGGGTGTTGTTCGTACAATTACATCCAACAAAGAAGGTAAGTTCAGAGCACCTTTGCTCGCTGTTGGTACATACGTAGCCACCATCAGCAAAGAAGGTTATAATGAACTTTCCGGGCAAAAAATTGCTGTTACTATTGGGTCATCCGGCGAAGTAACCTTCACCCTTGATTCTGAGCTTGCTGGCATTGAAGAAGTTTTTGTCGTCGGTACACGTCGCGCAGGATATGACTTCAACACCACAACAACTGGCCTCACCGTATCCGTAGATGACCTATTTGCAAAAACACCAATAGCCCGTGATACTACAGCTATTGCTCTTCTTGCTCCTGGTACAGGAACCGGAGATTCATCTTTTGCTGGCGGTAACGGACAAGCATTGGTTAGTATTGGTGGTTCATCTGTTGGTGAAAATATATACTATGTCAATGGTATGAATATCACCAACTTCCGTAACTTCCTCGGTGGTTCCACTATTCCGTTTGAATTTTTCGATCAGGTAGAAGTAAAAACCGGTGGTTATCAGGCTGAATTTGGCCGTGCTACTGGTGGTGTAATTAATGCTGTGACCAAATCTGGTTCCAATGATTTTCATTTTGGCGCAAATGTCTTCTGGCAAGGTGACTCTTTTAGAAGCAAGTCCCAGACTGTTGAAAGACCTGGTAGTGCTACTCTGAGACATCTTAATACGCGCGAGCATATTGATTATAACTTCTCACTTTCCGGTCCTATTCTTGAAGATCGTCTGTTCTTTTATGCGCTGTATAATCCACGGAGCATTAAAACTGAATCATATTCACATTCTCAGAAAATTACTTCTGAAAAGACAGATCCTTTCTGGGCTTTAAAGTTTGACCTTAACCTATTTGAAGGCCATCACTTAGAAGCTACTTTCTTCTCTGATAACCAAACAAGGACGCTTGGAACATATAATTTCAATTCCGGTTTGTACGATTCAAGCGGCAGAACCAGCAAATCCCTTGAGGATGTTGATGCGCAGGGCGATCTGGGTAGTTTCCTTGGAAACACCTTTGCTTCTGAAGGCGGAATTAACAAAATTTTCAAATATACTGGTGTCCTATCTGACTGGATCACAGTATCTGCTCTTTATGGTATAAATAGATATAACCGTACTACAGTTTCAGAAACTGATGACCTTCCTGTAATCTATGATTCAAGAAACGGTTGTTGTACTGCATTAGGTGACTGGGCCAGTTTCTTTGTTGAAAAAGGTGAGGACGAACGTGAATCCTTCCGTTTTGATGCGGACGTCTATTTTGAAGCCATGGGCGATCACCATGTTCGTCTTGGATTTGACCGTGAAAACCTTACTGCTGATAATGTTTCTCAGTATTCTGGTGGCGCATATTATCGCTATTATTCTGCGAATGCATCACAGGCAGCCCTTTACGGCATTGCAGAAGACACCGAGTATGTTCGCGTACGCCGTTATTTTAATGGTGGTAAACTGAAAACACAACAAAGTGCATTCTACATTCAAGATTCATGGCAGATTGCTGATGACCTTACATTAAATCTGGGTCTTCGGAATGATAGTTTCAAAAACTTGAACGCTGCTGGCGAACAATTCATTGAAACTAAAAACCAATGGGCACCACGTCTTGGTTTCTCATGGGATGCCACTGGCGATGGTCTAAATCGTGTATCTGGTAGCTGGGGTCGTTATTACCTCCCTATTGCAACTAACACAAACATTCGCATGGCGTCTGCTGAAGATTTCACAGCTAATTGGTATTTGCTGGATGGCGTAAACACAGACGGAACTCCCGTTTTTGATACTGCTAACCTGCTTGACAGTGTAACATATGCGAATGGTGACATTCCAAACCCTGTTGAACTTGTTGATGAAAACATCAACCCTATGTACACAGACGAATTCATTCTCGGCTACGAGCATGACTTCGAAAATGGTTGGGTTGTTGGCGTCCGTGGTGTTTACCGTAAAATGGGTCGTCTGATTGAAGACGTGGCCATTGATGCCGCCGTTCCAGTATGGGCTGCACAAAATGGCTATGATCCGGTTATTGCTGCAGATTTCTGGAGTGGTTTCCATCAGTATGTTCTTACCAACCCTGGTTCTGACATGACTATTTCCTTGGCTAAAGAAGGCCTTACAGGCAATAGCGCTGATTCTGGAGAGTTTATCGTAGCAACTCTACCTGCTGATATGCTCAATTACCCTGAAGGTTCCCGTACTTACAAAGCAATTGATATTACATTTGCTCGTGAGTGGGATGGCAAATGGTCCTTGGAAGGGTCATATACTATGTCATGGCTCGAAGGGAACTATGAAGGTTCTGTGAAATCAGACAATGGTCAGGATGACGCCGGTATTACTACCGACTTTGACCAACCTGGTCTGATGGATGGATCTTTCGGCTGGTTGCCCAATGACCGTCGCCATCGCTTTAAAATATGGGGCGCTTATGCTGTAACAGAGGAAATCATGGTTAGCGCAAACTTCGCACTGACTTCTCCTCGTAAACAGGGTTGTATTGGATTGCATCCGACTGACGTCTTTGCTCAAGCCTATGGTAAAGCATCATGGTATTGTGATAGCGTATTAACACCACGTGCTTCACAGATGGAAACTGACTGGATCAAAAAGCTTGATGTTGGTATTTCCTTCACACCCGATCTTAACAAGAATATCCCTGGAAATGTTGTATTTAAAGCTGATATATTCAACTTGTTCAACACAAAAGGTGTTACAGATCGTTCCGAACTTGAAGGCGTGAACTATGGCTACGACAGTGGCTTCCAAGCACCTCGTCAAATTCGCTTTAGTGCAAGCTTTAAATACTAATCTTATTTAAAGTTAATCTTTCGCCGCGTCCGGTTCGCCGGGCGCGGTTTTTATTTGGGTATTCCCCGCCATATCCACTATCAAATATAGACAAAGATTATTTAACCTATATTCTGACCTCATGATCTCAAACCCTATGATACTGGCCAATCAGGCGGCCGCTGCTTTTAAGGAAAATGACCGCCAGCAGGCCGCGGCCATCATTGGAGAACTTGTCCGCAACACGGCTAATCTGGGCCAGAATTGGGGTGGCATAGCGCGAATTGCCGTAACGCTAGGGGAGGTAAGCCTCGCCCTCGAAGCCGCCCGACTTTTTGCCGAAGTTGATCCCAACGATCCCCAACGCCAACTTTCCCGAGCAGGGATAATGGCGGAGGCCGGAAAAGTAAAGCAAGCCGCCGCCCTGATTAAGCCCTTCGCTGTCAAGGCCCCTGAAAATGCTGCCCTTCATCATTTTATGGGCACGGCTCAGTCTCAGCTCGGCGATAATAAATCCAGCCAGAAAAGCCTGCGCCGAGCGCTGAAAACATGGGAAACATCGGGGCAGACATGGCTCACCCTTGCCAACACCAAAAAATTCGCCGCCAAAGATCGGGATTTGCTTCATCTGCAAAGCCTGCAGGATGTTATGTCGGCAACCGCCCCGCAGGTTCAGGCCCCCTATCAATATGCTCTGGGGAAGGCTCTGGATGATTCAGGCCAGAGTGAAGATGCCTATACCGCCTATGCCACCGGCGCGGCCCTCATGCGCCAATCCGCGCATTATGATCCGCAATTAAACCAGAATTCTGTCCAGAATATCATCCACAGCTTTAATCAGGATGGCATCCGGTCCCTGAGGCCAAGTGACGTGACCAGCAACCGCCCGATATTTGTCATGGGCTGGCCGCGCACCGGCACAACATTGGTAGAACAGATTCTAGCCAGCCATAGTACCGTAGCGGGCGGCGCGGAACTGAATTTATTCGGCACAGCAATATCTGCCCTGAAAGGGGCAACACTGAAACATGCGTCATTATTTGAGCAGAATTTCGCGGGCAGTGAAAACCCGTGGGGCCATATTGCGCATATCTATCTGCATCTCTTGTCCGAAAGATTTGGGGCCGAAGGGCGGATCATCGACAAGAGCCTCAACAACGGGCGTTTTCTGGGTTTAATTCATCATATTTTCCCACAGTCCCCCGTCATCTGGATGCGGCGAAATCCGGCTGATGCGGCATGGTCATGTTTTAAAACATTTTTCAACAAGGGGCTGGAGTGGAGCTGGTCTTTTGCCAATATCGCCCATCATTTCAGGCTGGAGGATGCCTTGCTGGAACATTGGGCCACGCTGTTTCCCGATACCATTCTTCAGGTTCCCTACGAGCAGTTAGTCCGCGACCCTCAGACTTGGATACCCAAAATTCTAAGCCATTGCGATCTGGAAGCTGAGAAAGGCGTCTATGCGTTTCACAAAACAAAAAGAACTATCATCACAGCAAGTGTCGGGCAGGTACGCCGCCCCATGACACAGGCTTCAATCAAGGCCGCAGATAAATATATTCACCATATGGGGGCTTTCCAGAAAGGCTATGGAATATAGCTCAATCATCCTCCAGACAAAAAAGATCCGTATTACCGCCCGTCGCCACCGTATTGATGGTCAGGGTTTTTTCGGTGGCAAAGCGGAACATATAACGCGGCCCGCCGGCCTTTGGCCCCGTGCCTGATAGCCCCTGACCACCGAAAGGCTGTACACCGACCACTGCCCCAACGATGTTGCGGTTCACATATGTATTACCCACATCGAGCTTATTAAATATATCCTGCGCCACGCCCTCGATGCGGCTGTGAACGCCCAATGTCAGGCCAAATCCCGTGGCCCGAACCTGATCCAGAACCTTATCCATATCACGGGCCTTATAGCGAATGATATGCAGTATGGGGCCGAATACCTCCCGTGTTAATTGATCCAGAGAAGCGATTTCATAAATGCGCGGGGCAAAAAAAGTCCCGCCCTCACAATAGTC
>DAOWHQ010000174.1:0-17544 GCA_030641355.1 Alphaproteobacteria bacterium
GATTCCAGATCATCATAGATTACACGTAGCCTACCTTCGGTCACAGACCAGTTATCAAGTGCGGCCTGCATGGTCGGGGCCACGGCCTGCACGGACACATATTTACTGAGATCTTTTGAAACGACGACCAGCTGGCCATCCCGTCCATGTTTTAATGATGCTAATTTCATTGGTATATTCCATCCATTTCAAATAGTGTAAAAAGTATTCTTAATATAATTTATACTTTTCATATCGCTAAAAATTATTATAGTTACAAATGAAACTTATTTCAAGATATTAAAGTCCTTAAGGAATATGTGTAATGTCGGACAATAAAAACAACAGATTAGTCTTGGAGAGTTTTTTACCCTATCGACTTTCGTATCTAACCAATATCATCAGCCGTAAACTGGCGCAATTATATTCCAAACAATTTGACATCAGCCCCCATGAATGGCGGATTCTTATAACACTCAACAGCCACCCCAATATCTCTGCGGCAGAAGCGGGTGAACGGATCGTAATGGATAAAGTTGCGGTAAGCCGGGCGATCAAAAATCTATGTACTATGGGGTTGGTTCATAAAATATTCTCAACAGAAGACCGCCGCCGCTCGGTACTGAACCTGACCGAAGACGGAAAAGACATCTATCACAAGATAGAGCCGCTGGTCATTGGTTATGAAGATTCTCTGCTGGATATTCTGGATAAAGAAGAATTATCCCAGCTTGATCACCTGCTCAACAAGCTGACCGGGCACGTGACGACTTAACCTTCACTTTCATGGACACAGCGGTCTATGATATCGGAATTTTGAGGGAAATACTGATCGAACAGGGTGGCTATGGCCCTAAGATAAGGCTGTCCCGCTTCTGTTATGCGGTAGGATGTTCCGGTCTGGTATAGATAACCCACAGCTACCAGCTTATCCAGATCCGCTTTTTCCCGTTCAAAGTCATGATCAAGCCCGTGTTTTTCTGCGATGGCCCAGGGGTCAACGGCGAAATAACTCATCAGGGTGGATATAACCTCCCGCATCATCAGGTCAGTGGCATCCACTTTCAGACCCCGCCTTACGGGAATTTCATTTGCTTCCAAGGCTTCGGTATAGCTTTTCAAATCTGCGGTATTCTGGGCATAGCCATTTGGCAAAGACCCGATAGCCGAAGCGCCGAAGCCAATCATAGTGGTGGCAGGGTCTGCGCTATAGCCCTGAAAATTACGTTTCATCCGACCATCATGACGAGCCGTTATCAGGCTGTCGCCGGGCAGGGCAAAATGGTCAAGACCAATGGATTCGTAACCGAACCCCTGTAATTTTTCACTGGCCAGCTCGAACATGGCCTGACGTTCCTCTTGCTCCGGAAGATGGTGCTTGTCCATCATCTGCTGATGCTTCTTCATCCACGGCACATGGGCATAACCGAACAGCGCGATGCGTGACGGTCTGAATTCATTGGTCTTGGAGACGGTTTCTTCGATAGTATCCAAAGTCTGACGCGGCATGCCATAGATCAGATCAAAATTGATATTGGTAATTCCGGCCTGCTTGAACCAGCGCAGATTTTCGGCGATAAGTTCATCGGACTGAACCCGGTTGATGGCTTCCTGCACATGGGTGTTAAAATCCTGAATACCCAGGCTCACCCTATTAACACCGCTTGCGGCATAGGCATTTACCTTGTCTTCGGAACAGGTGCGCGGGTCAACCTCGACTGCAATTTCCGCATCGGGCAGAATTTCAAAATTATCCCGCACCAATGACATAAGACTTGAAAATGATTCGGCATTGATGATCGTAGGCGAACCGCCGCCAAAATGAATATGGCTGATTTTCTTTCTGCCCGAAATACCACCAATCAAACTAATCTCACGGCGCAAAACATCCAGATAGCGTTGAATTGGTTCATATGAATTGGAAATTTTGGTGAAGCAGCCACAGAACCAGCATAGTTTTTCACAAAAAGGAATGTGAAAATACAGACTGACCGGCTGATCATCGGGTAGATTCGTCAACCATTCCCGATAAAGAGAAGGATCAAGATCATGAAATTCCAGCGCCGTCGGATAGCTGGTATAGCGCGGCAGGCGGCGTGGTTTTTGCATTACGGGGGATATTTTCTGGTTAACTGTCATGTTAGGTCGTATGCCATATTTAAGGTCAAAAACACTGACCCAGATCAAATACTTACATAAAGGCCTTATAAGCCATCAGGGTGAAGGTGTCCTTGATACCGGGAATGGTCTGCACCCTGTCGTTGATATATCGGCCAATATCCTCATCTTCTTCCAGATGAAGCTTCATCATTAAATCAAATGCACCGGAGACGGAATAAACCTCCTCGGTTTCATCCAGATTATCAACAATATGCTCGGCAACCTCATAAACCTTGCCAAGCTCACATTTAATCTGTACGAAAATATTCTTCATCTATATAATCCTTGTATCGTAACTTGTTTTAGGGAATTTACTAAGAAATGCCACGTTTCACAACAGAAATAGTCGTTCGCTTCAATCATGTCGACCCTGCGGGGATTGTATATTACCCGCGCTATTACGAAATGATCAATCAGGCCAGCGAAATTTGGTTCGAAGAAGGGCTGGATTATCCCTATCCTAAAATGTTCGCCGAAGGCTGGGCCGTGCCTATGGCTCATCTGGAAAGCAGCTTCCGAAACCCCAGCTACCTCAATGATCGCCTGACTTTTGCCATTGGCGTCACCCGCATTGGCCGCAGCCGCATTGATCTGTCCATCATCACTTCCAGCAAGGATGAGACCCGTTTCCTCACCCGTCAGAGCATTGTCTGGGTTAAGCATAAAAAAATGAAATCCGCCGCTATTCCGCAAGACATCCGGCAAAAAATGGAAGGCTTCCTGCTCACGGATGATGAAGACATTTCCTTTTAGGCCTAAATAATGACACTATTATGCAAGAAATTCTTGTTTGCTCATTAACAAAAGGATAAACAGCTATAAAGGCTTTACTTCCGCCAGAAATAAACAGTAACCAAGAATGGAACATTCATGACCGTGTATGAAATAATAAAGAATATGACCGGAAAATCGGCAAAGGTAGTTTTTTTGGGAATTATTCTTACCCTGGGCGGCTGCGGCATCTTTGGTGGCGGCAAGGATACCGTTAAAAACATCGAAGCTGCTGAGGAAGTATACCAGATTGGCGTCAATGCCTATCTGTGGCGGGCGACATTGGATACCCTTTCCTTCATGTCCATGAAAAGTGCCGATCACAATGGCGGCGTTATTCTGACCGAATGGAAAGTTAATCCCGGCAATGATAAAGAACGCACCAAGGTGGATATATTCATCGTCGGCAAAAAGCTGAGCGCCGATTCGCTGAATGTTACCGTTCACCGCCAGCTCAGCACCAGCAACGGCTGGACGGATGAAGCACCGCGACCCGGCGCTTCTATCAATATCCGTAATGCTATTTTAATGCAGGCGCGGCTTCTTCGACGCAATAACGCCCCGATAAAATAATCAGGATAAGAAATGACACGCTATAACGCCGCTCTTACCGAGGCAAAATGGCAAAAGATCTGGGCTGACAGTGAAACCTTCACAGCCACGGAAGATCCCACACGGCCAAAATACTACGTATTGGAAATGTTCCCCTACCCCTCTGGCAAGATACACATGGGTCATGTGCGCAACTATACCCAAGGGGATGTGGTCGCACGCTACCGCCGGGCCAAGGGCTTTAATGTGCTTCACCCCATGGGTTGGGATGCGTTTGGCATGCCGGCTGAAAATGCCGCTATGGAACATAATGTTCATCCCGCGAAATGGACCTACGAGAATATCGCCCATATGCGTGGCCAATTGCAACAGATGGGACTGAGCATCGACTGGTCACGGGAACTGGCCACTTGTGATCCGGAATATTACGGTCAGGAACAGAAAATGTTTCTGGACTTCCTCGCCAACGATCTTGTTTACCGCAAAGAATCATGGGTCAACTGGGATCCGGTGGATAATACGGTTCTGGCCAACGAACAGGTCATTGACGGCTGTGGCTGGCGCTCCGGTGCGCCGGTGGAACGCCGCCGACTGAGCCAGTGGTTCCTGAAAATCACCGATTATGCCGACGAGTTGAATTCTGCTCTGGACGAATTGCCGCGCTGGCCGGAAAAGGTCAGAACCATGCAGAAAAACTGGATTGGACGCTCCGAAGGTCTGCGCCTGTTTTTTGATATTGACGGCCATGAGCCGCTGGAAGTTTATACCACCCGTCCCGACACCATTTTCGGTGCCTGTGGTATGGCCATTGCCGCAGATCATCCGCTGGCGGAAAAACTGGCACAGGATAACCCCGACCTGCAAAAATTCATCATCGAATGTCGTGCAGGGGCCACCACCGAAGAAGCCATGGAAAAGATGGAGAAGAAGGGCTTCGATACCGGCATAGTTGCCAGCACCCCATTTGAAGACCGCAAATTACCTGTCTTTGTCGCCAACTTCGTTCTGATGGATTATGGCACGGGGGCGATATTCATGTCCGCCGCCCATGACCAGCGCGATCTGGACTTTGCCCATAAATATGACCTTGATGTGCGTACCGTTATCCGGCCCGATGACGAGGATGACAGCTATGCCGTGGGCAGGCAGGCCTATGTGGGGCCCGGAAAACTGTTTAATTCCGTTTTCCTCGATGGCATGACCATTGAAGAAGCCAAAGCCGAAGTCGCACGTAGAGCCGAAGAAGGAAACTTTGGCAAAAAGACCATTAATTTCCGCCTGCGCGACTGGGGTATTTCCCGTCAGCGTTATTGGGGTTGTCCGATTCCGATTGTCCATTGTGACGATTGCGGCATTGTCCCTGTTCCAAAAACAGAACTGCCGGTGAAGCTTCCCGATGATGTCGGATTTGACAAGCCGGGCAATCCGCTGGAACATCACCCCACATGGAAGAATGTTGATTGTCCGAATTGTGGCAAAGCGGCGCGGCGTGAGACCGATACCTTTGACACTTTCATCGATTCGTCATGGTATTTTGCTAGATTCTGCTCGCCTAAATCGGACGAGCCAGTGGATATTGCGGCGGCGGATTATTGGTTGCCCGTGGATCAGTATGTGGGCGGTGTCGAGCATGCCATCCTGCATCTTCTCTATTCCCGCTTTTACACCCGCGCCATGAAAAAAGTGGGCCTGTCATCCATGGACGAACCCTTTGACGGCCTGTTCACGCAGGGTATGGTCTGCCATGAAACCTATACAGACACTAAGGGAAAATGGGTCTATCCCGCCGATCTCATCCATAATGAGGATGGCAGCTATCATGAGAAGACCAGTGGCGAGCCTGTCACGGTGGGCCGCTCGGTCAAAATGTCAAAATCCAAAAAGAATGTGGTCGACCCCACGGAAATCATTGATCAATATGGTGCGGATACGGCCCGTTGGTTCATGCTGTCCGACAGCCCCCCTGAACGGGATCTTGAGTGGACAGAAGAAGGCGTTGAAGGCGCGTGGCGCTTCACCCAAAGATTATGGCGCACGATCACAACTGGCATGGAAGGGCTGACGGCAGTCCAGAAGCCCGCTAAATTCAGCAAGGCGGCACAAGATTTACGCCGCATATGCCATGTGAGTATTGATTCCATAGGACGGGATATTGAAGATTTCCACTTCAATAACACCGTGGCCCAGATATATAAATTCTCCAATGCAATAGCGGCCTTCAAGCCTGATGGCTCGGACGGAGATGCCTTTGCCTTAAACGAATCCCTGACCGTTCTGGTTCAGCTTGTCGCCCCCATGATGCCCCATCTGGCCGAGGAAATGTGGCAACTGATGGGTATGCCGGGTATTGTAACCGATACTTTATGGCCCACCGCACAGCCTGAATTAATGCAGGAGAATAGCGTCACCATCGCCATTCAGGTCAAGGGCAAGCTGAAGGACACTATCGAAGTAGCCAAGGATATGGACAAGGCCGAGGTGGAAAAGCTGGCGTTGGCTCGTGAAAGAATACAAAATGCCGTAGGCGACAACCCTATCCGTAAAGTTATTGTTGTGCACAACCGAATTGTTAATATTGTCATATAGGGAAATGCTATGAAGCTCATACTGGTTCTGATATCTGCGATAACCTTATCCGGTTGCGGCTTCAAACCCATGTATGGGCAATTTTCGGACGGCAAGGGCGACCTTAGGGAAGTCATGGAAAATATCCGGGTGGGTGATATCACCGAACAGGGGCGACCCTCGCGCATTGGGCAGGTCATCCGCAATAATCTTCTGGATCGGCTGACGCCTTTTGGAGAAACCAAATCGGCAGAATATGTCCTGAATGTCACCTTCCTGATCGAAGAACATGGCTATGGTATCCGGGCAGATGAAAGCGTCACCCTGCAAAACCTCAAACTAGTCACCTCTTATCAATTGGAAGATGTGACTAGCTCAAAAGTGGTGCTGGATTTTGCGGCACGGGCTTTGGTGACTTATGACTTGGCCCAGTCGGATTATTCCAATATGATTGCCCGTAACGCAGCCCTGAAACGCCTGTCGGAGGAGGTCGCCAACCAAATGGCTACCCGAATCGGGGCTTTTTTCAATAAAAACGCAACGAAATGAAATTAAAAAATAACGACATTCCGGCACAGATTAAAAAGTTAAACCCCGCTTACCGGGCGGTGCTGATTTATGGTCGTGATGAAGGGTTAGTGCGCGAACGGGCGGATAAAATTGCCCGCCAGATCGTTGAAGACCTGAGCGATGCTTTTCAGGTGGCAAATATCACACCAAATCAGTTGAAAGAAGAACCCTATCTTATGGCGGATGAGGCGGCGGCCATTTCCATGATGGGCGGGCGTCGGGTAATTCGGATTGACGGTGCGGGCGAGAATGTCACGGCGGCCGCAAAATCTTTTCTATCCAACCCCATCGGTGACGGGCTGGTGATCATAACCGCCGGCGGCATAAGAGCCACATCGGCGCTGGTCAAGATGTTCAATAGTGCAAAGAATGCGGCGACAATTGCCTGTTACGAAGATAATCAGGGTGATCTGCAAAACCTTATTCTCGAAGTCATGGGGCTGCACCGTCTGGGCATTGCCCCCGATGCCGCCGCCTATCTTCAGAAAAATCTGGGTGGCGACAGACTGGTCTCGCGCGGGGAACTTGAAAAGCTCGCGCTTTATATGGGCAAATGTGAAGATGGACAGATGGTAACGCTGGAAGATGCCCATGCCTGTGTGGGTGACAGCGGCGCCCTGACCCTCGACATGATAGCAACAGCCACCACCGGCGGTGACCTGAAAACACTGGATAACACTCTGTTCAAGGCCTTTAACCGGGGCGAGAATGCCATACCTATCCTGCGTAATCTGGCCCGAAGGCTGCAAAAGCTGCATCTGGTGCGCGGTAGTATGGATCAGGGTATCTCTGCCGATCAGGCGGTCAAGACCGTGGTCTATAGCCCATATTCACCGGAAAAGAAGTTAATCTTGGGGCAGCTTGGCAAATGGTCAACTGCCAAATTGTCCAATGCGCTGGAAATTGTTATGGAGGCTGAGGCCGACTGCAAGGTGACCGGATTACCAGCAGAGGCTATCTGCGCCCGCGCCTGTCTGCGCATTGCCAATGCGGCCCGCGTTTAAATTTTGATCTAATCAGATCTATTCCGGGGCGAATTTGGTAATCGCCAACACTTTGTTGCCATTACCCAGAAATTCCAGATAATCAAAGCTGGTGGCACGGGCCAGTGCGATGCCGCGACCATGAGGCGTTTGATTTGCGGTAAAGTCTATATCCAGATAATTGGCAAAATCAAACCCTGATCCCTGATCTTCTATCTTGAATGATACCAGATCACTTTCTCTCTCAAATGTAATTTCCACATATCTGTCTTTATATTCGGGCATGACCAGACGCATATTTATTTCATTGCGATGAAGATTATTTGCCATCAACCGCCATTTTTCTTCATTGCCAATTTCAAGGTTACCATGCTCAATACTATTGACGAGCATTTCAAACAACCCAAAGGCAACCCGGTCTGGCTCCGGACAGGACATGGACAATATCGTGGTCAGTGCCTCGGCCTGTTCAATTGTTTTAATGTGGAATGTGCCCCGCGTTATGGTTCCGATAACAGATTGGTGAGAATGAATTTCCCGCCGGAGCGCACGCCGATGAATATATTCATTTTCTGCGGACTGTACCATAGTCAGAAGTGTATGATCCTCGAAAGGCTTTTGCAGCCATTGATAAGAGGATGTATGTTTGAAAGCTTTGATATTTTCATGTTCTTTTTCATGAATATGCAGGATCAGTGGAATGTCCCTGAGCCGGTCATTCTTCGCTAGCATTTTCAAAAAATCCCCATCCCCCGCCATATGTTTATAATTAACGATGATGATGTGAATATCCATATTTTCTTTAATAAGTAAGTCAAAAGCATTGTTCAGGCCAACGACTTCCCTAAATACATAATTCTTGTTTTCAAGGGCTGAAATCACCCTTAAACTATACACTCCATGATTGTGTATAATTAATACAGTCATAAAATATAAATCCTTATTATTTCGAAAATAATAATATGCATTTATAACTGTTAGCAAGTGATTCTTTCAGAATTATTAATTTATCAACGTAAAAACGGCTCTTATCATAACAAAATTACTATATACTTTAAGTAGAGTTATGCTATATAAGCAATATCTTTATAATTATATTAGAAATTAATAATAATTTTAAACTTATGTTAAGATTTAATACCTAAATTTTATTCAATTAACACATAAACAAGCGGGATATTTACAGCATGGAGAATGACGTGAGCATATTCACAATGACGGGTTCTCAAGACGAGATCAGCCTGCATATGAAGTCTGTAATGGACCTGACCGTAGCCGAAGATTTGCGGCAAGGCTTTATTGATTGTTTATCAAAGAACAAGACCATAAAGGTCATGGCCGCAGATGTGGAGCGAATAACCACCCCCTGCCTTCAGGTGTTATTCGCCATAAAAACCAAGGCCGCAAGACAAGATATTAATTTTTTAATTCCTGAGATGTCCGAAGCTTTCAAAAGGGCGCTGAAGGATGTGGGGCTTGATGATCAGTTTAATAATTCGGAGCAAGACGTATGAGCAGAACAGCACTGACGATTGACGATTCAAAGACCATGCGCGACATGGTGGCCTTCACCCTGAAAAATGCCGGCTTTGAGGTTACCGAAGCCGAAAACGGTCAGTTGGGTCTGGATCAGATTAACGGCTCATCTTTCGATGTCATCATTACAGACATCAACATGCCGGTTATGGACGGCATTGAATTTACCCGCGAGGCCCGAAAGCGGGCAGAGGCACGGACAACGCCGATCCTGATCCTGACCACAGAAAGCGGGGCTTCCCTAAAAAATGAAGGGCGAACGGCGGGGGCAACTGGCTGGATAGTCAAGCCTTTTAATCCAGAAAAGCTACTTCAGGTAGTTGAAAAGGTTTGTGGTTGATTCTGAATTAATAAAAAGGAAATTTTATGTCAGATCCAATGGAGCAGTTTAAAGTCGTCTTTTTTGAAGAATGTTCCGAACTGTTGGTAAATCTTGAAGAAGGCCTGATGCTGCTACAGCGGGGCGAAAATGATGGCGAAACCATGAATGCAGTTTTCCGGGCTGTGCACTCCATCAAGGGTGGCGCGGGGGCTTTTGGGTTTGATGCCTTGGTTGGTTTTGCCCATATTCAGGAAACCCTGCTTGATGAAATGCGTTCCAATGCCATCGAGATAAAGCCTGAATATATTGATGTCCTGCTTCAGGCCTTTGATATCTTGAGCGAGCTTGTGGGCGCGGCCCAGCGCGAAGATGCGGTCGATAAGAATTATGGTGCCGAAGCGGCTCAGGCCATGAAAAAAATCATGGAAACCAGCGGAACCGTAGAAGTCAAAACAGAACAAGTCTCCGTTGATGAAGAACCCCAAAACATTAAGACCCGCCATTTCAATATTTCATTCAAGCCTTTCGAAGAATTATACCAACGGGCCAATGAGCCTATCCTGCTGATCCGCGAACTTAACGATCTGGGTGAACTGGATGTGGAGCTGAACACATCCGACATGCCGGACATTACAGAAATGGATGCGGAGCTTGCTTATTTTTCGTGGAAATTCGTGCTGATTACAGAATTCGGTGAAGATGCTATTGAAGAAGTATTTGAATTCGTCGAAGGTGACTGTGAATTAATCATAACAGAAGAAATAGCCGCAACCACAGAAATCACCACCGCTGAAACTGACCCTGACGCCGTCCGTCAAGGGGCTCAGAAAACCGCAGTCGCTAAAACCAGCGGCGGCGAAACCGTTGTCAGCCAGTCGATCCGGGTGGAGCTGGACAAAGTTGACAGGCTGGTCAATATGGTCGGCGAGCTTGTCATAACTCAGGCCATGCTGCGTGAACAGGGCAGCCAGCTTCTGGTGGAGCAATATCCCAATCTGGTGCAGGGCATCGAGGAGCTGTCCCGTCATATCCGTGACCTGCAGGAAAGCGTCATGGCCATCCGCGCCCAACCGGTGAAATCGGTCTTTTCCCGTATGCCCCGTCTGGTGCGCGAGCTGACGGCCTCCTTAGATAAAAAAGCCCGGCTGGTGATGACCGGCGAAGAAACCGAAGTTGATAAAACCGTGACCGAGAGAATCGGCGACCCCCTGATGCATATGATCCGCAACAGCGTTGATCATGGGCTAGAATCCCCCACAGACCGTCTCGATGCAGGCAAGGAAGAGGAAGGAACCATTCATCTTTCAGCCTTTCATCGGGGCGGTCGAATTTTCATTGAAATCGAAGATGACGGGGCGGGCATCAACAGGGAAGTGGTGCTGAAAAAGGCCATTGAAAATGGTCTGGTGTCACCCGATGCAACCTTAAGTGATGAAGAAATCAACAATCTTATTTTTCTGCCCGGTTTTTCAACTGCAGAAAGTGTAACCAACGTATCGGGGCGGGGGGTCGGAATGGATGTTGTCCGCAAGAATATTCAAAGCCTTGGTGGGCGCATTTCCATCAGCTCTAAATCAGGAAAGGGCAGCAAATTTACCATGTCCCTGCCGCTGACGCTGGCGGTCATGGATGGCATGGTGGTGGAAATTGGCGGCGAGAAATTTGTCCTGCCGCTTGTCAATATCATTCAGACCCTGCGCCCGACCCCGAAAGAGATTAACAGCCTGCCCGATGGTCGTAATTTAATGATGTTCCGGGACGAATATATTTTCCTTGTGCCGCTGTATGACGTTTTCGACGTCGAAGACGCCATCACCAACCCTTGCGAGGGTCTGGTGGTGGTGGTCGAGGGCGACGGCGGTATGCTCATGGGCTTCATCGTTGATGATCTTGTTAATCAGCAGCAGGTGGTGATCAAAAGCCTAGAGACAAATTATGAGCTGATTGAGGGCGTATCGGGCGCAACCATCCTTGGCAATGGGCGCGTGTCATTAATTATTGATATTGCCACCGTACAGGAAATGGTGTCGCGACAATATGCAGAACCCCAGAAATATGTAACGGAAACCGAAACTCCCTCATCAAGAAATTCTTCTTTGGCACAAACCAGCATGGAGGTCCACTAATGACGACAATTGTAGCTAATGACACCAGCAGTGATGAAAAGATCAGAGAATCTGCGCAAATCAGACAATATATTTCCTTCAATGTGGGAAAGGAACTCTATGCCGTGGAGATTACCACGGTACGAGAAATCAAAGGCTGGATCCCCACAACCAGCCTGCCTAATTCACCCAACTATATGCGCGGCGTCATAAACCTGCGCGGGGTAATTGTTCCGGTCTTTGACCTGCGCACCCGTTTTCGCCGAGGCAAGACCGAACCGGGCAAAAATCATGTGGTGATCATCGTCAAGCTTGACGAGCGCACCATCGGTATTCTGGTGGATGCGGTGTCCGATATCCTGACCATTTCGTCAGAGGAAATTCTCGCCGTACCGGATCAGGATGTCAATCCGGAATATGCCTTCATGGAAGGGCTTGTGGCTGTGGAAGAAAAAATGGTCGCAATCATCAAACCAAAATTACTTTTTGATATGGAATTGGTCCCTGACATGGACACAGAAATAGAACCAGAGGCCGAAGTCGCCTGATAACGCATAAATAACAAAATATAGAACGACAAGGAGCATATAAGATGACAACCCCCGTAATAAACTCACCGCTTAACAGCACAAAAAGCAGCACGCTTAGATTAATAATACCCACCCTTCTGGTTGCCGCTATTGCAATCTTCATCATCATCGGGGTTAAGTCCCAGAGCATGACAATCCCTCTGATCGGGGCGGTCGTGACCGGACTTGCGGCCTTTGCCTCATGGCTTGCCCGCACAAAGCTTTCCTCGCAACTGGATGTCATGCAACATGCGCTGAACAGGCTGGCAAAGGAGGATACCACGATCTCCCTGCCCGAAACCATCGACGATGATGAACTGGGTCATATGCTCAAATCCATCTCGGATATCCGCATTGCAGCAGAAAAAAATAATCGCCTGAAGAGCGCCCTCGGCGGTGCCCAAACCAATATCATGGTGGCGGATGCAGATTATAACATTGTCTATATGAACCAGACCATGCTCAACATGATGAAGGCCAACGAAACCCAACTGAAAACCGTATTGCCACAACTGAATACCAACCAGCTCATCGGCAGCAATATTGACCAATTCCACAAGGACCCAAATCATCAGCGCGGTATATTGCAAAACCTCACCCGCACGATCACGACCCATCTGGAACTCGCGGGCATAGAATTTGACCTTGTGGTTAGCCCGGTCAGGGACGCGGGTGGCGAGCGTACTGGTACCGTGGTCGAATGGGAGGATGTGACCGAGAAGCTTAGAAAACAGAGGGCAGAGGTTCGCCTTGCCAATAATAATCAACGCATCAAAATTGCCCTTGATAATGCCAGCACCAATGTGATGGTGGCGGACAAAGATCTGAATATTGTCTATATGAATGATATCCTGCGGAAGATGATGCATGAAGCCGAACCGGAGCTGCGGAAAGTACTGCCCAATTTTGATGCCAGCAAGCTCATCGGTACCAATATTGACGTTTTCCACAAAAACCCTGCCCATCAGCGTGGTATAATGCAAAATCTGACCACTACCATCGAAAGTAATATCAAGGTTGGCAACTTTGACTTCAATCTGGTGGTTAATCCGGTCAATAATGAAGAAGGCGAACGGTTAGGGACAGTTGTGGAATGGAAAGACATGACACAGGAACTGGCCATCGAAGCCGAGATCAACGAAGTGGTCAATGCGGCGGCGGCAGGTGACTTCACCAAACGGGTGGGTACCGAAGGCAAGGAAGGATTTATGCTTTCTCTGGCTGATAACATCAATAGCATCGGCGCCAATACTCAGGCCGCCACAGATGATCTGGCGCGGGTTCTGGCGGAACTGGCGCAGGGTAACCTGACCGAGAAAATTGACGCCGATTATGAAGGAACATTTGAGCTGCTGAAGAACAGCGCCAACGAAACAGCGGAACAACTGACCAGCATCGTAACACAGGTCAATGGTTCGGCGGGCGAGGTGGCCTCTGCGGCGGCGGAACTTTCCACAGGCAGTGACGACCTGTCACGGCGTACGGAAGCTCAGGCCTCAGCGCTGGAAGAAACCGCAGCCTCTATGGAAGAACTTGCGGTTACGGTGAAACAGAATGCCGCCAATGCGGGTGACGCCAATAAACTGGCCAACCAATCCCGCGATATGGCCGTTAACGGTGGTGAGGTAGCGAAAGAGGCTGTCGATGCCATGGGTGTGATTGAGGAATCCTCCCAGAAGGTGTCCGACATCATCGGCGTCATTGATGACCTGGCCTTCCAGACCAATCTTCTGGCCCTCAACGCGGCGGTGGAAGCGGCGCGGGCGGGTGAAGCCGGCAAAGGTTTTGCGGTGGTAGCCGAAGAGGTTCGCACCCTTGCCCAACGCTCGGCTCAGGCCTCTAACGAGATCAAATCTCTGATCACAAGTTCCAATACACAGGTCAAGAGCGGGGTGGAGCTGGTCAATAACGCGGGCAACTCCCTCACCGAGATTATGGAATCTATTTCCAAGGTGGCGGACATTGTCGCGGAAATTGCCAGTGCCAGCTCGGAACAGACCCAAGGTATTGACGAGGTTAATGTAGCCATCGCCGAGATGGATGACATGACCCAGCAGAACTCATCCCTTGTGGAGGAAAGCACGGCTGCGGCGCGGGTTCTGGAACGTCAGGCCGCCGAAATGCAGCGTTTAATGTCCTTCTTCAAGGTCGAGCAGGCCGCCGGGCAACTGGCAGGATCCCCCGTCCTTGTCCAGCAGGAACAGGTGAAGCGTATGGCCCCCCCTGCCGCCGCGCCTGTTGAGACGCCTAACTTGAAAAAGAAAGCAGCTGTAGGTGGAGCGCCCAAGCATGATTCAGAATGGGCCGAGTTTTAGGAGCAACGCCCATGCCAGAGGTCGCTGAAAGAATACGGGAATTTGAATGGCGGGATCAGGATTTCAAATTCCTGTCTAACCTGCTTCATGAGAAAACCGGTATTGTTCTTAATAAAAAAAAGAAAGAGATGATGTATGGCCGTCTGGTTCGCAGACTACGGGCCTTGAGCATAAGCAGCTTTGCCGATTATTGCGAATATTTGCGAGGCCCGTACGGGGACAAAGAGCTTAGCTTCACTCTTAATGCGATCACGACCAACACCACCGACTTCTTTCGGGAATTACATCATTTCGAATATTTTCGGGACGAGATATTGCCGCAAGTGAGCAAACAGGTGGGCCTTAATACAGGTCATCATTTTCGGGTATGGTCCGCAGGATGCTCATCTGGACAGGAACCCTACACCATCGCCATGGTGATGTGTAGAACCCTTGGCCCCGCCGCACGAAACTGCAAAATTCTTGCTACGGATCTGGACAGCAATATGCTGGCGACGGGTAAATTTGGTCAATATGATGGCGGGAAATGCCGCGAGACCATCCCGCGAAAATACCTCGCCTCCTATACCAAAAAAATCAAAGGCTCCGATGGTGATCTTGTGATGATGAAGGATGAAGTTAAAAAGCTCATCACCTACAAGCAGCTGAATCTATTGCATGACTGGCCCATGAAGGGAAAATTTGATGTTATTTTCTGTCGCAACGTGATGATTTATTTTGATAAGGAAACTCAGGACAATCTGGTACGGCGCTATGCCACGTACCTGAAGAAAGACGGGATTTTATTCATCGGACATTCCGAAAGCCTGCTCAGTGTATCAGACGTCTATAAATGCGAAGGAAAAACAACATACAGGGTATTGTCATGACACCAGCCTCCTACAAAACCAGAGAAAAAGACCAACCGAAATTTATTGATCGGCGGCGGCGGGATGTGGTTGCGGATATTCCGGCAGGTACCAATTATTATGATCATAATTTCGATACCATGGTTCACAAAATCAACGAAGGCGGATTCTGTGTGCTGAGCCGCTCGAAGCATGTGATCATAACAACTCTCGGCTCATGCATTTCTGTCTGTATGTATGATCCGGTGGTCAAGGTGGGAGGCATGAACCATTTCCTTCTGCCCGAAGAACACAATATCGACCGTAAAGACAACTTCAGTCTGAGATACGGCAATAACGCCATGGAAATGCTGCTCAATGAAATTTTAAAACGCGGGGGACAGAAATCACGACTGACGGTCAAGGCCTTTGGCGCGGGAAACGTCCTGTCGATAAACGCTAATATCGGAGAAAAAAACCAGGATTTTTTAAAATATTATATTAGGGATGAGGGCATGAAACTGGAAACCTGTGATCTTGGTGGTGATTTTCCCCGCAGGGTTGCTTTTTTCCCCGCCACAGGCAAAGCATTTGTCAAGCTGCTGCGCCGGGCCGGAGATCGGAAAATAGGCGATCAGGAAGAGAAATACCGTAAACAAATCGAGAAACAGCATGTATCTGGCGATATTGAATTATTTTAAGAGGGAATGATAATGATGAAAAAAATAAAATTATTGATTATTGACGATTCTTACCTGATCAGGACCATGATCAGATCCATCATATCCACAGACCCCTCCATCGATGTGATCGGTGAAGCCGCAGACCCGTTTGAGGCCCGCGACAAGATCAAGCAATTAAACCCGGATGTGGTGACGCTGGACGTGGAAATGCCCAAGATGGATGGCCTGTCCTTTCTGGAGAAAATCATGTCGCTCAGGCCCATGCCCGTGGTTATGGTATCCACCCTGACCCAAAAGGGGGCGGATATTACCCTTCGGGCGCTGGAACTTGGCGCGGTTGATTATGTGGCAAAACCACTGGATCAGGATTTAACCGTTGTCGGCCATGAATTGATTCAGAAAATCAAGATCGCCAGCACCGCCCGCATCAGACAAAGCGGCAGACAAAAGCCATCCGACCGGGCCCATAAACCTATGGTCAGTCCGGAGTTTTACAGCAGAAAACTAATTGCCATAGGCTCATCAACGGGCGGCGTGGAGTCCTTATATGAAATCATTCTCAGGTTGCCTGACAATTGTCCCCCCGTGATCATCGCCCAGCATATCTCAAAAGGGTTTTCCGAGCGTTTTGCCATTCGGGTTAACAAAACCTGTAGCATCAATGTGAAGGAAGCCGTTCATGGCGAGAAACTTCTGGCAGGAACGGTTTATATTGGTCAGGGTGGCAAGCATATTACGGTGAAAAGATCAGGCTATAGCCTGATCTGCCATGTGGCGGAGGATACAGAGGGTGAAAGTTATCGCCCGTCTGTGGACCGGCTTTTCTGTTCCGTAGCCGATGTGATAGGGCCTGAGGCGGTTGGTGTTATCCTAACCGGTATGGGTAAAGATGGCTCCCTTGGACTTTTAAATATGCGCAACTCCGGCGCGGCAACACTGGGGCAGGACGAAGCAAGCTCCATCGTTTATGGTATGCCAAAAGCCGCCATGATGGCGGGCGCCGTAGAGCGGCAGGTGTCCCTGTCTCAGATGGCGCGGGAGATAATCCAGTCCTGTGCCAGCAAAGCTACAATCAGGAAAGCAGCAGCGGTATGATCGGTATTCCCACCCCCAAGGCCAAGATAGATTATACGGCCCATATGCCCGTAGAAGATCTACGGGAAATCAGGCAATTTACTCTGGTTAATATAGCGCAGGAAATCCTCCAGATTTCTGATCTTGTGGAAAATAGCATTGTTAATCTGTCCGATGAATTCATGGAACTGGTGAAATATTCCAGAGAACAGGTCAACGACATGACCATGGCGTGTGACCTGTTGCAAGAAGAAAAAACGGATGATGTTGGGTCGGTCAAAGAAAAGGTTCATAAAATGCTGCGGGAAAGTGCGGAGGTATCCGCCAACTCCCATGAGAATGTAAACCGAATGATATATACTATGCAGTTTCAGGACCGCGCCCGTCAACTTATGCACGCCATATCCGTCGCGCTCAATATATTGGTGAATTTATCTGAATCCCTTGAGAATGACCAAACCCCCGGAAATATAAAGAACAAAGTAACCATTTCAGAAAATAATAAGAATATTCTAAACAACCTAATTCAGGAA
>DAOWHQ010000103.1:0-2848 GCA_030641355.1 Alphaproteobacteria bacterium
ACCCGCCGATACTGCATGAGCCATCGTCTGTTCAATATCAGGAACAGCCGGTGTTTCGTTCCCCATGGCCATAACGAATATGTCAAAGTCTATTTGGTTTCCACAGGCCATGACCTGCTTGACGGGGCGGTGAACATGATGGCACCTTTCGCGGTGCTAAAGAAAGTCTGGCACGAATGGATTGATGATCATGTGGATCATAGCCTTCAGCTTTCAAGCCAGGATCAGATGCTGAATTATTTCAAGGAAACTGAACCGGAAAATCTCAAGCATATAATGATAACGCCGGGCGACCCGACCACGGAAATTCTAGCCGCCTGTTTCATGTCAAAAATCAATGCGATACTGTTTGATCAGGGTTTAGCCGTACGCTGCCGCAAAATTGAAATTATTGAGACGCCAACCAATACCGTCACCTTCAGCGGCGATCCGGCGGAAGTTATCTGTACCGATCATTATGATGGTGCGGAGCCGCCGTGGTGGCAACGAGCAGATATGTCCATCAACGATCTGGGCCTTTAAATGGCAGTGGCAATCCTCATAACGGCCGCCGGCAAACGCATTGGAAAATGCCTTGCCGAAAAGATGGCCCGTGAAGGTTATTATATCTATCTGCATTATCATACTGACAAATCAGAGGCGGAAGAGACCCTGAAAAGCCTTCAGGCAGATGGCGGCGATGGTACGATCGTCCAATGCGACCTTGATCAATATGCTCAGGTCGAGGAATTGTTATCGAAATGCAATAACTCTGATCATCCCCTGCGCCATATAATCAATAACGCTTCACAATTTGAGGATGACGCACTTCTTGATTTTACCGAAGCGAGCTTTGCCTCCCATCAGAATGTCAACCTGCGTGCGCCTATGCAGCTGGCCCGCGCTCTTTATAATCTGATCCCGGACGGTGAAAAAGGCAGCGTTATAAACATTATCGACAGCAAGGTCTTTGCCCTGAACCCGGACTTCCATTCCTATACCTTAAGTAAATATGCCCTTAAGGGTGCGACAGAAACCATGGCTCAGGCTTTAAGCCCTAAACTGCGGGTCAATGGCATAGCACCGGGATTGACCCTGATCAGCAGCACCCAGAGCGCAGATAATTTCGAACTGGCCAGCCATCTGAATTTTGTAGGTGAACCTCTTAAAGCAGAAGATATTGCACAAACCGCGCATTTGCTGATCACCAGCACTTCAATCAACGGTACGACTATCCCCGTGGATGGCGGTCAGAAAATGATCAACTTCACTGGCGACGTGGTCAATGTGGCAAAAAAAATCCTGAAAAAATCAGACTAAATAAGTTAATATAGCCTATTATAGGAAAAAATAGGAATTAACTCTTGACAAAGCGGGGTCGGTAGTGTAGTCTTTATTACATGGTCGGAAATTGGCTCTCGGGAAACGCCGCCGCCCATCATATCAAAATAAAGGGTTCTCCCCCTAAAGCTGTACCGCGCCTCTATGAGTGCGGTTTTTTTATGTCTGAAAGGGTTTAAATGGCCGAGTCAACAAACAGCAATCGATGGTCTGTTAAAAGAGAGACAGTCTTTCTGGAGGTCTTACAACAGACGGGAAATGTGACCAAAGCTACTACAAAAGCGGGGCTGGATCGTTCGCTCGTCTACCGGCGGCGTAATTCACATCCTGAATTCCGCGCGAAATGGCAGAATGCAATGGATCAGGCTCTGGATTATCTGGAAGCATATTTATGGGATAAAGCAATGGGAAAAGACGCAAACGACATGCCGGATGGTCAGGTCGTAGATGAAAAGATCGCCATCTTTTTACTGAAGGCCCATCGTCCGGAAATTTTCGGTGACGGTAAAAAGAGACGAGACGTGGACGAAAAAACCAAAGACCACTCACCACGCAACCGCCTCATGAAAAAATTAAGCCAGATGTCGAACAAATCCGTTGAAGGATAACAGATCGCTTGCCGAATGGATTTCGGCACTTGACCCGAAGCGAAGACAGGAACTGCTCAAGGGCATCACAGAGGAAGAATGTGATGCCCTTAATTACGACTGGAGCTTTTGGGCCAGAAAGAACCAATTGCCGCCCGAAGGCGCGTGGTTTTGCTGGCTAATATTAGCCGGACGTGGTTTTGGCAAGACCAGAACGGCGGTAGAGTGGATCAGGGATATGGTCGAAGGTGACAGCCCCCTGAAAGCCCCCAAAGGCGCACCGGAGCGTATCGCGCTGGTAGCGGATACTCTGCTGGATGGCAGACTAACCATGATCGAGGGCGAAAGCGGGCTATTGGCCGCATGCCCGAAAGAATTCATGCCGGTCTTTCACAGCAGCAATAAAAAACTGATCTGGCCAAATGGCATACAGGCCTTTTTATATTCTGCGGAATCACCGGATCAGTTGCGCGGGCCGCAACATCATGTGGCCTGGGCGGACGAATTAGCCAAATGGCGTTATATAGAGGATACATGGTCTAACCTTCTGCTGGGTTTAAGACTTGGCAAGAAACCAAGGATTCTGGCAACCACGACCCCGCGCAATATTCCATTGCTCCGACGGTTGGTGGAAGATGGATCAACCCGCGTGATACGCGGGTCTACCTATGACAATTTATCGAACCTGCCCCAGAGTTTCTTTGAGCAGGTGGTGGGACAATATGAAGGTACCAGAATAGGCCGACAGGAAATATACGGCGAAATTCTGACCGATGTACTGGGTGCCCTATGGAACCGGGACTTGCTGGAAAGCATCAGAGTACGGCAGGTTCCGGATCTCACCCGCATCGTAGTCGCAGTTGACCCGCCCGTGACCAGCGGCAAGAAGGCTGATACCTGTGGCATCATCGTTGCGGGACTGGATCAGCATAACAGAGCCT
>DAOWHQ010000070.1:0-5258 GCA_030641355.1 Alphaproteobacteria bacterium
ATTATTCAAGATACCCATACAGGCCGCCATTGGTGGCAAGGTCATCGCCCGCGAAACCATCAGCGCCATGCGCAAAGACGTAACCGCCAAATGCTACGGCGGCGACATCAGCCGCAAGAAAAAACTGCTTGAAAAGCAGAAAAAAGGCAAAAAGAAAATGCGCATGTACGGCAACGTGGAAATCCCACACTCAGCGTTTATCGCGGCGTTGAAGATGGGTGATGATAAGTAATCACCTTAACCGTCACTCCCGCGAAGGCGGGAGTCTAGTCTTCTTATTAAAAAACTGGATTCCTGCCTGCGCAGGAATGACGGATGGGGCTTAGGAATGACAACTAGAAATTGGGAATGATTATATTGATATGAAAATGACGGTATTTATAGAATATCGCTGTATAAGTCTTTCCAGTCTGGATTAACGCTTTCTATCAGTCTGATTTTCCAATCGCGTTTCCATTTTTTGAGCTGTTTTTCGCGGATAATGGCTTCCTCAATTCTTTCGTGTTTCTCGTAATAGATCAGATCATGTACTGAATGTTTTTTGGTGAACCCATCTGCCAAATCATTCTTATGTTCATATATCCGCCGTACCAAGTCGTTAGTCACACCGATATAAAGCGTTCCATTGCGCTTGCTTGCAAGTATGTAGGTGTATCCTTCAGTTCTCATACCAGCATTGTCACTCCTGCGAAGGCAGGAGTCTAGTCCTCTAATAAAAAACTGGATTCCTGCCTGCGCAGGAATGACAATTTAGGATCTTAGGAATGACGACTTAGGGGTTAGGAATAACGACTTAGGGGTTAGGAATAACGACTTAGATATAAAAAAGCCTCCCCCAGAATCCATAATGGTTTCCCGAAGAGGCTTTTAGAATCTATAAATTAAACCCTAGTTCTTGGCTTTATCGACCAGTTGGTTTTCTTTCAGCCACGGCATCATGGCGCGGAGGTTTTCGCCTACTTTTTCGATCGGATGGGCAGCACCCTTGGCGCGGGCGGCTTTTAGTTTTACTTGGCCCACTTTGTTATCCAGCATGAAATCGTTTACAAAACGGCCTTCCTGAATGTCGGCGAGGATGCGTTTCATTTCCAGCTTGGTTTCCGCTGTGATCACCCGTGAGCCAGACATATAGTCACCATATTCAGCTGTGTTGGAAATCGAATAACGCATATTGGCAATGCCGCCCTCATACATCAAATCGACGATCAGCTTCAGCTCATGGAGACATTCGAAATAAGCCATTTCAGGGGCATATCCGGCCTCGGTCAAAACCTCAAAACCACATTGCACCAATGCCGATGCACCGCCGCACAGAACAGCCTGTTCGCCGAACAGGTCGGTTTCACATTCTTCCTTGAAGGTGGTTTCAATCACACCCGCACGACCACCACCATTAGCAGAGGCGTAGCTCAGGCCAATGTCATGGGCGTTGCCGGACGCGTCCTGATGCACCGCAATCAAAGTTGGTACACCTGCGCCTTTGAGATATTCAGAGCGCACCGTATGGCCGGGGCCTTTGGGGGCGATCATGAACACGTCAAGGTCGGCGCGTGGCTCGATCAGTTTGAAATGAATGTTAAGGCCATGGGCAAAAACCAGTGACGCGCCCTGTTTCATGTTGGGGGCCAGATCATCTGCGTAAAGCTCTGCCTGTAGCTCATCCGGCACAAGCACCATAATCACATCACCCCAAGCGGCAGCTTCGGCGGCGGTCATAACCTTGAAGCCGGCGGCTTCGGCTTTGGCTCTACTGTTAGATCCTTCACGCAGGGCCACGGCGATGTCTTTAACACCGCTGTCTTTTAAGTTGGCAGCATGGGCGTGGCCCTGGCTACCATATCCGACGATCACGACTTTCTTGGTCTTGATCAGGTTTACATCCGCATCGCGATCATAATATACGCGCATTTCATAGTCTCCTTTAGATTTTCAATATTTAAATAATTCTTTGATTATAAAGCATCCGAGCCGCGGGTCAGGGCGGCAACACCCGTCCGTACGGCCTCAACCAATCCTGTATCCTCCATCAGGCGGATGAAGGCTTTGATCTTGTCGGTTTTTCCGGTCACTTCAAATATATAGCTGTCAAAATTACTGTCCACAGTCTTGGCGCGGAAGGCTTCGGCGATACGTAGCGCCGCCAATTGCTTTTCACCCTTGCAATGCACCTTGATAAGGGCCAGTTCACGTTCCACATGGGGACCGCTTTCGGTCAAATCGCCCACCCTATGCACAGGAACCAGACGGTCAAGCTGCGCCTTGATCTGTTCGATCACATGAGGCGTGCCGATTGTCACAACGGTGATGCGGGATTCAGCCCCCTCCAGATCAACCGGTGCCACGGTCAGATGCTCAATATTATAACCCCGACCAGAAAATAATCCGATAACCCGCGCCAGAACACCGGCCTCATTATCCACGATGATGGACAGGGTATGGCGGGCGGTAGTTTCAACTTCTTTATGTGTATGATACATATTTTTTCTCCCGCAGCCCTATACCAGAGCCGCACCCCCTTCAAATTCTTTAATATCTTCTTCTTCGGGCAAGATCATTTCGTTATGAGCCGCACCGCTTGGTACCATGGGGAAACAATTGGCCAGCTTCTCAACCCGGCAATCCACGATCACCAATCCGTCCGTTGCTATCATTTCCTTAATGGCACCGTCAAGTTCGGATGGTTTATCCACCACAATTCCGTGCCCCCCGTAGGCCTTCGCCAAGGCAATAAAGTCCGGCAGGCTGTCTGAATAGGACTGGGAATAGCGGCTGCCGTGGTTCATCTCCTGCCACTGACGCACCATGCCCATATATTCATTATTGAGGATGAAAATCTTGACCGGCAGGCCGTATTGTATGGCGGTGCCCAGTTCCTGAATATTCATCTGGATAGAGGCCTCACCCGCCACATCAATCACCAAAGATTTCGGGTGAGCGATCTGCACGCCGATGGCGGCGGGAAAGCCGTAACCCATTGTGCCCAGACCACCCGACGTCATCCAGCGGTTCGGGTCTTCAAGTTTGAGATACTGCGCCGCCCACATCTGATGCTGACCCACTTCTGTGGTGAAATAAGTATCCTTGTCCTTGGTCAGTTCCTGTAGGCGTTCCAGCGCATATTGCGGCATGATAACATCGTCAGACTGGCGGTATTTAAGACAGTCGCGCGCACGCCATTTCTTAATATCTGCCCACCAGTCATCGTAGGACTGCCGGCCATTTTCCAGAACCGCAGCTTTCCATAATTTCAGCATATCTTCTAGCACATGGGCCACATCGCCAACGATGGGAACATCAACCCGTACAGTCTTGTTAATGGACGAGCGGTCAATATCAATCTGAATTTTCTTTGAGTTGGGCGAGAAGGCCTCAAGGCGACCCGTCACCCGATCATCAAAGCGCGCGCCAACGCATACCATCACATCACAATCATGCATGGCATTATTAGCTTCATAAGTCCCGTGCATACCGAGCATGCCAAGAAATTGCTCATCGGATGCGGGATAGGCCCCAAGCCCCATGAGGGTGCTAGTGATGGGAGCGCCAGTGAGCCGTACAAATTCGCGTAGCAATTGCGCCGCCGCCGGACCGGAATTTATCACCCCACCGCCAGTATAAAAAACCGGCTTTTTCGCATCGGCCAGAATTTCAACGGCTTCTTGTATGGCGCTTATGTCACCCTTGACTTCGGGGCGGTAGCTTCTGTGCTTGATCGGCCCGCTATGAATATTGCTACTGGTGAAAATCTGAACGTCTTTTGGCACATCAACCACCACCGGACCCGGACGACCACTGGTCGCCACATAAAAAGCCTCGTGAATGACCTGTGATAATTTATCCACATCCCGCACCAGATAATTATGCTTGGTGCAATGGCGGGTGATGCCAACGGTATCGGCTTCCTGAAAAGCGTCACTGCCGATCAGATGAACCGGAACCTGTCCCGTCAGGCAGATCAGCGGAATAGAATCCAGCATGGCATCGGTCAGGCCGGTTACCGCATTGGTCGCCCCCGGACCGGATGTGACCAGAACAACGCCCGGCTTGCCGGTGGAGCGCGCATAGCCTTCCGCCGCATGAACGGCGGCCTGCTCGTGACGTACCAGAATATGACGGATCTTATCCTGATCAAACAGCGCATCATAGAGCGGAAGCACAGCACCACCGGGATAGCCGAAAATAACTTCGACACCCAAATCCACAAGTGAATTTATGATGATCTCTGCGCCGCTTAACTCTTTACCGGACATGATGAACCTTTCTTAATCCTGTTTCCACTAGCCACCGAAGAATATCTAAAAAAACTCCACAGCGGCAAAATTTAATGTCATCTTATGCTCACATAAGAAAAGAAAGCATTGTATATCTGCTTCTTGCCCCTAAGGCAACTGAAACGGACATATAAACTGCTCTCTGTTAAATCGCACAATAGTATCGCATTATTGCTTAGTCAAGCCATTATATTGTAATAATAGTATAAAAAATGGTTAATTTGTATATTAATATTACAATTTAAGCTGATTCCAATCGCCACACTGATTGCGAAACCAGGTCATCTGCCGCTTGGCAAACTGTCGGGTGGCGATTTGGCTTAGGCTGATCATCTCCTCTTGGCTGATTTCCTCGCTCAGATAGCGCGCTATCTGCGGTACACCAAGGGATTTCATCACCGGCAATATGGAGGAATAATTTAAGCTCAGCAAAGCCCGCACTTCCTCTATGGCGTTGCCGTCTTCTATCATAATACGGAAGCGTCTTTCGCAGCGCTCGTAGAGTTTCGTGCGGTCCATGGTGATGACATTGCGCTCAATCACCACATCATCCCGCGCGCACAGCCCGCCGGTGGGGGGGATATCCTGCCACAGTTTCAATGATTTTCCCGTGGATAATATGACCTCTAAGGCGCGGGAAATACGCTGGGTATCACCGGGGGATAATCTGTCCGCCATTTCTGGATCAAGCTGCCTCAGTCGCGCGTGGGCCTCTGGCGCGGTTTCAGACGTCACCGTCTGGCGTATTTCCCGCCGGATAGCGGGGTCTATTTCCGGCACGGGCGACAGCCCTTCGGTCAGGCTTTTGAAATAAAGCCCCGTGCCGCCGACCACGATGGGCACGCCGCCGCGCTGCCATATATCCTCTATGACAGCGATTGCCATATCCCGCCAGCGGTCGGCGGAACAGGGGTCGTCACCCTTTAAAACCCCGTAAAGATGATGGGGGCATTGTGCCACTTCATCCGCTGATGGGCGGGCGGTCAA
>DAOWHQ010000243.1:0-6729 GCA_030641355.1 Alphaproteobacteria bacterium
AGGCTCATAAAAGAGATTTAAAAGTGATCATTGATCAGGTTCTCAGCCATACATCCGACCAACACGCTTGGTTTCAGGAAAGCCGCAAAAGCCTCGATAATGAAAAAGCCGACTGGTATGTATGGGCCGATGCCAAGGACAATGATGAAATGCCCAATAACTGGCTGGCCATATTTGGCGGCTCGGCATGGCAATGGGATGATAATCGCGAACAATATTACATGCATAACTTCCTGACCAATCAACCCGACCTGAATTACCATAGTGACGGATTGCGACACCAAATTTTACAGGAAGTTGAATTCTGGCTTGAACGTGGCGTTGATGGCTTTCGACTTGATGCCATCAATTACTGCTATCATGATCAGGAATTACGCGACAATCCCATCAAACCCTTGAGTGAGAGGCGGGGCCGTGGGTTTAGTCCCGACAATCCTTACGCTGCACAATATCATATTTATGATAATGACCGCCCGGAGACATTAGCGTTTCTGGAAGATCTGCGGAAATTGATTGATCGCTACCCTGAAGTAATGACCGTGGGAGAACTCAATACCGAGAATTCCCTAAAAACGATTTCTGAATATACCGCAGATAACAAACGTCTTCATATGGCCTATAGCTTTGAGTTGCTGGTTGATGAATTCTCTGGTCCTCACATCAGGAAAACCGTAGAAGATCAAATGTCGCAGATGAACGGCGGTACTGCTTGCTGGGCCATCAGCAACCATGATGTTATTCGGGTGCTGAGCCGATGGGGTGGTGATAATCCAGATCCTGAAATGGCAAAAATGCTGACCTCTCTGCTATGCTCCCTGCCGGGAACAATTTGCAGCTACCAGGGGGAGGAGCTGGGCCTGACTCAGGTCGAGATTCTTCGGGATCAATTAAGAGATCCCTTTGGTATTAAATTTTGGCCGGAATTTAAAGGCCGTGATGGCTGCCGTACCCCTATGCCTTGGGATTCCAAAAAATCCGCTGGTGGGTTTACGGAAGGTACGCCTTGGTTGCCGGTGCCAAATGAACATCTTGCGCGGGCGGTGGACAAACAGGAAGTTGATCCTGATTCTACTTTAAACTATTACCGAAGCTTCCTGAAATGGCGCAAGCAACATGATTCTCTTCTATATGGCAACATTCGTTTTATAGATAGCGAGCCGGAGACATTGGCCTTCAGTCGCAATGGGAAAGATCAGGCAGTTTACGCCTGCTTTAACCTATCGGCACAGCCCAAACCCATGACTTTGCCCAATAACATCAGCCTCTGTAGCCAGCCGGGACAAAATCCTACACCCGAAATAGGTGAAGGCGGCCAGTTTACCCTGCCGCCTTACGGCATATTATTCGGCACCTCTTAAAACTTATTTGCTTGTCCTGAGGACGGCATCCTTGCGCCTGAAGACTTCAGGTTTTAAGTCCGTTCCCAAACCCGCACCTTCCGGCGGCGCGATCATACCGTCTTTCACCACCGGCAGAACTTCCATAACTTCTGCGTACCATCCGGTATAAAGTGCGCGCACAGATTCCTGTATCACCGCATTGGGCGCATTTAATGACAGATGGCATGATGCGGTAAAGACTACCGGCCCCGTGCAGTCATGGGGTGCGAGTGGGAGGTGATAGGCTTCCGCCATGGTCGCTATCTTTTTGGCTTCCGAAATGCCGCCGACCCAGCCGAGATCAGGCATGATAAAATCTGCGGCATTGCGTTCCATTAAATCCTTATAACCCCAACGGGTGGCTATGGTTTCGCTGGCGGTAACCGGAATATTGGTTCGGGCGCGAAACTCTTCGACGGCGGCAAAACTGTCCATCTTGACCGGGTCTTCAATCCAGAAGGGATTATAGGGTTCCAATGCCTTCGAAATTTTAATGGCGGTGGGCAAATTCCACAGGGAATGACATTCCACCATGATGTCCATCTTGTCGCCTACGGCTTTACGGATTTTCTCGAAAGGCTCCAAAGCCTGTTTAAGATGCTCTGTGGAAATGGACTGACCATTATTATCTTCTGCGGCAAAATCAAACGGCCATATTTTCATGGCTGTAATACCCTGATCCAGCAAACTCAAAGCCAATTCATCGGCTCGATTCAAAAATGCGTCCAGATCCTCATAGGGGCCTTGGGCGTCCCCCGCAGGCAGACCAAAATTACCTGTGCTTTGACCTTCACTTGAGCGAATATACTCATAACCGGCACAGGTATTATAGGTACGGATAGAGTCACGGCTCTTGCCGCCCAAAAGCTGATAGATGGGTTGATTTGTCGCCTTGCCCCAGATATCCCACAGCGCAATATCAACCGCCGAATTACCGCGCATCTCTACGCCGCTGCTTCTGAAACCCAGATAGCCGTATAATTCACGCCAGTGCATATCAACCTGTAGCGGGTCTTTGCCCAGCAGATAGGGCGCCACTGTTTCATGGATATAGGCTTCCACCGCCTGTGGCCCCATGAAGGTTTCCCCAAGGCCGACGATGCCTGCATCCGTATGCACCCGCACCCAGCAGAGATTGCCATATTCCGTCAATCGCAATGTTTCTATCTTAGTGATTTTCATCAGTTTGCGCTGCCCCCTATATTAACGCCAAGGCCGCCGTCCACCCGTATTTCCTGTCCATTGATGAAACGGCATTTATCCCCGCAGAGAAAGGCAATAAGCTCGCCCACTTCCTGTGGTTGACCGATGCGCCCGGTCAGGTGGCTTGCATTAAGTTCGGCCATCATGGCATCGGGGTCAGCGGCTTCGCCCAAGGCTTTGTGTAGCATGGGGGTATCAATGGTTCCCGGACATACCGAAACAGACCGGATTCGGGGCGAGAAATCAATGGCGATGGAACGGGTCAGCCCCAAAAGCGCGGCTTTACTCGTAGCATAGGCCGCCACATTGGGCTGCGCGACAAAGGACTGTACACTGGCGACATTTATAACGATGCCGCCACCCGACATGAGCGGGATCGCGTATTTGGCACAAAGAAACGGCGCCTTGACATTAACATCCATGACCAGATCCCATTGTTCTTCAGAAAGATCAACGGCGGAGCCATAGGAAAGAACACCGGCATTATTGATAAGACAATCAATGGAGCTATATTCTTTCGCAATAGCCTGAAAGACATTTTCGATTTCGCCGGCATTTCTGAGGTCACAATGGAAAAATTCGGCTTGGGTTGGCGTACCTGCCTCGAAATCGGTCAGACCAAGGACAATGACCTTATAATGCTCTCTCTCCAGGATTTTAACGGTCGACAAACCGATTCCAGTTGTGCCCCCGGTGACCACTGCTATTTTACGGCTCATTTTAAAGTCTCATTCTTTTGAAGTTTTGATAAGTTTCTGAAAACGGGCTTTGCCGATTTCATTATCGGTAACATTATCAACCCGAAGGACCGTAATGCCGTTAAGGGAATGATTGCCGTAAGCCTTATCTATATTGTCCCAACCATGTTGAGTTGCGATACCATGAGCCATAGCATTTTCACCCTTGATGGTAATGCCAACATCATTGGCCGCCGTTGCCACATACCGAAGCAGGGTTCTGGCCTGTGAATATATCATTCGGCCATTTTCTTCTTCTACATCATCGCTTTCCAGATTTGTGAAATGCAGGGCGACTTTACGTTTTCCCTTATATTCATTGACCAGATTAATGATTTTTCCATAACCATAACCCGATGATCTATGGGTGTAATCGCTACTTGTCGGAACCATTCCTACTGCCATTTCTGTTATTCTGGGATGAGGGGCATTGGGTGACATTTGCCAGTGAATTCCCGCGATTTTAAGTCCCAGCTCAACATCCGCGAATGGCCCGTCAAATGCCAGAATAGCGGCATCAAGCATTCTTCTGCCATGATCAAGAAGTGAATCATGATACCAGTCCATAAAATCGCGACCATATTGAGTATTCACATATTCTTTTGCCTGAACAAAATCATTAGCTCTGCCATCTTCGGGTGTTCCATCATCGGGCGGGGTAATTTCAGATATATTCTGATGGTCAGCTCCCCAAGCCCCATTGACTTTTTCCAATGAGCCATATTTCTGGACTATGTATTTACCAAAGTCCTTAACAGCCGACGGGCTATAGGCCTGAAAACATCCTCTTGTGGGAAAATCGCATATGACATCATTGGGCGTATAGGCCGGATAACGCAATTCACCCGATGCACCCATGCTGATGTTTATTTCATCCATGATATGCGCTTTTGATGCATATCTTTCCTCAAAGGCATTCATAAATTCAATATATTGCGGGATGACATATTCATCCTGCCACAGAGATACGGCTTCAATATTCAGAGCGCCATTCTCCCCCTGATAATGCATATCATCGCTCGTAATGCCCTTGTCTTCGAAATGCGACCATATCCATGTGGGAATCGGCACATTGCACGTTCCCCCCGGATAACCACCACAACCATGAAATGACATAATGGGTACGATGCGCAGGTCCGCGGCCTCTATCTCATCAAAGATCTTGTCAAAATATGCCCATTCAAATTTGTTATCCCCAGTTCTTTCCAGACCCCACCAAACATCAACAGATACAGCACCAACGCCCATATCCTTTGCCATTCTGATTTGTCGTCTGAATGTTTCCCATTGTGCCTCATCCTCTTTCATATCCAAAGGAGCCATCACATTTGCCGTGAAACGCTGCTTCTTTTTAAGAAGGAATGACAGCGGTATATCAAGACGCTTTGTCCAGGAAACCTCACTATGTTCCTCGCCCTCAAATTTTCTGGTGATCCAGTTTTTTGAGCTATAGCCCAATGATTCCATCACCGCATCCACCCTGTCCTGATGGGGTTCATAATAGGCATCCAGCGTTTCCGTGCCGAAATCAAAATAGACTTTATGGTTTCCGGGTTTAGGGAGATTTTCCGCCAGATATTTAACAAAATTACTGGATGTTGCCGGAACATCAAATGACAGGCTTATGGGCCAATGTGTTGAGATGGCCCCTATGCCCTGAAATACATCAGGATATTTGGCCAAAGCATAGATGGATATAAGCCCGCCCATGCTGGAGCCCATCATGAAGGTTTCTTCCACGCCCGTATGGGTGCGGTAATTGGCATCAATGAAGGGCTTCAGTTCCTCAACGATAAACTTCAGATAATTATTGGACAGGGGTGATCCGCCATATTCCTTGATGAGATCGTCTTTTACCTTTTCATCAAGGCTGTCGAAAGAATCCTGCGGTTGATATTCCATAAATCTTTTGTCGGTATTCCAGATGCCGACAACAATTGTTTTCCTGATCTCGCCGCTGTCCATAAGTTTTTGAACATTCTCGTCAACTTCCCATTCACCGGCATAGGCAATGTTTTTATCAAACATATTCTGCCCGTCATGCATATAAAGGACCGAATATTTTTCAGGATCATCATTATAGCCCACAGGCAGCCACACATGAACATTACGGCTCGCAACAAATTTGGATGAGAAATTATCATGTTTGACAAGTGTTCCTATGACGGTTGACGGATTTTCTTTTTCCACACATCCGGCAGTCATAACCAAGGCTAATAATAGATATAAATATCGCATAAGTTTCATCCTATTTTGTTATCTGTATTGGAGCGATGTCATCAAGAATATGAGGATCAGTTGGATTTCCTCCGCCAAATTCCCAAACACCGCCCGTCTCTGTCATCTGACGGTAATTGCCGTCACCACCGCTGCTGTCCCATGTGGAGATATAAATCTTCACATCCTGCCAACTGGAAACATCCAATCTGGCCCCATTGTAATTTATGGTGATAGTGCGGGCGTCCTGATCCACGGTGAATTCCGGCGGGATTGATAAATTCCGGCCCACATTCATCGGCCCCGCCCCTTCTGTGGTAAATAGCTGATTACCCCAGCCAAACAACATATGACCCAAATTCCACGAAAATCCTTCAGGAGCTTTGGTAAATAGTAAAGGTAAATCCGTAAGCCCCTGTTGTTCAGGTAAATCCATATAGATGCTGAAAACCACATGATCAAAACCATTCGGTGCCAGCCAGTGGGATTTCAGTTCTTTCATTTTCAAGGTGAGTTGCAGGTTTTTACCGCCAACTTTTATGCTGACCTGCTCAATATCCATCTGGCCTTTAAAGCCGGGTTCTTTTGGTTTTGTGTAATTCCCTTTGAGACCATGGTCATCCAATAGCGCATCATCCACAATAATCTCAATTTGAGATTCGGTGACATTGGTCTGATAATATTGGCTGGCACTCACCACATTTAAGGAGGGGGCATATAATTCAAATTTATGTTGTTCCTGTCCCAGATCCTCTAACGGAAGAGAGGCAATCCAACGGCCTTCGTGGTCTGCCTGAATTGTTGTGGCAAGATCAAGGTTTCCATCAATGACCAATTTCAGCGACATATCAGGCTCTGATACCGAACCGGAAATTGACGCTGTCTTTTGAAAAGTCTGACCATTGATTTCCTGATCAATGAGAATGCTGGTTTTTACCTGTGCCACATAATCCATCTGCTCCCCTGCCATCAGAATTAAAATTGCCCGTGGCGGTAATTCCATCGTAAGGCCACCTGTCTCATCAACCTGAAGGTCACGGTCAAAATTCTCACCCCAGAGGAGTGATAATTTCTGGCCCGGTTGCAGTCCCGTGGCAAGGTTGCTGAGTAAAGTTTTATTGTCCGCACTATTGAACAGAACAAGTGCCGTCGCCCCCTCATATGTTCTCTTATAGGCCAAGGCCCCCGGCCCC
>DAOWHQ010000042.1:0-4712 GCA_030641355.1 Alphaproteobacteria bacterium
ACCAAGATGATCCGGGAGCTTGGCGGTGGCACTGTGATTGGCCCCATGCTGGTGGGGCTGACCCATTCTGTGCAGGTGATCCCTATGGGCTCTTATGCGTCCGAAATTATTAACCTTGCGGCTCTGGCGGCACACAATGTGAATCTTCTAAAATAATAAGAAACATTTTTAGGGCATAGTAGGAGCCGGCCGCCGCCAGAAGATGTTTGATGGAATGACCGCTGATGCTGCCGCCCAACGCATCATAAATCATACCGTCATAATATTCGGCCATTTTGGCAGCAAAATAAAATACCAGCACCAGAATAAGGTCGGCGCGGTTGCTGTATCTGGGTTTATATAAAGCCATGATGGTCGGAATGAGCAGCATAGGCAGGAACTGAACTAGCACATAGGGCCGCAGGTCCCCTGCCCCCATCTGTTCAGTGATATGCCAGTAAAGGATGCTTAATGCTCCAAAAAAAAGTGCTGGAAACAACATTTTTCGGCCCATTTCCCCATGAACATAATCACGGATGATCAGGCTGAATAATGACATAAATGCAATTGTCATGGGCAAGCGGTCCCAGACAAGGGATTGGTTGGCAGGAATAAGATGATACCAGCCCGAACCGAAAGCGGTCAAAATCACACCATAAGACAGAATAAGATACGGCGTCTTATAAGCCTGACTGACTAAATCTGTCCGGTATTTTTTAAGCCCCCATAGCCCGACAATAATAAAAGGAATATTGCTCATCACATTGTAAAAATTGGGAATCCCCCACAAAGAATACTGATCGACAAATTTATGATATTCCATGTCTTGTGGGATAGGGCCGACGAACAACATCGCGCCAACGGCCAAGATGCTCAGAACTGCCAGAATTATATGCCGATACAAAAAGCCTCTCCCCTTACTGTTACGTGTCGTCAAAAAGTCTGGGGGTTGTTTCTCTTAATTTATCTGTCAGTAGAAGAATTAAAACATCTGTTGTATTGAACTGCTCGTCTATCACTGCACCATCGCCAATATAACAACCAAGTCTGGCATATCCCCTCACCAGAGGGGCCAATTGCCGTTTGGCCTTTATTTTATCCAGATCATCACCCTTAAAATAATCCATTTTCTGGTAACGCGCCGACAAGGCCGGAATATTAAACTCGTCAGGGGTTTTATATTTATAGCGCAGATAAGACAGCGGCAATTCCAGATCACCCTGTATAACACCCTCAAGGCTGGCACAGCCAAACATACAGCCCACGTTATGAAGTACTATATATCGTACAATGGCCCGCCACATGAGGTTGATAATATTATTCGAACGATATTCCTCGCGCACGCAACTCCGGCCCAGCTCAAGCAACTGCCGTCCGGCCATTAACGCACGGAAATAATCATTATCCATATTGCTGAGGTCGAACTCCGAAGAGGAATAAAATTCACTGATGTTGTCAATTTTTTCTTCCCGGAGCAGGCGATAGGTGGCAATAACGGCATCATCACCGCTTTTGGTAGTATCAAAGGCCAGAAGCTGATCGCAAATCAGGTCAAAGTCATCAAAATCACGCCGTTGCCGTGCCATTTCAGGGCTGGGGCGGGCCTGCATTTCCTCATAGAAGACCTTATACCGTAGCTTTTGCGCTGCGGTTATTTCTTCTTCAGAGGTTGCAATTCTTATTTCTATAGGTCCGGCTTTAATAAAAACGGGATCTTCCGCTAAGCGTTCCATAATCTTATCCGTCTGTATATCCATCTGCCTCATCTTCTTATCATAAGAACTAATTCTTATAAATCAACTTAACATACGTTCAAGCGTAACCTATAAGTACAACAAAAAATTAATCTGAAAGATTTGCAAAATATATGATACGCCCCTCTATTACCTGCCCCATATGTGGCGCAAAAATATCGAAAGCGGTCTCAGCTCAGGACTTCACTTGCCCCTTTTGCAAGTTTGAACGGCGTACGGCGGTTGGCACCCGGCAAGAAAATATTTCAAATACAGAGGATACGGCCCTTCCCTTTCAGGAAGATCTACATGATTATTTTCATGAAAAATTCCATTTGATGAAACCCGGTGAAACATTGCATATATCAACACCCGTGATCCGTTTTCTTCAAAAACCTGTGATCCTACCCGGCCAGATTAATTTTTTCAGAGCGAAAAATATTATGTTCCTGCTTGAGCAGCATGGTTTTAAAATGGCTTGGCGGAAAAACAGGTTTTCTTCTATATTAAACATCATTGCCCGAAGGTGTTAGGGTCAGATTTTTACCGGAAAATCATGAGAAATTCCCATATTATATTTGCGCAAATAAAACATCAACAATATCCCCGGAACGGCCGCAATGATGGTCAATGTGAAGAAATTAACCCAGCCCAGACTTTCCACCCAATGCCCCGCGTTGGCAGATAAAAAGACCCTTGGCACGGCGGACAAGGCACTCATTAAGGCATATTGGGTCGCCGAAAAGGCTTTGTTACACAGCGCGGAAAGATAGGCCACAAAGACCACGGTTCCCATGCCACCGGTGAAATTTTCAACCCCAATAGTCACATGAAGGAAAAGAACATCGACCCCAAGGTAATATTGTATGATGAACAGGCCATTGGATAAAAGCTGCAAAACTCCGGTTATCACCAAGGCCTTGAACATACCGGTTTTATTGAGCAGGATACCCCCCAAAGCAATACCGGACAGGGTAGCGACAAGACCATAGCCCTTCACTATTGTACCGACCTGCGTTTTGGTAAAGCCCAAGGCATCCACCAAGAATAAATTAGTGATAACCCCCGCGAGCGCATCGCCGAGTTTGAATAAAATGATCGTTAAAAGAATGATGACCCATGCTTTTTTAGTCATAAAATTCTGAAAAGGGGCCACTATTGCGATCTTGGACCAGGCGAGAAAACTGGCTGATTTTCTTCCGAAATTCTCTTGAAACTTCTCTATTAAGGCGGCTTCCTGATCATTAACAATCTGTTTCTCACTACTAGCCGGTTCTGGCGAAAGGAAACAGGTTATCATGCCGACAACCATAAAGGATGCCATGATAAAATAGACCAATGACCAGTCAATAATATCTGCTAAAATCAAGCTGCCTCCACCGGACACCAACATGGCAATCCGATAGCCATAAATCGCCATTGCGGCCCCTGCGGCCTGCTCATCATCGGACAGGCTGTCAATCCGGAAAGCATCAATCACGATATCCTGTGTGGCTGAACTAAACGTCAGTGACAGGGCAATCAATGCCGTCAAAACAGGGGCCGAAGCCGATGCGAATCCCCCCAGTGCCACAATCGCCACCATGACCATAACCTGAGACAAGATCATCCATCCGCGCCGTTGCCCCAGACGCGCCGTCAAAAAGGGCAGTGGCATTCTGTCAATCAAAGGAGCCCAGGCAAATTTGAATAAATAGGGTAAGCCCAATAGAGAGAATTGCACCGTCTCGCCTAACGACAGGCCATCTTCCTTCAGCCAAAGCCCCAGCACGCTGAATGACAGCGCCAGCGGCAAGCCGCTTGAAAAGCCAAGAAACAGCATGGAAATAATATTTTTTTGACGGTAAACTTCGATGGCCCCCCACCAGTTTTTAACTCTTTCCAAACTTTACATCCTCAAAAAAATACTTGCACCGAAACCAACTTACTTGTTCAGTTTCTTGTTCTTCCAATATTTGGTTCCCTGCAACGTCGCTTGCAAAGCAATGCCCTTTTTGGTCATCTGATAAAGGGATACGCCACCAACTGCTGTGCCGGAAGCATTTGCTTCGCCGCCATCACCCTCAATCTTTGCCGCAGCGTCAGCTTGAGCAGAAAAATCCCAGCCTTTATTAACGAATGTATCAAATGCGTCCCGTTCGTGAAAGATCATAACTGCCCGGTAATCTTTTATACCAAGCCCGATACCAACACCGCCGGTTGCCATTCTCATGAATATATTTTTGCCGGTTTTATTATCATGGGCAACGCCCTTGCCGCTACCCGCAGAAAGGATAATAAGATTTATACCGCCATTATTGAAAACCGCGTAACCTTCGGCATTTTTGATCATTCTTTTAGTTTCAGGGTGATTACTATAGAGTTGTGTCAAAACTTCCGCCCTCATCTCAAGGATTTCGGCTTTTTTCTTCTCTTTGGACTTCGCCATTGCTGAAATTGGTACAATGGTCAATGCGATGATTAGAATAATTTTCTTAAACATTCAAATGCTCCTGATAGCTTCGCCACGATAATAACATCAAAAATTATAATGACCATAATTACTGAACTTGTAATTGTTAATGCAATACCCTTGAACAAATAACCATAAAATACTACATTTAAATAGAGGGTTATTTGGTTTTCTTTATTTCGCCATTATCATGGCTCAATATAATCCCGAACGTAATAATACATTAACAGGACTTTTCTGTGACCACTAACAGAACATTTGAACCACAAATAGAACCATCTGAACATATCGACAGTCTGCTCCCGATTACCACGATCACCTATCGGCAGATGCAGAATGAAATTGACCGGATTGCCCTGTTGAAAAAAATAATGCCGACTTTGACGGTTATTACATTCGTGGCTCTGGTCTTATGGCCTGTCCTCAACAGCAAGGAAGGCAGCTTTACCCTTGCCATGGATCGGCTTGAAGAAAAAGATGAAAATGCCAAATTAATCAAACCTCGTTATGTGGGCATAGATAAAAATAACCATCCGGTTGATATTTCT
>DAOWHQ010000089.1:0-4373 GCA_030641355.1 Alphaproteobacteria bacterium
AAATAGACGATTTCTAATGTTCATATTACTTATTATACTAAAGATGTTTAAATTAATATCCATATCGCTCACCACTATTGTTAAATGTTTATTCTGGTAATATCACACTTAAATCACCAGAATTCCCGCCTTCTATTCTCTATTTATTTTCTAGTTTTTTAGCTCCGGCTCATCTTCACACAAGAAAATTAGTAAAATGGCCGTGCGTTATTAAAGATGTAAACCATTTATATAGTTGAGAAATCTTAATATTAAGTTACCGACCAACTACTAATGGCCTATGTCGTCATAGCAAGGTCATAAGACAACCTATCTATTACGTTACCGCTCAGAGATAAATAGAGGTAGTTAAGCACCCGCAGGGCCGAAACATTTTTTGGATTATAGGGATAAGAAAAAAGGATATTAGGATTAAGCTTATCAGGCCGTAATGACCAAAAGCCCCGCGCTCAAATCATATGAACGCGGGGCCTAGGTTAAATTGCTATATCTTAACCAGTACGAACCTCTGTTAGAAATTCATCAACAGCTACCTTCAATGAAGATGCCTGGCCCGATAATTCGGTAGAGGCGCTGAGCACGTCATTAGCCGCATTGCCGGTTTCTTCGGCTAGGTTACTAACGTTTTTGACATTATCACCTGCGGTTTCTGTTCCCTGCGCAGCTTCCAGAGAGTTCCGACTGATTTCCTGCATGGCACAGGCCTGCTGTTCAACAGCGGCGGCAATGGACGATGATATTTCATCCAGTTCGCCAATAGTTACGGAAATTTCCTGAACCGCAGTCACCGTCTCATTGGTGGTTTCCTGCATCATATTGATCTGCGATTTGATCTCTTCAGTGGCGGTTGCAGTTTGTGCCGCAAGACTTTTGACCTCGGAGGCCACAACCGCAAACCCTCTGCCCGCATCACCGGCACGGGCCGCTTCAATGGTGGCGTTAAGCGCCAGCAGATTAGTCTGTTCAGCGATATCATTAATCAACCCGATAACTTCGCTGATTTTGTCCGAACTATTTGCCATATCCGTAACTTTGGACGAGGCGTTGACCACTGAGCTTAACGCATTTTTAGAAGCCGTAGAGGCATTATTAATTTGGCTCGAAATTTCCTGAACAGATACGGTCATCTCTTCCGAGGCACTTGCCACAAGCTGCACATTCTGTCCGGCCTGCGTTGTTGCCGCCGCAGCCGATACCGACTCGTTTTTCATACTGTCGGCAGAATGGCTCATTGATTCAGAGGTGGAGTTAAGCTGGGTCGCGGCACTTGATACCGTTTGCAATACACCACCCACACGATCTTCAAATCTCTGAGCCATTTCCAGACGGTCTGCTAAGCGTTTTTCTTCGGCTTCTTTTTCAAGCCGTTTTTCAGTCACAATTTTATTCTCTTCAGCGACCTTCTTTTCGTTGGCTCGGCGTTTCTCAGCCTCTTCCTCGGCAATGCGGGCGGCCTCAGATTCTTTCTCCAGTCGTATACGCTCAATGGCATTGACCTTGAACACATTGACCGATACAGCCATCACGCCGATCTCATCCTTGCGGTCAAGACCGGGAACTTCGATAGAGGTATCACCCTCTGCCAACCTGCCCATGGCATCTGTCATGGCAGCAACCGGTTTTGTGATGGAGCCAGCGACCAGAATAACAATGCCGCCTGCCATACCAAGGCCCGTGACCAGAAGTATCCATAACAATGTCATCAGACCATCAGAACGGGACAGGCTATCTGCCACGTCATTTGACAGCAGGTTACGCTGATTGGCAACCATGCCGCCTTTGCCATCGGCACCGACCAGTGTATTAAGAAGTTTGCCTGCACGGGGGGCGGCTTCCTGCACCAATGTGTAATTGGCCATATTCCATTTTTTGGAACCGCGTACCTCAAACATTCTGGTTGGAATAGGGTTGAAAATAGCCCGCGCATTTGAGAATTCCCTAAAGGCCACAGATTGTTTAGGACCAAGAAGGCCGGATGCCTTTTGCAAGTCGCCAAAACGGCGGGTATTTTTGGCCCATAGCTTATCAAACGTATTTTTGAAAGTGGCATCGCCGGTCAGCAGGAATGCGCGGATATTGGCAAGACCAAGACCCAGCGTGCCGCGCACGTCAGCCATAATACCCAAAAGCCGTTTGCGTTCGGCGGTGGCGGGCATTTTTGCTTCCATGTCGATCAGGGTCGTGATCTTTGAGAATTGAATAGCGGCCTGAGGCATAGCTTCATTGACCAATATAATATTGGCCGGATATTGTTCCGGGCTGTTGGCAATATTTTCAACAGCCGTCTGTGCGACGCGAAACTCTTCATAAACGGTTTTAAAGTCAGTCCATTTCTTCACATTGGCGGGGTTCGTCCAATTTTTGGACAGGGCGTCCATATTCTTACTCACCCGATCACCATCGGCCCAAACAGCCGCACGTTCCGTTTTAAACTTGTCATTTCCGGTGAGCATATAGCCCCGCAAGCTCGCAAGAGAGGCATAAATGTCTTTAACCAATGCCGCACTTGCCGCCGATGTTGGCACACGCAAATTATCTATACGGCTGATCTGGCTATCAATATTTTTCAGCTGAAAAATAGTAATGCCAATAACCAGACTTAAAATGAGACAAAGAGCACCAAAACCCATAAACAGACGGTTTCTAATGTTCATATTCTTAACTACGCTTAAAATATTTAAATTTTTACTCATATCAATCACCATAAATTGTTGTGCAAAATATCTGTAACCTAACGGTATTTAATGCTTATTAACAATATGTTAAGCACATACCGATCCAAATCAATGATAAGGGTATTAACAAAACTTGAGGTAATTTTGTTTCCGATGAAACCTTATTAAGATTCCGGGTAACAGTCTGTAAAAAGGAATTTAATTTAGAAAAATGGCAATAAAATCTAATATTTTAGAATAATTCACTATATTAACAAATAGGAATATTTATTTAATGTTATAGGAGTTAATGGAATACCACCCCTTAATCTAAAACAAAATATTTGAGTTATGGCAAGAAAATTTCTTTTTCTCTCACCAACAATCACCTATAACGAATCCTATGACTGACAAATCTCATAAATATAAATCACTTCGGGACTTTATTTCTTATCTGGAAGAAAAGGGTCGTTTGGTACGGATAACGCAACCGGTATCGACCCATCTGGAAATGACCGAAATTCAAACCCGTGTATTGGCAGAGGGTGGTCCGGCGATCCTGTTTGAAAATGTTCTGAAATCCGATGGCAGCAAAAGCGATATGCCCGTATTGGTCAATTTGTTCGGAACAGTAGAGCGGGTGGCATGGGGCATGAGCCGCGAGCCATCAGAGCTGCGCGCCCTGGGCGAAACCATGGCCTTTCTGCGGCAGCCCGAACCACCGTCCGGTTTTAAAGACGCCATCAATATGCTACCCGTCCTCAAACAGGCCATGAATGCCCGGCCCAAGACCGTCAAAAAAGCCCCCGTGCAGGAAATTGTCCTCACGGGTGATGATATTGATCTGGGGATGCTACCGGTTCAGGGCTGCTGGCCCGGTGAGCCAGCGCCCCTGATCACATGGCCGTTGGTGGTGACCAAAGGCCCAAGCACATCCCGCGAGGATGATTTCAATCTGGGCATCTACCGTATGCAGGTGCTGAACAAAAACCAGACCCTGATGCGCTGGTTAAAACATCGGGGTGGCGCACAGCATTTCCACCGCTGGAAACAAAAGAAATCCGAACCCCTGCCGGTGGCTGTTGTCCTTGGCGCTGATCCGGCAACTATTTTGGGGGCGGTGACACCTGTGCCTGACACCCTGTCCGAATATCAGTTTGCCGGTCTGATGCGCGGCAGAAAAACCGAGCTGGTGAATTGCAAGACCATCCCGCTTAAGGTTCCCGCCACGGCGGAAATCGTACTCGAAGGTCATATATCTCTGGACGATCAGCAGGACGAAGGCCCTTACGGTGATCACACGGGCTATTATAACAGTGTGGAAAAATTCCCTGTCTTTACAATCTCCGCCATCACCATGCGCCGCGACCCTATCTATTTGTCCACCTATACCGGCAGACCGCCTGACGAGCCGTCTGTGCTTGGTGAGGCCCTGAACGAAGTTTTCATTCCGCTCCTGCAACAACAATTCCCGGAAATTGTCGACTTCTGGCTACCGCCGGAGGGATGCTCATACCGGATCGCTGTGATTTCCATCAAAAAGGGTTACGCGGGCCATGCCAAACGGGTGATGATGGGAACATGGTCATACCTGCGGCAATTCATGTATACCAAATTTGTCATTGTGGTTGATGACGACATCAATTGTCGTGACTGGAAGGATGTTATGTGGGCCATGTCAACCCGCATGGACCCGGTACGCGATACGACACTGATTGA
>DAOWHQ010000060.1:0-10164 GCA_030641355.1 Alphaproteobacteria bacterium
ACGCTCATATGGGTGGCAATAACTTTGCGCCAGCCGTCACTTGAATTTGCTTTCGTCATATGTGGGGTTTTGCCATGATGAAAGGTCACATCACCTTTCTCTATGGGGCAGATTACAGTTCTTGACCGATCAGGCTGACAATATAGCAGGTCGCTTTGTGTATGCTCTGGTCTGGTATGTTCTAGTATGCCGTCCAGATGTCCTTTGTCGATAAATTGCATACAGCCATTGGATTCATCTACGTCTTGAAAAGGTAGCCAACAGGTAAGGCCCATATCATCAAGGTTTCTGCCCCAGTATCCTTCATCCTGATGCCAATATGTTTCCGCGCCGTCATGAGGTGGTTTGGCCAGATATTGACTATACCAATATTCAACAGGTTTTCCAAAGAGGCTTGAGGAAAATTCTACTATCCATATACAAAATTTTTTCTGTGTAATATCAGCAATTACATGTTCCGGCTTGGCTTGTATAATCTTGAAGTCTCGCTCAGCGCGGGATTTCCCTTTTTCCCATGCCCAGTCCTTGGCTAGCTCGTCTTTACGGTGAATGAGTTCCTGACAAGTTTCGTCCAGATAGTCGACTTCCGCTATATCGATGGCATTTTTGACAACCAGATATCCATGGGTGCGAAAAAAGTTGATTTGCGCTTGCGTTGCCTGAGAGTATGACATTATGTTTCTCCTGTATGGTAATTTTAATACTACAGGAAAAAATTATACAGGCTTTTGTCGCATCTTTAAAAGATGCGCTTTACAAAATAGAAGATGTATAATAAATATATCTTTTAATTTATAAATTTGAATAAGAGTATTCAGTATGTCGCAATCAGATTCCAAAAATTATGTGCTATTTTCCGCAGGCTTCAGAATATTTTTTCCATTGGCGGCATTGTCGGCGGTGATCATGTTGTCCTATTGGGTTTTATTAGTTGCCGGATTGGTTGATTTTCTACCATCGCACTTCTCTCCGGCAAGCTGGCATCAGCATGAAATGATATTTGGCATGGTTGTGGCTGTGATTATCGGCTTTCTCTATACCGCCGTGCCCAATTGGACCGGACAGCCCACCCCAACGGGAATGAGGCTGGCTTTATTGGGATTGATCTGGATATTGGGTCGCATTACGGTGTTTTTCAGCGCCAAGCTACCGATCTGGATGCCGTTGGTTGTGGACGGGGTTTTTCTGCCGCTGGCTATACTCGGCATTGTCGGTGCGCTTGTTAAAGCCGGTAATAAACGAAATTATTTTCTGCCGGCAATGTTAATGCTTTTTGCTGCCTTGAATGTCACCAGCCATATGGCGGTAATTGGCTGGATTGATTTTGAGACGCGGCAATTATTTCTACCTGCCATGCTGTTCATAGTATTTCTGATGAATGTGATAGGGGGACGTATTATTCCCAGCTTCACCTGCAGTAAATATCCGAGCATTGAAATATCCGCGCCCGCCGTGCTGTTGCCGTTATCTGCCGTATCAATTGCAGGGCTGGCGGTGGCGTTTCTCAGCAATGCGGATGATGCGGTCATTGGTGGCATAGCTTCTTTTGCGTGTTTAGTGACACTAATCCGAGCCTTTAGCTGGAAAGGGTGGAAGGTGGTCCATGATCCGCTGCTCTTCATACTACATCTGGGTTATTATTGGCTTCCGGTGGGGTTTTTCCTAATCGCTTACGGCAGTTTTATCGATGAGACATTTCTAAGTCATGCCATGCATGCCTTCACGGTCGGGGCGGTGGGATCACTGACATTAGGTGTCATGTCCCGTGCCACATTGGGCCATTCCGGCTTGCCGCTGAATAATGAAAAAATCCTGACGGTAATGTTTGTATTCATTAACCTTGCCGCCATCAGCAGGGCAATATTGCCCCTTGTGTTGGAGGATGGCTATACGGCTATTTTCCAGAGCTCAGGAAGCCTTTGGATATTGGCTTACGGGCTGTTTCTGGTGCGGTTTCTGCCGATTTTCTTCAGACAAAAGAAACTGTTCTAATCAGGCTATTTAGCGAATTTAAAATCTTTAAATATTTCGCGCAGATCCCGTTTCTGGGTTTTGCCCGTGGCGGTATGGGGCATTTCTTCGATGAAAACCACATCATCCGGCGTCCACCATTTGGCGATTTTACCATCCAGATAACCAAGAATATCTTCCTTGGTTGGGGAGGTTCCGGGTTTGGGCACGATGATCAGCAGGGGCCGTTCCTGCCATTTTGGATGGGCGATACCAATGACAGCGGCTTCGGCCACATCCGTCTGACCCAGAGCAACATTTTCAAGGTCAATGGAGGAAATCCACTCCCCGCCAGATTTGATAACATCCTTTGACCGGTCAACGATGGTCATATAGCCGTCCGGATCCAGAGTGGATACATCGCCCGTATCAAAATAGTCTTCATCGTCCAAAATGTTAAGATCGGGCTGTCTGAAATAAGACTTGGCAACCCATGATCCGCGAACCATAAGCCGGCCAAAGGCAACCCCGTCGCGGGGCAGCTCATCGCCGTCATCATCAACAATTTTCATCTCGATACCGAAAGGCGGGCGCCCCTGTTTTATTTTGATCGCCATTTTTTCATCATCGGACAGATCGTCATGTTTAGCCAACAGGCGGTTCACCGACCCAAGCGGGCTGGTTTCCGTCATGCCCCAGGCATGAATAACAGTGCAGTCAAAGATCTTTTCCAGATTCTCAATGAGGCTGGGCGCGGCGGCGGACCCGCCAATAACAAAATTTTTAATGGGAAGGCTGGATAAATCTTCATCTTTCAGGGTGCTGACATATTGCAGGAGTGCCAGCCAGATAGTGGGAACCCCAAGCGCTATGGTGCAGCCCTCCTGCTTGATCATGTTATAGAAATTTTCCCCGGTCATATCACCACCAGGAAGAACAAGTTTGCTTCCCGTCATGACGGCGGCAAAGGGTGTTCCCCAGGCATTGACATGAAACATGGGGACAATGGGGAAAACAACATCTTCTCTGCTTACAGCAAGACTATCCTTGGTGCAGGTGCATAGGGTTTGCAGGACGGTACTGCGGTGGCTGTAGAGGACGCCCTTGGGATCACCAGTTGTGCCAGAGGTGTAACATAAGATAGCCGCACTATTTTCATCCAGATCAGGCCAGTCATATTTATCATCTTCGGCATCTAGCAGGTCTTCATAACACAGTACATTGTCAAGGGTTGTTTCGGGCATATGGGCGCGGTCTGTCATTATGACAATTTTCTCCACGCCGGGGATACTGTCGGCACATTTCTCCATTTGAGATACAAAGGTCAGGTCCAGAAACATAATTTTGGCTTCTGAATGTGCCATGATATAGCTGATCTGTTCAGGGAACAGGCGGGGGTTAACCGTATTCAATATTGATCCCATGCAGGGGACAGAAAGATAAAGTTCCAAATGGCGATGAGTATTCCACGCCATAGAGCTGACACATTCGCCCTGCTTCAGTCCCAGTTTTTTCAATGCATGGGCTAGTTTGGCCGACCTTTGGACAATTTCCCGGTAAGTTATCCTGTGGATACCTCCTTCAACAGCCTTAGTGACCACCTCGCAATCTTTATGGTAGAGCGTTGCATATTCCATAATTGTGGTAATTAGCAGTGGGCGGTCTTGCATGAGTCCAAGCATATGTTTTATTTTCCTGATAAGATGTGTGTTGAGTGTGGCATAAAGTGAAATAAAAAGAAACGTAAAACGAGCGTTTTAATCTTGCTCGGCGCAGTTATTAAATCATCTCACTCAATACGCGGGACGCCGGAAAAACAATTGTGACACGGGTGCCGATATCCAGTTCGCTCTTGATCTCCATTGTTCCCTGATGTAATTCCACGAAAGCTTTGGAGATGGCAAGGCCAAGGCCGGTTCCTTGGTGACTTCTGGTTCTATGTTCCTGATCCTGTAGGTACGGTTCGGTAATCATATTAATTTTTTCTGGTGAAATGCCAATACCTGTATCTTCCACATAGATTTCCATGCACCCCTGATTTGTGACAGCACAGCCAATGGTGATCTGTCCTTTTTCTGGGGTGAATTTTATGGCGTTGCTGAGCAGGTTTAGTACAAGCTGCCGTATTACCTTTTCATCACCTATGAATTCATTGAGGACGGTTGGTATTTTTCTGTTCAGAGTTATATTCTTGTCTTCCGCCTCTTTCTCCAGATAAATTATTGATTGATTAAGGGCATGACGCAGGTTTATTTCGACTTCGTAAAGTTCGTATTTCCCCGCTTCGATCTTGGACATATCGAGAATTTCATTAATGATGGTCAGGAGGTGTTTGCCGCTTTCCTGAATATGGCTGATATATTCAGACTGCTTGCTGCTTAGGGCTTCGTTGTTGACAGACTTTAAAATATCGGAAAAACCGATAATAGAATTGAGCGGTGTTCTCAGCTCATGGCTCATAGTAGCAAGAAATTCGGATTTTATCCTATGTCCGGTCTCTTCCATTTCCCGCGAGTCTTCGAGTTCTCTGATTAAATCAAAAATTCTTTGGAATGAGTAATAGCCGCCAAAAAGCAACAAGCTAAACATGGCAATACTGGTGTATACAGACAATGCCAGAGGGTTGATTTCTTCTTTTCGAGGCTTCCATTTTAGCGATGCAATGACTTGGTTCCAGCTATCTTTCAATAAATAACCATTGGGCGACAGTGTAGGTGTAATGGATAAATTCTTTAATTTAAGCGCTACGCTGGCCTGTGAGAGAAGTTCCGGTGTTAATGCCGTCCAGAATATCAGAAAATCCCTTTGGTCCATGGTAAAGTCCGGGTGAGCATTTGCTTCCGGATGTGTGATGGTAGAAAAGCTAAAGAGAGTTGGGATGCCATTATTGTAAATGAAGAAGGACACAGGCTCGGCACTGAGAGCCGTATTTTTGAGTATTCCCAGCCTGATATTATCAAAGTTCTGCTTAAGTGTTTCCGCAGATATGACATAGTCTTTATCATGGTCTCTGGTTTCCTGATCAATCAGAGTTCCGTCATTTTTCATGAAGGCTATGCCATGAATTTTGCTCTTCAGCAAATTGGCGCCGCCGATGCTGTAATGGAACCATTCCATATTATTATTAATGGTCAGATTTGTGAAAGTATCGCTCCATTCCGCATAATCAAGGAGCATAGTGGCCTGAAAATTTTTAATATTATTTATATTCTGTGTTATGGATTGGAGGGATGATTTATGTCCAGATTCCTTTATGGCGCGGTCTGCCATGCTCAGGCTAATGATAATTGCTGCTAAGGCAATAACCACTGTTACCGCTACCGGGAAGAACGCTCTATAAAAACTCATAGAAATAATCCAATTCTGTTATATAAAAAGTACAAAAATTAATTATCATCACCGCTAAAAATCTATTTACAACTTAGATGCCGCTATATTTTCTAAAGTTACGTCCCCTCTGTTCAAAATTCATAAAAGCATCATAGCTTGGTGCAGCAGGACTTAGCAAGACAATGCCGTCGTTTGGTGTAGTTTCCTTGGCCTGCTTTACTGAATCTTCCAGATCGATGGCGGCGTTTATATTGGTTATGGCATTGATACTATTCAGTTTACCCTGTATTTTTGACCCGGTCTCATAGGCGGTGATAAGTCTTACTCTGGGATGGTCATTTAAATAATCGGCGAGGGACGAATAATTTTGGCCCCGGTCCTGTCCACCCACCAGAAGGGTTATGTCCCGACCTTCAAAGCACTTTAAGGCGGCAATCGTCGCTTCAGGGGTGGTTGAAATACTGTCATTCACATATGTTATGCCGTCTATAGTTCCAAGTTTTTCCAGACGGTGTGGAAGGCCTGCGAAAGATGCCGCAAGGCAGAAACATTTTTTCAGATCAAATCCCAGAGCCTTGCATACCGTAAGGGCCGCGCAGATATTTTCCAGATTATGCGCACCGGCTAAGGTGACATCCTTGACAGGGCCCAAAATACTATCTTCACATCGGATATGTTCTTTCCGGTAATGGATGGCTGCAGGGTCATTAAACCATAATGTATTTTCGGGGCGTGCCGAGATTATGTCATTTGTCAGGGGGTCGGTATTGTTCAGGATAACGACCCTTGCGCCGGTTTTAATCAGATTGCTTTTATCGGTGAAATATTGCTCATGGCTTCGATGCCACTGGATATGCTCCGGGAACAGGTTAAGCAGGACCGCAATATCTGGCGCGTGGGTCAAATCTGCTGTCTGATAACTGCTCAGTTCAACCACATAATAGTCCGCATCCCGGTCAAGGTTCAGCAATGGCGTTCCTATATTTCCACCAAGTTCTGTCTTATGGCCGAGGCCGCTCAGGATATGTTTAAGCATGGCGCAGGTGGTGCTTTTGCCATTGCTACCCGTTATGGCTATAATTGTACCCTTGTGACCCTGTTCAAACCAGATATTAGTCGCTGATGTTATGGTGGTATTATGTTGTTTCATTATGGTGACTAAAGGATGATATAGGCTGATGCCCGGCGCTTTTATCACCATATCGATCTGGTCAATTTTATCCTTCAGATCATCTTCAAGAATAAAACTGACAAGATCATCATATGGCAAATTTTCGGGTCGTTCCTGATTGATCAGAATGAGGGGCTTCGTTGGGAACTGCGCCCGTAAACTGCGATAGCTTTCAAGCCCCTCTTTGCCCAGGCCCCATATGGCGAGCTTTTTATTTTCAAGATCCGATAAATTCATCGAGCATTCTTTCAAATTCTGCGGGCAGGGCATGATCCGGATATTTTTTCAGTGACATGGCGGTAAGTTCGGGCAGGTTTAGTCCCTCTTCATCAATCTCGGGCGCGAGGCTGGTAATGAGTGAGCTATCCTGCCATTCAGGTATTAGGGCCAGACTTTTCAATATAAGACGACATTCGCTGATTTCTCCGACACATTCGAAAGGTTTGTGACCTTTAAGGCCAAGCAATTCCCTGAAACCATCTTCCTGAGTTTTATCATTCAGCATATTGCGGCCAAAAATTTTGATAAGCTCTGGCTTTCCAACAAAGGGGGCAAGGGCTAAATAGACAAAACGGCATTTCGGGCAATCGCAACACCAGCCATATTTTCGCATTTCCTTCGCGATATGAAAATTGCGGTTACAGCTTTTGAACGTGGGAAAATATTTTTCCTCCCGGGCAAATAAAGCCGCAATTCCACTTTCCGATAGCGGGCGCAGAAGGGAGAAATATCTCAGGCCACTCATGATATGATTGGTGATAAATTGGCTGAAATCCTTCTCAAATTCCAATGACTTGCTATATTGGTGGTTTATATGGAGGTCATTATACACCAGATTGCCTTCATTAGCTGATTGTTCATTGGACATGATAACCGTATCATAACCATAAAGAACAGCAGCCAAAGACATGATAAAACTCAGGATGCCGGTAATGGGAACATGGCCGTTATAGGCGTTATTTTCATTGATCTGAAACAGCATGGGGTCAATTTTCCGAGTGATTAGAATCGGAGATGAACAATCGGCGCTGTCAATCACATCAAGAATAGGCTGCCCGGCATTTATGGCAATGGGTCTGAAAACCTGTTCCGCTTTGCGTAATATTTCCAGACTGACTAGAGAATCTTTGCCGCCGCCAATGGGAACCACATTTATTTGAGGTAAGGTGAGTGGGCTTGGTCGCGGGGTGATTTCTTCAGTAGCAGGGAAATTTATGACCTTGCGAAGGTCAAGTTTATTTTCTACAGAGAACTCACCAAGACCCATGAGATAGAATTTATTGAAAAAGTCTGCCTCTTTACGGCTGATTTTTTGGTTTCTGATGATAATCTGCGCCGGGCAATAGGCTTTGTAATAACTGATCCCGGCGGCCAGATGCAGAGCGTCGGCCAGTTTTCCAATAGCAATCTGTTCTGCCAGCGAAAATTCCGTCTTTGCACCGGTGAAAGTGATAACCTCGGTGAAGGCGAGTTTTGAAGAATAGGCATAGTTCAGAAAAACACTTTGCTTTTCCGTATCATACCGGCAGGACTCAAATATGAAGGTATTTTCTTTTGTCATAACATTTGTTGTCTGATTTTTTTCTGGCAAAAACAAGGCCTTTGTCAAAATTTCAGAAATTAACGCCAATTATTAAGTCGTAGATTCGGTTTTTTTCATATACAATGACGTTTCACTCTATACTTAAATCTACAGGAGGTTCCATGTACGTTAAAAATGTTCTTCAGTATAAAGGTCATCAGATTATATCTGTTTCTCCAGATAATAGTTTAATGGAAGTGGCCAGAACCCTGCGGGAAAATAAAATCGGTGCGGTACTGGTTTGTGAAGACGGGGGGAGTATGTGCGGCGTACTTTCAGAGCGTGATATTATCATTGCCATCGCTAAGCATGGTAGCGATATACTTAAAGGCAAGGTTTGCGACTTCATGACAGAAGGTGTTTATACCTGCTCACTGGATGATGACATGAAGAAAGTTATGGAACAGATGACTACCAAGCGCATCCGCCATTTGCCTGTGGTTGAAGAAGGTAGTATTGTTGGGGTGATCAGCATCGGGGATGTGGTCAAGCAGCGTATGGCAGAAACCGAAGCCGAGTCAGAGGCGCTGATGACTTATATTACATCTTCTTGAGTCGAATATAATTTCATCATTACAGGAATCAAAATTCAACAGAAACCTAAGCTGCTAAGTTATTGTTAAAAAAAGATTATTTTTTATAACTGGTTAAATTACGGCTGTTATTCTGTTATTTCCTGCTTTTTTATGCTAATATAGTTCACCTTTCACGGACGGGCGCAAGCCTGTCTACAGCATTATTTTTTTATGGAAACCCTAGAGTGAGCAACGGTTTCCATAAAAAAAATTATTAAATATGAAATTAGGTATTTACAAGGTTTGATGAAGCACTTATAACCCGCTTCACCGACACGGCAGGGGCCGCTGAAAACATTGTCCGCAAGGACAGAGTGATTAGGGCCTTGGTTGTGTTTTGTTGCGCTTTAAGCGTAATGGGTATTGTTCTTTGACATTGTAGATTGAAAGAGAGATGTAGGCAGCGGTCTGATAATTCCTGGACTGTTGTTTACTAAGAACGATGTTACTTATTTAATTATAAGTATATGTCAGTGAGTTTTAAGTAATGACAGGATCAGGAACTTTGATCGCTTCTTATTTTCGGATAGGGAGCACAGAGATCAACTCAACTTGAGAGTTTGATCCTGGCTCAGAACGAACGCTGGCGGCATGCCTAACACATGCAAGTCGAACGAGAAGCATCCTTCGGGGTGTGGACAGTGGCGCACGGGTGAGTAACGCGTGGGGACCTACCTTTTAGTACGGAACAACAGTTGGAAACGGCTGCTAATACCGTATACGCTCTTCGGAGGAAAGATTTATCGCTAAGAGATGGACCCGCGTTGGATTAGATAGTTGGTGAGGTAATGGCTCACCAAGTCAGCGATCCATAGCTGGTTTGAGAAGATGATCAGCCACATTGGGACTGAGACACGGCCCAGACTCCTACGGGAGGCAGCAGTGGGGAATATTGCACAATGGGCGCAAGCCTGATGCAGCAATGCCGCGTGAGTGAAGACGGCCTTAGGGTTGTAAAACTCTTTCGCTAGGGAAGATAATGACTGTACCTAGTAAAGAAGTCCCGGCTAACTCCGTGCCAGCAGCCGCGGTAATACGGAGGGGACTAGCGTTGTTCGGAATTACTGGGCGTAAAGAGTTCGTAGGCGGACTGACAAGTTGAGGGTGAAATCCCAGGGCTCAACCCTGGAACTGCCTCCAAAACTGTTAGTCTAGAGACCGGAAGAGGTTAGGGGAATACCTAGTGTAGAGGTGAAATTCGTAGATATTAGGTGGAACACCAGTGGCGAAGGCGCCTAACTGGTCCGGTACTGACGCTGAGGAACGAAAGCGTGGGGAGCAAACAGGATTAGATACCCTGGTAGTCCACGCCGTAAACGATGAGTGCTAGATGTTGGGATCTTCGGATTTCAGTGTCGCAGCTAACGCATTAAGCACTCCGCCTGGGGAGTACGGCCGCAAGGTTAAAACTCAAAGGAATTGACGGGGGCCCGCACAAGCGGTGGAGCATGTGCTTTAATTCGAAGCAACGCGAAGTACCTTACCAGCCCTTGACATACCGATCGCGGATTCCAGAGATGGTTTCCTTCACTTAGGCTGGATCGGATACAGGTGCT
>DAOWHQ010000222.1:0-3625 GCA_030641355.1 Alphaproteobacteria bacterium
CTGGGTTGCCATAACAAGATGAATACCAGCGGCACGGGCCATCTGGGCCAGTCTCTGGATCAGGGCTTCAATATCCTTGCCCGCCACCAGCATCAAATCCGCCATTTCATCCACAATCACCACAATCATCGGCAATGGGGTCAGGTCAATTTTTTCTTCCTCATAAATGGGATCACCGGATTCATGGTCAAAACCAGTCTGAACCTTATGAACAATCACCTCACCCTTTTCACGGGCTTCAACCAAACGCTTATTATAAGCACCGATGTTGCGCACCTGCAATTTAGCCAATGCCTTGTAGCGCTGTTCCATCTCCCGCACCACCCATTTCAGAGCCACCACGGCCCGCTGGGGATCGGTGACCACAGGGGTGAGCAGATGGGGGATGTCATCATATACCGACAGTTCCAGCATCTTTGGGTCGATCATGATCAGGCGACATTCCGCCGGAGTCAGTTTGTATAGCAGCGACAGAATCATCACATTAATGGCTACGGATTTACCCGATCCGGTCGTACCCGCCACCAAAAGATGAGGCATACTGGCCAGATCAACCACAACCGGCGCACCGCCGATATCCTTACCCATGCAAATAGGCAGAACCGCCTTGCTTTCTTCATAGGCATCAGTGGCTAATTGTTCACGCAACACAACGATTTCCCGCTTGCTGTTGGGCAGCTCTATGCCAATGGCATTTTTACCCGGCACCACCGCCACGCGAGCGCTGTCAGCACACATGGAGCGCGCTATATCATCGGCAAGGTTAATCACCCGGGTTGATTTGGTTCCCGGCGCAGGCTCAACCTCATAAAGGGTCACAACCGGGCCGGGACGAACTTTGATAACCTCGCCCGTGATACCAAAATCATCAAGAACAGATTCCAGCATCCGGGCATTCTGCTCCAGCGCATCCTTGCTTAGGCGATCCTGCTTGGCGATAGGCTTTGCATTGCTGAGCAGGCTAAGCGGGGGCAGGACAAATTCATCCTCACCGCCACCAAGATCAAACATAGGCTCGCGTTCCTTGGCCTCTCTGCGGCTTTTTGGCGGCCCTTGCGGTTTGCTGTCAACAATCGGTATTGTTTTTCTGGGTTGTGATTCCCCGGTTTTTTGTATGACCGGTTCGGTGCGAGACGATGATTTTTTCTGCTGACGTCTTGCTATGCTGGTAACTGAACCCTGCTGAACCAATTTTTCTTTCACCAATAAATAGGCCGTCTGTGATGTTTTCCATGTCTTGATAATGCACCAGATAACAGCCCTGACAATAGCATGACCCATTGCCCTCCATTCAGAACGCTCCAGTCCGAGAAATGCCGGAATTATTACCAGAAACAGCCCCAGAAAAATAAAGCCATATAGATCATGGAAGAATCCTATGCCATTATCCGACAGGGTTTGTTTAAGGAAAACAAACATTTTGTCACCAATAATTCCGCCCATACCGAAATTTCGAATTGGCCAGAAATCTGCAACCGGCATAAAAGCCGCTACTAGCGATGCCAGAAGCACCCCAAAGACCCAGATAATCAGGTTACGCCACAGATAGGGCAATCCTTGCAGGCTCATAATCCGCCAGCCCCATGTGGTGAAGGGAAAGACCAGAACCGCTGCACCAAAACCTAAAGCCTGTATCAGGAAATCGGCCACATAGGCTCCCGGCAAGCCAAGCCAGTTTTTAACCTCATCCTGCCCTGCGACCCGCCAGCTGGGGTCGTTGCTATAATATCCAACCATAGTGGCAAAAGCCATAAGGCTCAAAATAATCAGGGAAAGTCCCCATAGGCGGGTGGTCCCGCTAACCATGAAACTGTAAACCGCTTCAGGCAGGATAGTGCGCTTGGCTTTTTTCGTTATAGTTTTGCGTCTGCTTGTCAATCGGGCGTCCCTGTTCCATCACCTTACTTCAGGCCTATAGCGTTCTTTTTACAGTGTTTTTGCGATTTTCTCAAGCGCAGGCTCCAAAAGTTTAACATCATGCACAAGAACAAGGCGAATATATGGCGCGCCCACATTATAGCCTTCAGCATCAGATCGGGCAAGATAAGATCCCGGCAAGGTCTTAATCCCCGCCTCCTGCCACAGTTTCCGGCAGGCCACCTCCCCGTCTCCCACCTCTAACCACAGGCAAAAACCGCCCACGGGCCGCCGGAAGGAAAACCTGCCGTCCAGATATTTCTCCGCCAGATCAAATTTCTGTCTGTATAAGGCTCTGTTCTGCTCCACATGGCCCTCATCATTCCACGCCGCAGCTGAGGCCACCTGAACCGGCAGGGGCATAGGTGCGCCGCCATAGGTGCGCATACGCAGGGTTTCGGCGACTATCGCCGGATCACCCGCCATAAAACCGGACCGAAGCCCGGCCAGATTGGACCTTTTCGATAGGGAATTAAACACCACCACATTCTGAAACGGGTTATCAGGATTGCGCCCAGCCATTTTGTGACAAACGTCCAGAATCCCGATCGGTGGCCTGTCATCATAAATTTCCGAATAACATTCATCACTTACCAGCGTAAAATCATATTTCCGGGCGAGCATAACCATCCGCTCCAGATAATCGCGACTGGCAATGTGTCCTTCAGGATTTGACGGATTGCAGATAAAGGCAAGAGCGGTACGCTTCAGTATATCTTCCGGCAGATCGGCGTAACTATTGCCCGGAACATATAATGTTTCAGCTCCGGCACTTAGGGCCGCGCCGGCATAGGGCTGATAAAAAGGATTGGGGCTTAAGACCAGCGGAATTTCGCCATTTTTCTGGCGGCTGATCGCGACCAGCCCGATGGAGAACAGCCCTTCCCGGCTGCCCGATAACGGCAACAGATGGTCTTTGCCCACCATGCCACGACCCAGACCATTGCGGCGCGTTAGCCAACCAGCCACCGCCTGTTGCCATACATCAATGCCCTGCACAGGCGGGTATTTGTTATAGCTCGCACGTTCCCGATGCAGAATATCGGTAACAAAGGATGGCACATCATGCTGTGGCTCACCCACAGACATATTCAGAGCCGCCGTAGTATCCCGCGGCGTGATCCCCGCAAGCAGACTACGCATACGGGGAAAAGGGTAGGGCGGCAGGTTTTTAAATCGGGTAAATTCCACAGGTTTTCCAGTTATCAGCTTCAGCAGACCTTACCCTGTTCGCCGGCAAATTACGACCTGATTTATCTTCCGCCCAGATCATCTTCCGGATAGGCTGAAATCTTATGTACCGCCAGATCAGCCCCGATGAATTCCTCTTCTTCACTAAGCCGGATGCCAACCGTTTTTTTCAGTAGTCCGTAAACTACAAAGCCAAACAGCCCCCCAATGGCAGCACCCGTTAGTGACCCTACTAGCTGTGACATGAACGATACTCCGCCAAGACCCCACAAGCGTTCCATGCCGAAAATTCCGGCGGCAATGCCACCCCACAAACCGCAAATCCCATGCAGGGGCCAAACCCCCAGCACATCATCCACCTTTAATACATTCTGAACATAGCTAAACGCCTTGACAAAAATCACCCCGGCAATGACACCAGTGGCCAGTGCGCCAAGCGGATGCATGATGTCTGATCCGGCACAGACCGCCACCAGTCCCGCCAAAGCCCCGTTATGAACAAAACCCGGATCATTAC
>DAOWHQ010000165.1:0-9196 GCA_030641355.1 Alphaproteobacteria bacterium
CATGAGCTGAACTATATCAAGCTTGATGGCAGCATCGGTTGCATGGTCAATGGCGCGGGTCTTGCTATGGCGACCATGGATATTATCAAGCTCAAGGGTGGCTCTCCGGCCAACTTCCTTGATGTTGGCGGCGGGGCGACCAAAGAACGGGTGACCGAAGCTTTTAAAATCATCCTCAGTGATAGCAATGTGGAAGGTATTCTGGTCAATATCTTTGGCGGTATCATGCGCTGTGATGTGATAGCAGAAGGTGTTGTCGCGGCGGCGAAAGAGGTATCTTTGTCTGTGCCGCTTGTGGTTCGCCTTGAAGGGACGAACGTGAAACTTGGCAAACAAATTATGGCTGACAGTGGCCTGCCGATTATATCTGCTGATGATATGGGTGATGCCGCACAAAAAGTTGTTAATGCTGTTAAGGAGGCGTCGTAATGTCCATATTTATTAATTCAGAAACAAAAGTAATCTGTCAGGGCTTCACCGGCGCACAGGGCACATTCCATTCCGAACAGGCCATTGCTTATGGCACAAAAATGGTTGGTGGTGTGACACCGGGCAAAGGCGGGAGAACTCATCTTGATCTACCCATATTCAATACGGTTGATGAAGCGGTATCGGTTACCGGTGCTAATGCTTCTGTGATTTACGTACCGCCCCCCTTTGCGGCGGACGCCATTTTGGAAGCCATCGATGCGGGTATCGAGCTTGCGGTTTGTATTACCGAAGGTATTCCCGTGTTGGATATGGTTAAGGTAAAGCGGGCTTTGCAAGGCTCCAATACGCGGTTGGTCGGCCCCAATTGTCCGGGCGTGATTACGCCGGGTGAATGTAAGATCGGCATTATGCCCGGTCATATCCATAACCCCGGAAAGGTTGGGATTGTATCCCGTTCTGGTACATTGACTTATGAAGCTGTGGGTCAGACAACGGCTGTAGGACTTGGCCAAAGCACCTGCGTTGGTATTGGTGGTGATCCGGTGAATGGCACTAACTTCATTGACGTATTGGAAGGTTTCCTTGCCGATGATGATACAGACAGCATCATTATGATCGGTGAAATCGGTGGTTCTGCTGAAGAAGAAGCGGCAGAATTCCTGAAAGCCTCCAAGATCAAGAAACCTGTTGTTGGTTTTATCGCCGGACGTACGGCCCCTCCCGGTCGGACTATGGGCCACGCTGGTGCTATTGTATCCGGCGGCAAAGGCGGCGCAGAAGACAAGATTGAAGCCATGCGCAGTGCGGGTATTACGGTAACCGAATCTCCGGCGGAGCTTGGTACGACCTTGTTAGCAGTTTTGAAAGGTTAATTGCTTTAGGATACAGTGAAACAACAAAAGAGCCTGATACATGAATGAATATCTGGACACGGAAAGTGTGATTAATGGTTCCAGCGGAGCCTTCGTCGAAGAACTCTTTGCCCGTTATACCAAGGACCCCACATCGGTGGACAGTTCGTGGGCAGAATATTTTCACAGTCTGGCAGACGACGCCAAGACTCTTTTGAATGCGGGGGTTGAACGCACCGCCGCATCGTGGGAGCGACCGGACTGGGACCATAAGGTCAAATCCGCGCAGGATGATTATCTTGCCGCCCTTGATCCGGGATATATGGACCCTACACCCAGCCGTAAAAGGAAGGGTGCCGCGTCCGAGGATGAAATCCGCGCCGCGACCACAGATACTATTCGATGCCTGATGATGATCCGCACCTACCGCGTGCGGGGACATCTTCATGCTGCGCTCGACCCGTTGGAGCTTGAAGATCGCCCGTTACAGACGGAACTTGACCCTGCCACATATGGTTTCGGTGAAGATGACATGGATCGTCCGATCTTTCTGGATCATGTATTGGGGCTTGAAGTTGCATCCTTACGTGAAGTGCTGACCATACTGAAACGGACCTATTGCGGGACAGTTGGTGTGGAATTCATGCATATCAACGAGCCGGAAGAAAAGGCGTGGATTCAATCCCGTATCGAAGGCCGTGACAAGGAAATTAATTTCACCGATCAGGGTAAAATGGCCATACTCCAAAAACTGGCCGAAGCCGATGGCTTCGAACAGTATCTGGCAAAAAAATATATCGGTACTAAACGCTTTGGCCTTGATGGTGCGGAATCGCTGATTCCCGCATTGGAAGCAATTATCAAAACCGGTGGACAGAACGGTGTTGAGGAGATTGTCATCGGTATGCCCCACCGTGGCCGCCTGAATGTGCTGGCCAATGTGATGAGCAAGCCGATCCGGGCAATTTTTCACGAATTCCACGGCGGCTCATACAAACCAGACGAAGTCGAAGGCTCCGGCGATGTGAAATATCATCTGGGGGCATCTTCTGATCGTTCGTTTGATGGCAATGACGTTCATTTGTCTCTGACCCCGAACCCATCCCATCTGGAAGCAGTTAATCCGGTGGCTTTGGGCAAGACACGGGCCAAGCTGACTCACCGCCATGATACATCGGGCAGAAGTGTTCTCACTCTATTGATGCACGGTGATGCGGCTTTTTCCGGACAGGGACTTGTGGCGGAATGTTTCGCTTTTAGTGGGCTGAAAGGTTATCAGACAGGCGGCACCATTCATGTGATCGTCAATAATCAGATAGGCTTTACCACCTCACCCCATTATTCCCGCTCCTCCCCCTATCCCTCCGATATGGCGAAAGCGGTACAGGCACCCGTATTCCATGTGAACGGCGATGATCCGGAAGCGGTGGTTTATGTGATGAAGATGGCGACAGAATTCCGCCAGAAATTTCAGTCTGATGTGGTGGTTGATATGTTCTGCTATCGGCGGTTTGGACATAATGAGGGCGATGAGCCTTCTTTCACCCAGCCGCTCATGTATAAACGTATTAAAAACCATAAAACAACCCGTCATATTTATGCGGAACGCCTGATCCGGGAGGGACTGCTCACACAGGAACAGTCCGACCAGATGGTTAAGGATGTATCCAACTATCTTGATGTGGAAATGAAAGCTGCCGAGAGCTACAAAGTGGACAAAGCGGACTGGTTTGCCGGTCGCTGGTCTGGATACGAGCGGGATTCAGATGATCTGCGCCGTTCTGCCGGAACCGGAGTTCATGTGGATGAATTGCAGGATATCGGCCGCGTATTGACCACTGTTCCGGATGCTTTCAAAGTACACCGGACTTTAAAACGTATATTAGATGCCAAGGCTATGACGCTTGATACAGGTACAGGCCTTGACTGGTCCACGGCAGAGGCTTTGGCCTTTGCAACCTTGATCCGGGAGGGTCACCGTGTGCGGCTTTCCGGTCAGGACAGCCAGCGGGGGACATTCTCTCACCGTCATTCCGTCTTTATCGATCAGGAAACCGAAGAACGCTATACGCCGCTTCGCAATGTTGCGGACGGCTCCGATCCCCATGCCACTTATGAAGTTATCGACAGTGCGCTATCAGAAGTGGGCGTGCTGGGTTTTGAATATGGTTATACCATGGCGGAACCGGATGCGCTTGTGCTGTGGGAAGCTCAGTTTGGTGACTTCGCCAATGGGGCGCAGATGATATTTGACCAGTTTATTTCCTCTGGTGAGGCAAAATGGCTGCGCATGAGCGGGCTGGTAATTTTGCTGCCCCACGGATATGAAGGTCAGGGACCGGAACATTCATCTGCGCGTCTGGAACGTTATCTTCAGCTTTGTGCCGAAGATAATATGCAGGTGGCAAATTGTACAACACCGGCCAACTATTATCATATTCTGCGCCGCCAGATGAAACGGAAATTCCGCAAGCCATTGATTATGATGACGCCAAAATCCCTGCTGCGTCATAAGATGTCTGTATCGAATCTTTCCGATATGGACGAGGGAACAGAGTTTCACCGCTTGCTTTGGGATATGGCCCAGAGCGATCCTGAGCTGAGCATCAAGCTGAAGGCTGATAAGAACATCAAGCGGGTTATTCTTTGTTCCGGTAAGGTCTATTTTGACATTATGGCAGAGCGTGACAAACGGGAAATGTCAGATACTTATATTCTGCGTGCGGAACAGCTTTATCCTTATCCTCGTGAGGCTATGGTTGAGGAACTGTCCCGTTTCGAAAATGCAGAAACCGTTGTCTGGTGTCAGGAAGAACCGAAAAATATGGGTGCTTGGTCATTCATTGAACCCCATCTGGAAGAAAGCCTCAAGAACTGTAAAATGACCCCAAGTCGGGCCGTTTATGCCGGACGCCGTGCGGCAGCATCACCGGCAACGGGGCAGATGAGCTTGCATTTAAAACAACAAAATGACCTGGTAGATCAGGCCTTGAAATTAAAATAAACTCTTAGGTAAAGAGAGAAAAAAAGGAGTAGGGCTTATGGCCATTGAAATCCACGTTCCCGTACTAGGCGAATCCGTCACGGAAGCTACTGTCGGTAAATGGTTTAAATCTGTTGGTGACGCGGTTGCGGTCGATGAACCAATATGTGAATTGGAAACCGATAAAGTCGCATTGGAAGTGAATGCTACCACCAGCGGCGCGTTATCTGAAATTGTCGCCGAAGAGGGTGAAACGGTCGGCGTTGGCGCACTTTTAGCCAAGATCGATGAAACCGCCCACGGCAAAGCCGCGGCGGCTCCGGCAGCAGCACCAAAAGCTGAAGCGGCTCCGGCTCCTGCGGCTCCCGCGCCCTCTGGTGGGGTTCGGGCCTCTGCGGCCAAGATTGCGGTGGATAAAGCTGTTGATCTGAGCAAGATTGTCGGCACCGGCCCGGATGGTGTAGTGACTAAGGCCGATGTGCTGAATTTTCTGGAACATGGCACTGCGGCCCCCGCTGCCGCTCCGGCAACAACGGTTCGTGAGGAAGTATTGCCGCGGGAAGAGGTTGTTCCCATGACCCGCCTGCGCCGCACAATTGCCAAGCGCCTGAAGGATGCTCAGAATACCGCCGCCATGCTGACCACCTATAACGAGGTGGATATGTCAGCGGTGATTGCACTGCGCAACCAATATAAGGAAATGTTTGAAAAGAAACATGGCTCCAAGCTCGGCTTCATGTCGTTCTTTGTTAAGGCCTGCGTACAGGCCCTGAAAGAAATTCCAGAGGTTAATGCGGAAATCCGTGACGATGCCATCGTTTACAAAAATTATTACCATGTGGGGGTTGCGGCAAGCACTCCGGCGGGGCTTGTAGTGCCGGTTGTTCGTGATTGTCAGGATCGCAGCTTTTCCGAAATTGAAAAAGAAATTGTCCGTCTTGGCGGTCGCGCCCGTGAAGGTAAGCTCAGCATGGATGAAATGCAGGGCGGAACCTTTACCATTTCCAACGGCGGTATTTTTGGCTCACTTCTGTCATCACCAATTCTCAATGCACCGCAGTCCGGTATTCTCGGTATGCATGCCATTAAGGAACGGGTTATGGTTGAAAATGGTCAGATGGTGATCCGACCGATGATGTATCTGTCGCTGAGCTACGACCATCGGGTGGTGGATGGCAAAGGTGCGGTGACCTTCCTCGTTCGTGTGAAAGAATGTTTGGAAGATCCGCAGCGTCTGGTTCTGGATTTATAAGGGAAAAGTTATGTCTGATAATTTTGATGTGGTCATTATTGGTGGCGGGCCGGGCGGATATGTCTGTGCAATTCGGGCGGCTCAATTGGGTCTGAAAGTGGCTTGTGTTGAAATGCGCGGCACTCTGGGCGGAACGTGTCTGAATGTGGGCTGTATGCCGTCAAAGGCATTGTTGCACGCATCCGAGCTTTTCGAAGAAGCAAATCACGGCATGGCAAAGTTCGGCATTAAAACCGGAAAAGTATCCATTGATATTGCAGAACTGATGGCATCCAAGGATGAGACCGTCAAGGGTCTGACCGATGGTGTGGCTTATCTGCTGAAAAAGAACAAGGTGGAGTATATTGAAGGTCGCGGTTCTATTCCGTCACAGGGCAGCGTTAAAGTTGACCTGACTGAGGGCGGTGAGCGTATATTGACCACAAAGAATATCGTTATAGCCACGGGTTCTGATGTGGCGGGACTGCCGGGCATTGATATTGATGAAAAACAGGTTGTATCATCCACCGGGGCCTTAAGCCTGCCCAAGGTGCCAAAACATATGGTTGTCATTGGCGGTGGCGTGATCGGGCTTGAGCTTGGCTCCGTCTGGCAACGTCTGGGCGCAGAGGTCACGGTTGTTGAATTTATGGACCGCATCACGCCGGAAATGGATGGTGAGGTAAGCAAAACCTTTGCCCGTATCCTGAAAAAACAGGGCTTCAAATTTAAACTGAAATCAAAAGTTACCGCCGTCAAGAAAACCAAGACATCGCTCAGTGTTTCCGTTGAACCCGCCGCTGGTGGGGACGCCGAACAGATCAAATGCGATACAGTTCTGGTTGCCGTGGGCCGCAAACCCTATACGCAGGGTCTTGGTTTAGAAAAGGCAGGCGTTAAGATGACCGATCGGGGTCAGGTTGAAATTGACGGACATTTCCAGACCAATGTTAAGGGCATTTATGCCATTGGTGATGTGGTGCGTGGTGCTATGCTTGCTCATAAAGCCGAAGACGAAGGCACGGCGGTTGCGGAAATTATCGCGGGCTTTGCGGGTCACGTGAATTATGATGCCATACCGGGTGTGATCTATACTATGCCGGAAGTGGCCAGTGTCGGTAAGACGGAAGAAGCATTGAAAGCGGCGGGTACGGCTTATATTGTCGGCAAATTCCCCTTCACCGCCAACAGCCGCGCCAAGGCCAACCGCCAGACGGATGGTTTTGTTAAAATACTGAGCTGTGCCGCGTCAGATAAAATTCTAGGGGCGCATATCATTGGGGCCGATGCGGGCAATATGATTGCCGAATTAACATTGGCGGTGGAAAAAGGCATCACCGCCGAAGATCTGGCCTATACCTGTCATGCTCATCCCACAGAAACCGAAGCCGTGCGCGAAGCCGCCATGGCAACGGACGGAAGAGCCGTTCATATGTGACGGCTCAGCCATTCTTCGAGTTGTGCTACCTGATCCTCAGACCATGTGAGGCCGAGCTTTGTCCGGCGCCACAGGATGTCTTGAGCCGTGATGGCCCATTCCGCCCTGATCAGAAAGCGTGCTTCATAGTCATAGAGGCCGGGGCCGATGAGTTTTGCATCCTCCCCACAGCCCCTTAGCATATCATCCATGCGGGTGCCGTAAAGATGGGCATATCGTTCGCAGAGGTCTTTATCCAACCCGTTATATTCAACCTGTTTATCCTGAATAAATTCAGCCATATCTGAAATTTTTCCGCCTGGCAGGGAGGCATTCTCAGTCCAATGTTCAGCCATATGGGGGAAAAATTTCTCAAGTCTTGCCAATGTTTCTTCTGCCAGATGGCGGAAGGTGGTGATCTTGCCGCCAAAGATCGACAGCAGAGGTGCACCACCGTCTTCCCTTAGCGCCAGAACAAAGTCGCGGGTAACTTTACTGGCCTCATGGGTGGCATCATCATATAGCGGCCTGACCCCCGCATAATGGGAGACCACATCATCTGCCGACAGGCTTTCTTTAAAATATTCATTAATATGATGGCAGAGATAATTAATTTCATCTTCCGAAATAGCGACCGTAGACGGGTCGCCTTCAAAAGGAACGTCCGTTGTGCCGATAAGGGTAAAGTCTTTCTGGTAAGGTATGGCGAAAATGATCCGGTTATCTTTATTTTGAAGAATATCGGAATCCGCACCCTCAAATAACTGAGGCACAATGATATGGCTGCCCTTGACCAGACGCAGACGGTTATGGGCGGGTAGGGAAAGACCATCATTTATAATATTGGACACCCACGGCCCTGCCGCATTGATGATAACTTTGGCGGTGATCTTTCTATCGCCGGAAATTTCCGCCTGCCAGTATTCGCCTTTATTCTGAGCCGATATAAATTTCGTCTGGGTCAGAATTTCCGCCCCATAATACTTGGCATCCAGCGCATTGAGCACTACAAGCCGCGCATCATCGACCCAGCAGTCAAAATAAGTGAAGGCATCGGTGAAACGTGAGCGCAGGGGATTGCCCGCCTTTAATTTGATCTGTTTTGATCCGCCCAGTGTTTTCCGCATACCCAGATGATCATAGAGGAATAGCCCAAGCCGGATCATCCATTTGGGCCGCAGATATTCTTCATGGGGCAGAATAAACTTCATGGGGTGGATAATATGAGGGGCTGCGTGAAGCAATATTTCACGCTCGCTCAGGGCTTTTCGCACCAGCAGAAACTCGTAATATTCCAGATAACGCAAACCGCCATGAATAAGTTTGGTGCTGCGGGACGAGGTGGCAGAGGCCAGATCATCCATCTCCACCAACATCACCTTCAGGCCGCGCCCGGCGGCATCCCGTGCGATACCCGTACCGTTTATACCACCACCGATGATCAGCAGATCATAATCAGGCTTCATTATTTTTTCCAAATTTTTTATTATTAGATGTATATTAATCACAATGGGAAAATTCACAACAGGGAGTTATAGATGACGCGCTATTTACTGGCCATTGATCAGGGTACAACCAGCACCCGCGCGATGATCTTTGATGATCAGGGGCAGGTTATATCCTCCTTCCAAACGGAATTTACCCAGTATTTCCCGCAGGATGGCTGGGTTGAGCATGATGGCATGGAAATTTTAAGCACCGTGCTGGATGTTATGGCTCAGGCTCTGGACAGCCTGCCATCCGGCATATCACCCATGGCGATAGGTATCGCCAACCAACGGGAAACCACGCTGATATGGGACAGGAAAACAGGCGCGCCTATCCATCCGGCGATTGTCTGGCAGGACCGTAGAACGGCTGAGCTTTGTGGGCAACTGAAGCAGGACGGCATGGAAAATATGGTCAGTGAAAAGACCGGACTTCTGCTCGACCCGTATTTTTCGGCGACAAAAATAAAGTGGATATTGGATAATGTAGATGGGGCGCGGGAGAGAGCGGAAAAGGGCGAACTGGCCTTTGGTACGGTGGATAGCTTCATCTTATGGCATCTGACCAAGGGCAGGGTCCATGCGACGGATGTGACCAATGCGTCCCGAACCATGCTGTTCAATATTCGGGATATGGCATGGGACAGGGAATTGCTCAGATTGTTTGATGTGCCAGAAGCCCTGTTGCCTTCCGTCCATGCCTGTGATCACCATTTTGGCGATCTGGACCAGAGTTTATTCGGGCAAGCCATTCCCATAACCGGTATCGCGGGGGATCAGCAGGCGGCCCTGATC
>DAOWHQ010000072.1:0-2356 GCA_030641355.1 Alphaproteobacteria bacterium
ACTGAACATAGGGTCTATGCGGAAACTTCACCGAGAAAATTTAAGAAATTCGAGAAATACCCCCAGTCGCTGCTTGAGAATGATTCATCAAAATCTGAAATACTGGGCGTCCTTATAAAATGATAAATTCAAAATATTTATTAGAATATTTTGCTTTGACAAGCAGGATCATTGCCCAGTCCGGTTATGTATTTTTCTGTCTTTTTTTTCTAAATGATATCGATGCAAAACATTTTGTTGAAGTATGGACCTTGTCAATGCTGGTGTTCTGGCTTGTTGACTTTGGATTTATCACATCAACATTACGCCATTCCCACGAGGATAAAAATTATCTAGACCCTTTCAGGTCTGATTATTTAATATGGCCCCGAATTATTGCGGCTATAATTATTATCGTCGTCTTGCATAACGATATACCATATATCTCTACTGCTATTACATTGGGTATAGCCCTTCAGGGCTTCATTTACCGCATACAAATTCATATGCGTAAGCTTCATAAAGCAAGGGCGGAACTGTTTATTACAGGGAGTAATGTTGTTGTCTCTTTAGCAAGCCTAACACTAGCTTATTTATTTGAAGTCAATTTATATTCACTTGTTATTTATTATTATTTTATACCAAAAATACTGGTTTTTATATTATCGCTTTGCACCTATCTTCAATATGGAAAGTTAAGTGATATACCCTTGAGTTACGAACCGTTTATGAACCGCCTTCAGATTACCATAAACCAAGGTGCTAATTATTTAGCTTTGAATATTGATATCTTCTTAGCAGCCGCAGTAATGTCGGGGAAAATGTTTGTCATTTATGTTTTTACCACCCGTGTAGTTTTACAACTCACCATGGGGACATCAGTCATTACCAATCGAATATTATTGCACAAGGGTGACTGGATTTCCAACCAGCGCCCCTACATTGTAGAAACATTGGTCCTTTTTTCTCTATCTACATTGGCTTTATTCGTGATCGGTTATGGCTCTGCTTATATCATGCCTGAGAATATGAAATTAATGTCCTTATGGATATTTTTCCTGCCCCTCGCAGGAACTCTCGGGGCGCGTTATATTTTTGCTTATGTGTCTGCCTTATTGTTGAAATCGCGAAAAGAAATAATTTTAAATGTGATAATATTTCTCAATATTGCAACCTATGCAGGGTTATTCTGGGCTTATCCGCACGAGAAAACAATATTCTCCATGATCATATTGTTATTAGTAGTTAATTTGATCTCCATTTGTTTATGTAGTGGGTATCTCTACTTAATAAAACAAACAGCACGAGCAAATTAATATCTAATATTCCATGTGACCCCAACGCTGGTAAACGAACCATCATTGCCCAAAGCAGGTATGCCATCAGTGGAATATCTCAGATCAAATTTAAGGTTTCCAACCCCCATATCACCTTGCACACTTGCTTCAAAAATATTCAATTTCTTGTTGGGTACAGAAATACTGTTTTTGCCCGAACCATCAATATTTATATTAGCGCGATGATACTTCGCCGTATATTCCCAGCCATTGGAATTTTGGAATTGAGCTACGACACTTAATAATTTGCTGTCGTTGTCCAGGCTGTTACCAAGAGAGCGACCTTTATACCGATATCCGGTTTTATATATATGATGTTCATAAATCAGATTAAGTTCTTTGGTACCTAACAACCACACAAGTGTCGAAACCGTATCTGTATATTCTGTTGTTAACCGCCATTGTGAACCGTCTTCACCATAAGGGCCATAGAAACTCAACCCAAGTAATTTTGTATATTTATACGGTATAAGAAATATTAAATCTTCGGTGGTTCCATCGGCATACATTTTTACATATGTATTTTTGCCAATAGGCAAAGTATAAGATAATTCAAGGTTCGCGAGCTGATTCCCGGGTTCATTAAGCCGTCCTTCATCTGTCGTTGGGTTATCCAAATCACCGATAGAAATTAATGCTCTGGTCCATGAACTAAAGTTACATGGACGCCCATCACCGCACAATTGCAATGTGCGTGATATGCCGACCTCAAAATTCTTGATTGGTTCAAATGAAAGCCGCATACCCACGATCAAGGCATCAGAAATTTCGCGATCTTCTTCCATTTTAGCCAAAAACATATCCCACTGCCACGGCCCTATCCAGTTTAGCCATTTTGTCTCAAATGCTTTTGGTTCAATACGACGAAGACCAACGGATGGCATGGGGCGGGCATTATTACTAAGAATCTGTGCGCTTTCCCTGCCTGGCCGCCTCCAGCGGTCAAAAGCACCAGCCTATCCGGACCTATTACCTAAATCCTGTGACAGGTACCTGCCATCCAAATGGACATAATCCTCGCCGTTACCCTTACGGTATCC
>DAOWHQ010000263.1:0-2997 GCA_030641355.1 Alphaproteobacteria bacterium
CAATTGTGTACCAACATTGGATATTAAACCAACAGGCCGCATGGAATCTTTACGAGCAAGATAGATCACATTAAAATTCTCCAACATGGCGAGCTGTACTACTTCGTTATATTCACCAACGAATTTTGTAGCCTCCGTGGCAAAACTTTCCTGCAGATTATCATATTTTAGAAAGCTGTTACCAAAGTCAAAGAGCGCAAGACCGATGCGGTATCCGTCACCGCTTTTCTGAATCCACCGCCGGCGTTCCATGCTGGATAAAAGTAGATATAAAGTGCTTCGGGAAAGCTGGGTCTTCTCCATCAACATGGCGGTTGTGACCGGCTGAGCAGACGCCGCTACCGCCGACAAAATATCATCGGTGCGCTTGATTGCCGGTACATCATATTCCTGAGCCATAAATTGCTTGTCCTAATCTATATGTGACCTAATTTTATCAAAGACATAACCGCTATCCGGCACTTCAAAAACCGCATTCTCACCTTCCAGAATAAAGTCTATGCCATGACCGGCTGTTGAGGTTGGAATGGCCTTACCACGCTCCACCTGCACAGATTCTCTCGACAGACCAAGATCATGCAGCGACCCACCCCGCACATGCTCCAATACCAGCCCATTATCAATAGCGCATAGGGCATGAAGGGATAATTCCGCAAGATAATGCGGTGCCACAGGCTTATCATGTTCAGCCGCAAGTGCAGTGATTTGCATCCACGGGGTCAAGCCACCGACCCGCGCCACATCATGCTGAAAAATATCAATAGCATCCGCGTCCAGATAATGCTGAAAATCACCAATATTATAAAAACTCTCACCCACGGCAATGGGAATAGAGGTTTTTTTCTTAAGCGCAGCATGGCCCTGAATATCTTCGGGTAGCATTGGTTCCTCTAACCAGTAGGGATTAAACCGCTCGAAGGCCTGCGCACGGCGAATGGCTTCGGGAAGATCCCAAACCTGATTAGCATCCAGCAATAATTTAGCATCGTCTCCGATGGCTTCCCTTGTGGCTTCAAGGCGGGCGATTTCTTCGCTTAAATTCTCTCTTCCCACCTTGATCTTGAACCACTCAAAACCATCCGCCTTTAAGTCAGAAAGTTCCTGCCCAAGGTCTGAAGGCGACATATGAAGGTCAATGCCACTGGTATAAACCGGAATATCATTCTGACCACCACCAGCTTCAACATAAAGAGGCCGGCCAGTTGACTGGCAACATAATTCCCACAGGGCGGTATCAATGGCGGCTAGGGCCAATGTTGTCACCGCACCAGAACCCAAACGGTGGAGATGCATGAACATGCTCTGCCAGATTTCAGATATCTTCTGGGCATCTTTGCCCACCAGCTCGGCGGCGCAATAATCCTGAAGCAGAGCACGAACAGCAGTTCCGCCCACGCCAACGGTATAGCTAAAGCCCCGCGCCATGATGTCTGCTGTTCTCAGCTCAAGTATAATAATCTCAATGGCCGATACGCGGTGGGTGGCATCTTCCCATTTTTCTTTTGGCGGAACCCGAAACAGCCGAACACGGACATCTTCGATGATAAGCGGCTTTTCTTCATTCTGGTTGGTCATTGGGCGACATAGCCCCCGTCAACCATCAAAATCTCACCCGTTGTGAAGGAAGAATCTTCACTGGCCAGAAATGTTACGGCTTTTGCGACCTCCTCCGGCTCTGCCCATCTGTTCATGGGGTGAGAGGCCCGAACGGCTGCTTCTGCCTCTGCGGGATCAGGTTGGGCATCAAAATAACGGGTCAGGAACGGGGTCGCAATAGCACCCGGCCCGACCGCATTGAAGCGGATATTATTGGCGGCATATTCCACGGCCAACTGCTTGACCAGTTGCAACATAGCCCCCTTGCTCGCACAATAGGCGGCTTGTGATGGCAAGCCAACCACACTGGATATTGAGGCGGTAACAACCACGGCCCCCATACCCGCTTCCAGCATATTGGGAATAGCACGTTTCGCCAGCAAAAACAGTGCCTTGGCATTGACATTCATGACCTGATCCCATTCATCTTCGGAGGTATCAAGGATCGTTTTCGGCACGATATGACCCGCATTGCTGATCAATATATCGGCCCGTTCGAATTCGCTTTCGGTCAGGGAAAATATCGCCTCTACGGCGGAGCTGTCTGAAACATCCGCGACAATCGTTTTAACCCGGCCTTCATATAACCCCGAAAGATCGTGAACCGCTTCTGATAAATCTGCGGCAATTACATTTCCGCCTTCTGAGGCTATACTATGGATGACTTTCAGGCCAACACCGCTTGCCGCACCTGTTACAATCGCTGTTTTGCCTTTAAAACGATCTATGCTCATTGTTTAAACTCCAGGATTTTGGTGATGAATGGAATGACTCGTTGGATAGCATATATTAACTCTAAATTTGATAAATATCCAGTATTTTAATTTACTGTCCAGTATATTGGACGTAAGTTTGAACAGTGGTATTCCTATATTTTGAAAGTGATTTGGCTTTCTTGTTTAGTCTAAAAAAATAAATATATTTAGGACTCCAAAGAATACTAAAACCAGATGCGGGTCGTTAAAAATATTTTATGGGCGTTATTTCATATTGCATCCTAGAATTATGCCAATAAATTCAAAATGGAGCAACGCATGACCCAAGGAACCCGGCACAAAGCACAGCAACGGGGTAACCATTAAACAATAGCGCTATAACTTATCCATTTGGTACACACCCTGATATGAAAAATTCCCTAAAACTTCCTTCTATTTTCAGCGATGGCATGGTCCTGCAAAGAGACACCACTGTTCCCGTATGGGGATGGGCCTATGAAGGCGATATGGTCAAGGTCAGTTTTGCCGGACAGGTCAAGAAAGCCCGCGCAGGAGAAGATGGTAAATGGACCCTGAAGCTCTCCCCGCTTACGGCAACGTTTTCGCCTGCTGAAATGATAATATCATCAAGCACAAGCCACATCGTCATTAAAAATATTCTGGTGGGCGAGGTTTGGTTGGCAAC
>DAOWHQ010000228.1:0-4943 GCA_030641355.1 Alphaproteobacteria bacterium
CCGTCATGCCTGTGGTGCCGGCAATATGGATGGTATCATGCTTTGTGGCATAATTTGCGTGCAGTACCGTTGCGGTCGGACAGGTGAAATCAATGACCACGTCTGAATTGTTAAACAAGGCTTCCGCATCATCCGTCACTTGGAGATCAGTATCAATACCGGTTATGGGGTGGCGGATTGCCTGTCCAATGTGGGGGCTGTCGTGACGCTCAGTGCCACCGGATAGCGCGGCATTTTTCTGGTCAAGAATTGCCCCGACTAATGTCTGCCCCATGCGGCCACCACATCCGACAACACCAATTTTAACTTGCGTCATGATATTCTCCATAATTGAATAGTTCTTTTTAGACAGTTAGAGGAGATATGGGAAGGGTGGAAAAGTTATTTATCACTCTTCTTTATTTCGTCTTCCTCAAAAAGGGCGCGGTAAGAGGCTCCTTCGAGGTCATCATACTGTCCGGACCGCATGGACCACAGAAAAGCCCCTAGGCCCAAAAGACCAAGGAACAAAGCTATGGGGATCAGGAAAATCAGGCCTTCCATAGCTTCACCAGATTAAGGCGTAGCGCATTGGTTGTCACCAGAATAGATGATGATGACATGGCAATGGCAGCTATGAGGGGGGTCAGGAAACCAGCGGCGGCAAAAGGTACCGCGATCACATTATAAATCGCCGCTAGGGCAAAGTTGGTGAAGACCAGTTTCCGACTCATTTTTGAGACCTGATAAGCGCGAACAATGGAGTCCAGTTCCTGAGACTGAAAAATAAAGTCGGCGGCATTCTGGCTTATTTCTGAAGCGGTGGAAGGCGAGATAGAGACGTAGGAGGCGCTGAGCGCAGGAGCGTCATTCATCCCGTCTCCCACCATAAGTATTTTCTTTCCTTCTGCTTTGAGTTTTTCCAGCCGGTCGATTTTATCCTGTGGCTTGGCCGCCCCAAGATAATCAGAAATTCCCAGTTTTTCGGCAACTTCCGAGACAACATCGGGTCGGTCACCGGAAAGCAGAAGGACGTCAAATCCTTTGTTTTGAAACCATGCGACAACTTCGGCGGCATCTTTTCTTAATCGATCCTGAAAGGCGAGGAATACCGCGTCGCGCCCCTCAACCTTCAGCCAAAGCTCACTATAGCGTGTGTTTTTCTGAATATTCATTGGCACATGACACCAGTCACGATTACCAAGGCGGATTTCCTTGCCATCAATGGTGGCTTTCAGGCCCATGCCCGGTTCTTCATGGAGCGGACTTGTCGTAGCAATGGTCGGAATGTCACGTTCATGGCTGGCAACAATTAACGCCCTACATAGGGGGTGGGTGGATGTTTTGGCAAGGCTTGCCGCCAGTTCAAGATCGGCAGGAGCTATATCATCCGCATTTGCTATTTCCGGCTGACCCAAGGTAAGGGTGCCGGTCTTGTCAAAGGCGACGGTGTCAATCTCTGCCAGCCGTTCCAGCCCGTCGGGGGCCTTGACCAATATACCATTTTTAAACAGGCGGCTAGAGGCGACAATCTGTACCACCGGAACCGCCAGCCCCAAGGCACAGGGGCAAGTGATGATCAGGACAGCTATGGCCGTGATCAGCGACTGTTCCCAGCCAACGGTGCTGAAAATAATCCAGCCCAGAAAAGTTGCCAGTGCCAGAAGATGAACCGCTGGTGCATAAATCTGCGCTGCTTTATCGGCGAGCCGGACATATTTGGCCCGGCCCTGTTCTGCCGTTTCCATCAGGCCGATAATCTCATCCAGAAGAGTCTTGCCGCTCAGCGCCGTGACCCTGATATCAAGGGCGCCGTTAACATTCATGGTTCCGGCAAAAACCTTGTCACCCAAGGTGGATTTAACGGGAATAGTCTCGCCCGTGACCAGACTGTTATCCACTTCGGACGTGCCGCTGACGATCACACCGTCCACGGGGATGCGCTCGCCGGGCGCTACCCGAACCACCATTTCGGTGTTGAGAAGTTCAATGGCGCAGTTTGTCGTGTCGCCGTTTTCTGTGACGATGATTGCCGAGCTTGGGCGATAGCTCATCAGGTTATGGGCGGTTGAGCGGGCATGATTACGCATTTTCCGGTCAAGAAAGCGACCGATCAGCAGGAAAAACAACAGCATAACCGCCGCGTCATAATAGGTATCAGCACCGCCGTTCAGCGTTTGCATGACACTCATGAGCAAGGACAGGATCACAGCCAGAGAGATTGGCACATCCATATTAAGGCTACGAGCCTTGAGCGAGCCATAGGCGGATTTAAAGAAAGGCGTACCCGCAACCGCACTGGCAGGCAGAGCAATCAGCGCAGAAATCCAGTGGAAGAACCCGCGGGTTTGGTCGCCCATATCGGTTCCTGCCCAGTCAGACACAGACAAAAGCATGATATTCATCATGGCAAATCCGGCGATACCCATGCAGATCAAAAGCCAGCGACCTTCTTTGTCACCCTCGGCCGCGGAAGGGTCATCTTTAAACAGATAGCCATTGAAGCCTATATCTTTCAGGGTTTTGATAACTTCATCACTATTGGCGGCCACATCGGGGCTGTCACCGGACCATTCCACGGCAAGCCGCTGGGTGGTCAGGTTAAGACGGACGTTTTTTATGATTGGATTTTTTTGCAATGCCCCTTCGATTTCCCGTATGCATGACGGGCAATGCAGACCTTCCACCAGAAAATGTTCAAGTGGCGTGCCTTTGCGGTCAAAACTATCCTGTGATTTTACTACCGCCATAATATTCTCTATTCTTCAGCTGTTACGAGTATCTTTTCTCTGAGCTGATATATGGGACCATCGGCGCGCTTTACAAGGATGGTCACATTCCATTGTCCGGCCTGTGGCAGGCTTAGAGGGGCAGTATATATGTTATTTCCGGTCTTTGTAAGGACGATCTTCTGATCGTAAGAATCCGTCACAGCGCGGCTGATGTGGGCGGCGACGTTGGCGGGGGGCAAATCGGCTACAGGCCAGATTATTTCCACATCGAGCCTGTCACGCTTAAGGCTGTTGGGGCTATGCTTAAGTGACATTTTCCAACCGGATTTCTTCTGATTTTCGGCAGCGGCGATTTCATCGTTATAATAAAGACCTTTGCGGTAGGCGTCTTTAGTCTCAAGCCCGCCCCATGTGCCCACGGCAATGGTGGCCATGATGGCATTGACGATAAAGATGATCAGGAAAAACCCGGCAATCCACATAAAAGCCTTTTTACCGGTAAATTCCTTGATGGGTTTTTCAGGGGAGGATGTCATTTCTTTGGCCCCTTGAAGCTGGTGGCATTGTCGCTGACACTTGATCCGTCCAGATCTTTGGCAGTAATGGAAATGTCTATACTGTCGGTTAATAAATCCTCTTTGGGAACAGACAGATAAATTTTCACAGACCGCAATCGATCCCGGTTTACTTCGATGATGGGCAGTCCTTCCGGTGTTTTTGCCTGAACCCCTTCGATCTTCATATGGTAGTTTTTCAAGCCAGAGATATTGAGCGAAAATTTTCGGATATCATGGGTTTTATTGAGGATTTTAACTGTATAGCCATTACGGATATCGCCCGATGAAAGCTGGACATATAAAGGGTTCCGGTCGCGCAGGACATTTACCTCAAGGTCGCTGCGGTGGGTCAGCCCCCATATGATGCTACCACCCACAACAATCATGAAAATGATATAGAGAAGTGTGCGGGGCCGTATGACTTCTATCTTTTCCGGCTTGCCTTCTGCCCGACGGTCAAAATTCGTCAGACTGTCATAAGCGATCAGGCCTTTTGGACGGCCAATCTGCTCCATGACGCTATCGCAGGCATCAATGCATAGTGAACATTGGATACATTCAAGCTGCATTCCGTCACGAATATCAATTCCCATGGGGCAGACAACAACACACTGCCGACATTGGATACAGTCACCGCGGTCGTCCCATGGTTCATTTTTCTTGTGGGGTGCGCGTGGCTCGCCCCCGTCAGACCGGTACATGACAGATAGAGAACCCTCATCCATCATCACCGCTTGAATACGGGGCCATGGGCACATATAGGTGCAGACCTGTTCGCGGGCAAAGCCGCCCAGAAGATAGGTGGTGAAGGTCAGAACCATGATCCAGAAATAGGTAGTCATCGGTGCATCAAAAGCAATCAGTTGTTGCGTCAGTGTCGGCGCATCATTCATATAGAAGACCCACGCCCCGCCGGTGAGGACGGCGATCATCAGCCAAGTGAGATGTTTTGCGGTTTTTTTGAGAATTTTGGAGCCGGACCAACTGGCTTTGTCCAGCTTAATACGGGCGTTTCTCTCACCCTCGAAAAAGCGTTCTACCACCAGAAACAGATCGACCCAGACCGTCTGTGGGCAGGTATATCCGCACCATATGCGCCCCGCCGTACTGGTCACAAGGAACAGGGCGATTGCCGCGAGTATCAATAGGCCGGTGATGTAATAAACTTCCTGCGGCCAGATCTCAATGAAGAAGAAATAAAACCGACTGTTGACAATATCCACCAGAATGGCTTGATCAGGGATGCCGGGGCCGCGTTCCCACCTGATCCAGGGGGAGAAATAATAAATACCGAGCGTGACAATCATCACCCACCATTTAATGGTACGGAAGGTTCCCTTTGCACGCTTGGGATGAATTTTTTTCTGGGCAGCATAAAGGGAGCGGTTTTCCCCCTTGTTTACGGCTTCAACCTTGGCACGTTCAATTTTCTCATGCGGTATGAGAGGGATTTGGTCAGACCCGTTATCAGGTCGTAAGCCCATTGCCTACTCACCTCCGCCTAATGTGTGAATATATACCGCCAGGCTCTTGATCGTCGCGGGATCAAGACGGCCATCCCATGTGGGCATGACCCCCTGGCGGCTGTAGGAAATCGTGGCAATCAGTGTTTCAGGATCCGCACCATAAAGCCAGATACCATCGGCGAGGTTGGGCGCGCCAAATTCTTTATTTC
>DAOWHQ010000150.1:0-12588 GCA_030641355.1 Alphaproteobacteria bacterium
GTGTTAAAAAGGGTGATGTTTTCTCCGTTGCCCGTCTGGCTGGCATCATGGCCGCCAAGAAATGCGCTGACCTAATCCCCCTGTGCCACCCCCTGCCCCTACAAAACATACAAGTTGACCTTGAATGTAATGTCAAGGACAGTTGCGTTGAAATATTCGCCACCGCCAACCTCTATGGTCGCACGGGCATAGAAATGGAAGCCCTGAGCGCCGTATCCGTTGCCGCGCTGACCATATATGACATGTGCAAGGCCGTAGACCGCGGCATGTGCATCTCCGACATCCGCCTGACCCATAAGTCCGGCGGTAAATCAGGTGAGTTTAACGCGGATTGAAATTGAAATATCTGAGGGAAAACTCCAAAGATCCTAATTCAATAAAAATAATTTACTCTGACTCCATCACTTCCTAGGATAGAAAACAAATGATACAGTCAGGCGCAAAAATCACGGTACGGGAAGCTAAGTCTAGTGATGAGACTTTCATACTTTCCCTTTCTCCCTCTCTAGCGGAGGTTGCGAAACTGGATTGGCACAAGGATGAGACAGTTCAAAAATTTCAGGACGACTATATTATTGAAATGCTTGCAGAAACCAAGGTGAAAAACATTACGCTTATCGCAGAAAAAAGCGGAATAGCTTTAGGTTTTATCCATGCCAGAGAAAGATCTGATGAAATTTCTGAGGAAGATTGCGGAACAGTTCCTTTACTCGCTGTCACAGAAAAAGCTCGGGGTACTGGTATCGGGAAACTGTTAATGACGGCCGCCGAAGACTGGGCAAAAGCGCAAGGATTCCGTCTCTTACATTTAGAGGTATTTTCAGCAAACAACAATGCGCAATATTTTTATCAAAACTTAGGTTTTAAACAAGAATCAATTAATATGATAAAGTCTTTATACTGATAATATTCTTTGTACCCAAAGGGGTTAGGGCAAATTGATTTTGTCTTTTTTATTTTATGCTTACTGATCCCCTTAAGCCAATATTCCCTACTTGACAAAAGAATAAAAATAGAACATAACTAAAACAAATAGTGAAACATTTTGTCGGGAGACCTTAAAATGCTGACCAAAAAACAGCGGGATTTATTGCTTTTTATCAATGAAAGGCTTCAGAAAAATGGTGTTGCCCCGTCTTTTGATGAGATGAAAGATGCCCTAAATTTGAAATCAAAATCGGGGATTCACCGGCTTATTGGCGCGTTAGAAGAACGGCAGTTCATTCGCCGTCTGCCCAACCGCGCAAGGGCATTGGAAATTTTGCGTCTGCCCGATAGCGAAGAACAAGCGGCGCCTGACAATCTGTTTAAGCCTGATTTTGGCAAAAAAGAAGTAATTTCAGACCCAAATACCGTTGATATCCCCATGCATGGCAGAATTGCTGCCGGCACGCCTATCGAAGCGTTGGAGCAATTTGAAAACATCCCTGTTCCGGCCGCTATGGTGGGATTTGGCACTCATTATGCCTTGGAAATTGATGGTGATTCCATGATGGAAGCGGGTATATTGGACGGCGATACTATTGTTGTCCAGAGATGCGATACCGCCGAAAATGGCACCATTGTCGTCGCCCTGATCAATGAAGAAGAAGCCACCCTGAAGACCCTCTACAGAAAAGGCCCCGATGTGGCTCTTGAACCATCCAACCGGGACTTTGAGACACAGACCTATCCCGCCAACCGCGTTCGTGTTCAGGGTCGGCTGGTGGGGCTGTTACGGCAATATTAGGGCGTTACTTGCCCCGGCTCCATGGTCTGTCACCCCGGCTGCCCGCAACGGTTTTTACCGTAATCCAGTCACCACTTTTTTTAGGTAACCATAAGGCATGCCCGCCCTTGTGATAGAAGTCCCACCGGTCAATAACCAGAGATGCCGATGGACAGTCTATCTCTACGGGGACCAGACTGATCACCACCTGTGCATTCATGCAGTCTTCGGTTAAGGCCAGTTCATCCTTAACCAGAGCAATTAAGGTTTCGGTGCTTTTATGGGCGGGACGATAAAGACAGCTTATATTATCGCAGGCCATCCATGTCTCGTCCGGGCTACCCTGCCCGTTATAAGACCATTTCTCAGCTTTTTCCTGCCCGTTTCTCTGCGCCCATCGCTTCCGTGTCATACGTCCGGCCCGCAGACTTGACAGGGTGATATCCTCAGCCACATTTCTGACGCCGATCAGCCGCCCGCTATTGTCAATCAGGATGTCTGGCTGAGGCGTGAAAAAGGCCGCTATGACACCAAGCATAATAACGGGCATGCCAAAATTCTTCCATCTTGTCCGCCATATGGCAAACCACAATGCTCCAAAGGCGATCATAACAAGTGGTACAAGCCCCATTGAAGGTATCAGGCTGTATGAACCCGGCGTGTGGGATACCACTTTTGCCACATACATGATCACTTCCAAACCATAAGACATGGGGTATAATGCCAGTTGTCCCAGCCCAATTGGGGCCAGAATAAGATAAGCGACAATGCAGGGCATCACCCATGACGCCATCACCGGCATAGCCACAAGGTTGGCTATCAGACCATATTGCACCAACTTGTTAAAATGAAACAGGGCGAAGGGTGCTATGGCAAGCTCCGCCACCAATGTGGTGAACAGCATGGTACCGATGTAAAATCCAGTCTTTCTGACCCACCCCCTGTTCTGACCCGACAACCTCACCCAGCGCAGGTTTATTTTCTCATAGGCCGCCACTAGGGCCACCACGGCGGCAAAAGACATCTGAAAGCTGACCGATAGCACGGCCTCCGGCGTAAGTACCAATATGACCATGGCCGCAATTGCCACAAGCCGCAGGGATATGGCCTTGCGGTCCACAAGCACGCCCAGAAACAGGATGGAAGCCATAATAAAAGCCCGCACAGTCGGTGTGGAGCCGCCGCTTAGAATAACATAGACAACGCCCGCCCCTATGGCGATCACCGCAGCCCATTTTTTTATGGGATAACGCAGGGTAAGATGCTCCGAACGGGAGAGCAAAAAGCGAGAAAAGAAAAACGCCGCGCCGCAGAGTAAGCCCATATGCAAACCGGATATAGCCAGCAAATGAGCCAGGCCGGAATTGCGCATATCATCGGTAACATCAAATGATATTCCCGATCGCATCCCGGCAATCAAGGCCGACGCCATGCCACCGGCATCACCGGGAAGGGCCGCCCTGATATCCTCCGCCATCTTGTGTCTTTTCCTATTGGTGAGGCCACTAGCATCAGGGCCTTTTTCAATGATTATAGGCTTGCTTATCCCATAGCCCACGGCACCTATGCCCTGAAACCATATCTGGCGGGCATAATCAAAATCTCCCGGCATAGTCGGCGGTGGCGGGGGCAGCAGTCCGGCTCTTATTTCTATTCTGTCGCCGGGATACGGCAGCTGGTCAAATTTTTGAACCTTAATTCTTATTTTATGTAGTTTCTTACCTTTATATCCTCTTGATATTATTGGATTTTTCAGAATAATATGCAATTTACCACTATTATAATGCCGTACATCCGTGACCAAACCCGTGATCATTCTTGGGGATAGTTTCTTGTCCAAAACCGGCGTTGCCAGCATCCAGCTTCTCACGCTCCCCGACATAAACCCTGCGGCCCCAAGCAATAGAGCAATCAGGATTAGCCGAATCAGAAAATATCGCCAGAATATGAGCAGTATTGAAGCGAGAACAGCGCATACCCCCGTCCCCAGATATAAAGAGGGTTCAGTAGATAAAGAAAAGTACCCACCAATTCCCAGTGCAAAAAATACAGGTGCCCACAACAACAGCCTGTCATGTTCCTCAAATAATATTTCCTGTATTTTATTTATTGCACTTCCTCTACCCCTTTTTATTTCTTGAAATATAAAATATTTATAACTTATTTTGGCATTTTAGCATAACAGGCTTTCAATTTTGGTATATTTTTGCTAAAAACCAGTCAACTAAAGGACATATATGTCCTTTCCCAAGATGTGGTATTTCCCTGCGTGGACATTATGCATATTTTCTATGCTCCTGTGTTCATACAATAAAAACTGTTGGACTTGTTATAAAATGACGAAGAAAGTTATCACACGCTTCGCCCCATCTCCTACGGGGTTTTTGCATATCGGTGGCGCTCGAACCGCCCTGTTTAACTGGCTGTTTGCCCGGCATCATGGCGGCGACTTCCTGTTACGGATAGAAGATACTGATCGCAAAAGATTAACAGAGGGTGCTGTAGATGCTATTCTTGACGGCATGAACTGGCTTGGGCTTACCCATGACGGGGAAGCTGTCAGCCAATATGCGAACCGTGAGCGTCATACGGAGGTCGCCCAGGAACTTCTGGCTCAGGGCAAGGCCTATCATTGCTATTGCTCGCCAGAAGAACTTAAAGAAATGCGCGAAACTGCCCGAGCAGAAGGCCGCCCCATGGGCTATGATGGCCGTTGGCGGGACCGCGCCCCCTCTGAAGCGCCCGAAGGGGTTGCCCCCGTCGTGCGTTTCAAATCACCCAATGAGGGCGAAACACTTATTGAAGATCAGGTTCAGGGCGATGTGGTCGTGGCCAACGCACAATTGGACGATATGATCTTGCTGAGGGCTGATGGCTCGCCAACCTATATGCTGTCCGTTGTAGTGGATGATCATGATATGGGCGTGACCCATGTAATACGCGGCGATGATCACCTGACCAATGCGGCGCGGCAGGCGCAGCTTATACTGGCTATTGGCTGGGAATTACCGGTTTATGCTCATATCCCGCTAATTCACGGTGCGGATGGCGCAAAGCTTTCCAAGAGACATGGCGCATTAGGCGTAGATGCCTATCGGGATATGGGATATCTGTCCAGCGCTATAAAAAATTATTTGCTGCGGTTGGGCTGGGCCCACGGGGATGATGAAACAATTTCCGAAGCGCAGGCCATTGAATGGTTTGGTCTGGACGGCATAGGAAAATCTCCCTCCCGTTTTGATTTTACCAAACTGGAGAATTTAAACGGATATTATATACGCGAAGTAGAATCCAATGAGGCTCTGGTCAAAATTTGTCGCCCGATCATAGAGAAATCTATTGCTAGACATCTGACAGAGGATGAGGCCGCCCTTCTGCTTGTCGCCATGGACGAATTTAAGCCGCGGGCAAAAAATATCAATGGCTTGGCGGAAAGCACATTATTCCTGTTTGCTTCTAGGCCCCTTAGTTTCGTTCCCAAGGCAGAAAAAATTCTGTCGGACGATGCCAGAAACATCTTGGCCGATGTGGCAGAACTACTGAACAACAGCGGTTCCTGGGACGCGCAGGCATTGGAAGATGAAATCAAGTTATTCGCCGAGACAAAAGACCTGAAACTGGGAAAAATAGCCCAACCAATTCGGGCATCATTGACCGGGAACAATGTTTCTCCCGGAATTTTTGATATATTGATCTGGCTGGGCAAAGAAGAAAGCCTTGCCAGAATTAATGATCAAGCCATTTGATTTTGTATGTATTAGCAAAATTTTAATAGCGATAATGTAGGAATAATATACCTTCCGGCATTATCCAAAGATAAACAGGACAGCGCAAAAAATCATATAACCAAGCTGTTTACTGATACAAAAATTTAATAAAAGGATGTGGATTTATGATAAAAAACGTATTTGACAAAACATTATCGGGTAAGACGGCAACACTCACTGTAGACGGAAAAACCCTTGAATTGCCAATCTATTCAGGCTCTGTAGGGCCAGATGTCATAGATATCCGCAAACTATATGCCGATACTGGTATGTTTACCTATGATCCCGGCTTCACCTCCACCGCAAGCTGCGAATCCAGTATTACCTATATTGATGGTGACAAAGGTATCTTGTTATACCGGGGTTATCCCATTGATCAACTCGCTGAAAAAAGTGATTTCATGGAAGTGGCTCATTTACTGTTAAATGGTGAACTGCCCAACAAAAAAGAAAAAGATGACTTTGTTAATACCATAACATATCACACCATGATTCATGATCAGATGAGTTCGCTATTTAAAGGCTTTCGCCGCGACGCCCATCCTATGGCCATTATGGTTGGTGTTCTTGGCGCTATGTCTGCTTTCTATCATGACAGCTTGGATATTAATGATCCGGTGCAACGCAAAATTGCCTCGCATCGCCTGATCGCAAAAATTCCGACCATTGCATCCATGGCTTATAAATATTCCATTGGCCAGCCCTTTGTTTACCCACGCAATGATATGAGCTATGCGGAAAACTTCCTGCATATGACATTCGGTGTGCCTCAATGCGAGGAATATGAAGTAAGCCCAACGCTTGCAAGCGCAATGGATAAAATATTTATCCTTCATGCGGACCATGAACAGAATGCATCCACATCCACAGTTCGACTGGCCGGATCATCCGGGGCTAATCCCTTTGCCTGTATTGCAGCCGGTATAGCGTCCCTTTGGGGGCCTGCACATGGTGGTGCCAATGAAGCCTGCCTTCATATGCTTCAGGAAATTGGCTCTGTGGACCGTATTCCGGAATATATTGAAAAAGCCAAGGATAAAAACGATCCGTTCCGTCTGATGGGCTTTGGTCATCGGGTTTATAAAAACTTTGACCCCCGTGCTCAGGTGCTCGCTAAATCAGCTAACGAAGTTTTGAACGAGCTTGGTGTCAATGACCCCATGCTTGATGTCGCCCGGGAATTGGAGCGTATCGCACTGGAAGATGAGTATTTCATCGAAAAGAAACTCTATCCAAATGTGGATTTCTATTCCGGCATTATCCTCAAAGCCATGGGCTTTCCAACCGAAATGTTCACCGTTCTATTCGCCCTCGCCAGAACAACTGGCTGGGTGTCTCAATGGGGTGAGATGATTGAAGACCCGACCCAGAAGATCGGGCGTCCCCGTCAGCTCTTCACGGGTGATACACAACGGGATTTTATTAATCTTGAAAACAGATAATATTAAAAAAGCCCGGTGATATACTCTCCGGGCTTTTTTGTTCTAACGTTCGATGAATTCGATCATATATCCGTCTGGGTCGCGCACGAAGGCGATCACAGTTGAGCCGCCCTTCATGGGGCCGGGCGGCCTTGGAACCGCAATACCGTTTTTTTCCAAATCTTCGCAAATCTTGTAAATATCCGTAACACCAATTGCCAAATGACCAAAGGCCTCGCCCAAGGCGTAAGGCTCGGTACGGTCCCAGTTATAGGTTAATTCAATTACGGTGGCGTCGCTTTCATCACCATACCCAAGAAAAGACAGCGTAAAACGTCCCTCAGGATGCTCGGATTGTCTGAGCAGTTTCATCCCTAGGTGAATAGTGTAGAAATCAATGGATTTTTTCAGGTCCAACACCCGTAACATAGTGTGTAAAATACGGATGCCGCCGGCCATCGTTAATTTTTATCAGCGATCATGGCTGTGAAGGTTGCTTCGGCGACTAATTGGTCGCCCACCTTGCCTTCTCCGCGAAAACGCCATACTGGCCCCCGATGGCGTTCCAAGGTGATATGGAGTTCTAACCGGTCACCCGGCACAACAGGTTTTCTGAATTTTGCCCCGTCAATAGACATGAAGTAGGGTAGCTTTTCTTCAGATTCCTGCTCCATGCTCAACATCACAAAAGTTGCCGCAGTTTGCGCCATGGCTTCCACGATCAAGACGCCGGGCATAACAGGCTTGCCCGGAAAATGTCCCTGAAAAAAATTCTCATTCATGGTCACGCACTTTATGCCGACTGCTGACTGACCCGGAACGATGTCCGTCACCTGATCAATCAACAGCATGGGATATCTGTGGGGGATCAATTCCATGATCCTCTCCACATTAAGCGTTTTCGATTCTATGCTCTCTTCCGACATATCTACCTTCTTTACTATAAGCTTACTGAGCCGCTACGGGCACCTCAGGAAGTTCTACTTTTATAGTAGGTAGTACTTCATCCAGCGCTTCAATTACTTTTGTTGTTACATCAAGGCCGGGTGTTTTTTCTATCACAAGGTTCGTGTCCATTATCATCGTTGCCTTATGATCTTTTAGAATTTTTTTCAAAATCGGCTTCAATTCTCTCTGCAACTGATTATTTGCATTAGCCATCGCGATCTCAAGCTGCTTGTTTTTAATTTGCACTTCGCGCTGAACCGTCAGAACCTTATTCTGAAAGTCTTTAACCTTGGCATCATAGGATTCTTTTGGAAGAATAGACCGTTGAGATTTTAATGTAGCCTCTTCTTCTTTTAAGATTTTTTCCTGTTTTGCTATTTCGCCTTGAAATTTCGTACGAATTGCATCCATCTGATTTTGAATGTCCTTGCCCGCAGAAGAGTTAAACCTGACCATACGGCTGTCGATAACGGCGATAACGGCTGGCGGCAATGCCTCTGCGGCAAAGACTGCTGTTATATTTGTAAGGCTGGACACTGCGGAAGCAATAGCCACCATTACTGTAATTTTGATTATCTTTTTCATGTTAAAATCTAGTTCCGATGTTAAATTGGAAAAACTCTGTTTTGTCAAATTTGTCAGACATAATTGCCTTGGCAAAATCAACTCTAAATGGGCCAAATGGTGACGACCATGTGAAACCTACGCCCGCGGATACTCTTGGTTTAGGAGTATCAGCGACAATGCTATGTGTCAAACCCGTGGCAGGATTAAACAACTGACCTGGCAAGTCAATAGAAAATAATGCGCCTGCATCAATAAATGCACTGGCCTCAATCCCAAGTTCCCTCGCACCGGAACCAAGGGGAATGAATACCTCAAGCGAGCCTTTATAAAAAGCATTGCCGCCAAGCGCATCAGTGGTCAGGTTATCACGTGGGCCAATACCCGCTTGTTCGAAACCACGCATACGGGGATTGCCTAAGAAGAAACGGTCATTAATACGAATATCCTGTCCAAGCGCCAGAATATGCCCCCCCTCAAACTTGGCCCCAAAAATCCACCGACCATAAATTGGTACAAAATAGTTATAATTGGCTTGCGTACGTATATATCGCACATTCCCGCCCAATCCGGCAAAATCCTGATTAAGGACGATCCGTTGTCCTCGGTTCGGTTTCTGATTGTTATCAAGTGTATTATACGAAATACCATAGCCAATTGAGGATGTGGTAAATGTTCCGATGTTTGTATTCGTGAACGGACTGCGACTTTGCAGGAAAATTTCAGGAATATCAATTTTATCCCGGCGCAGATTATAACGGGCGCTCATGACAATAAATTCAGTGACCGGAAAAGCGGTACGCAGCCCCAAACCCAGTGACACTTGTTCAAAATTGGCTTCCCTGAAGCTGTTATCCCTGAAGTATATATCAATACCGGCAACAACTGGCCGTCCCATAAAATAGGGTTCGGTAAAGCCAATATCTAATTCTTTACGGCGACTGGAAACTCGGCTTCCAAAGCGTAAGTCCTGCCCTCGGCCTAAGAGGTTTCGCTCGCGGATACTGAAATCAAACAGGAAGCTTTCCGCACTGGAAAAACCCGCCCCGATTGATAGCTCCCCGGTGGCCTGTTCCTCAACAGTTACTTCAAGAATTGTTTTGTCATTCGTAGAACCCTCTATCTGGTCAATTTCAACTTCTTTGAAAAAGCCAAGGTTCTTTACCCCGATTTCAGAACGCTTCATGCTGAAGGAGTCATAGGAATCTCCCTCAATCAGTCTCATTTCACGGCGGATCACACGGTCATGGGTCCGTACATTTCCGCGAATTTCCACCCGTTCTACATAAACACGCGGGGCCTTGTTAACAATATATGTAATATTAACCGTCTGTTTTTCCCGATCCCGGCGAATCCGTGGTCGCACATTAACAAAGGCATATCCTTTAAGTCCCGCAATATTAGTCAGATACTCTACCGTATCGTCAATCAATTCGGAGTTATACAATCTACCTTCTCTGGTAAAGACCAGCAGACCCAAGACGTCAGAATCAAGATCGGTTATCTGACTTTCGACCTTAATTTCCCCAAAGTGGTATATGACCCCTTCTTCAATAGTATAATTAATGAAGAAGTTTTCCTTATTTGGAGCCAGTTCTGTCACGGCAGAGGTAATTCTAAAATCCGCATAACCTTGGGAACGATAAAAATCCCTAAGCAACTGTTTGTCATAGGCCATCCTGTCGGGATCATAAGTATCATCCGATGTGAGGAACTTCCACCAGCGGCTTTCCTTGGATCTCAATATGGAGCGCAGGTCGTCATTGTTATAGACACCATTACCCATAAAGTTAATTTTACCAATGCTACTCTTTGGGCCTTCGGTGATTTCAAAAACCAGATTTACCCGGTTCTGATCCAGCTGAATTACCTTTGGCTCGATGCTGGCTGCAAAACGTCCGCCGCGCCGGTATATTTCCAATAGCCGCTGAACATCTGCCCTGACTTTCGAGCGGGAAAACACAATACGGGGCCGAAGGTGAATTTCTTCATAGAGCTTATCGTCTTTTTTAAATTTATTACCTTCAAAGACAATCCGGTTGATGATGGGATTTTCTGCTATCTCGATAACCAAAATCTTGCCGGACCGACCAATTTTCACATCGGAGAATAATCCGGTATTAAAAAGGGATTTCAGTGAGCGGTCGACTTCCTTCTCATCATATACGTCGCCCTTGTGGACGAAAATATAGGATTTAACAGTATCTGCCTCGATCCGCTGGTTACCCTGAACCACGATCTGAGAGATAATATCACGACCACCGTATGTTGATTCTTGAGCCAATGCCTCAGGCGCACTCACAAATGAAGCGCTGAGAACCAAACCAATTAAAAGAAACCAAACAATATAAATTTTACAAATGCGATTTAACAAAGAACCCGATCCTGTATATTTTTTGTTTTTTTTATAATAGAAAGCATATATTTACCAGTTAATTTTCAATATGTCATTGAAAGTAGCCAACATCATTAACCCAAGAATAAAAACTAATCCAATACGAAATCCAAATTCTTGCATTCTATTGCTTAATTTCCGGCCTAAAACAGCTTCAAACCCATAAAAGAGCAAATGACCACCATCCAGTAACGGAATTGGAAATAAATTTATCATTCCCAGACTGATCGACACCAATGCCATTATTCGTATCCAGTAATCAATTCCCCGTTTTGCAGATTCGCCAGCGATTTTTGCAATTCCAATAGGCCCGCTTAATTCTTTTACCGATCTTGTCCCGGCTATCATCTGCCGAATTCCGCGCAACGACTGTACAATAATCACTCTGGTTTCCAAAGCTCCCGCCCATAGGGCCGAACCAACATTATGTTCCTTGATGACTCTCTTCGTAGAATTCTGAACCCCTATCTGATACAGCTCCAACGGCTCTCCATTATCATCTAGTACCTGCTCACCATTCTGAATAATTTTTGTCAGTCTGGGCGTTAGCGCCAAACTTATAATTTCACCTCGCCTTAATACTTCAACGACAATAGTTTCTCCGGCACTATAAAGTATCTCAATCCTTAAATCATTGAAGCGTTTGATTTCGCTACCATCCGCACTGACAATCACATCATCCGGTTGTAACCCTGCCGCCTCTGCCGCAGACCCTTCCAAGACCGTAGATACAATAGCCGGAGTATTTACCTGCCCATAAGCGTAAAAAAATGTGGCTAAAATAAGAATAGCAAAAATAAAATTAGCAATAGGGCCAGCGAAAACTATAGCGGCACGTTGATATAATTTCTTGTGATGAAAGGAAACTTCCCGATCTTCTACAGACATTTCATCTATATTACCATCGGGAGTACTCGCTTCGCTGGCATCACCAAAAAATTTAACATAGCCCCCCAGCGGCACATAGCTTATTTTCCAGCGCGTGCCTTTTTTATCGGTTCGGCCCCAAATTTCCTTGCCAAACCCGATGGAAAAGACATCCACCCGAACGCCGTTCAACCGCGCAATGATAAAATGTCCCCACTCATGGACAAATACCAGAATGGACAGCATTGCCAGAAAGGAAATGACATATATTATGAAATTTATAATACTATCCATGAGTATCCTCTATAATTTTTCTATTAGTTTTTGCGCCACGGCCCGCGCCTGTTCATCAATGGCATGAACCATTTTAAGACAGGTCAGGGGTACGGTCTCCAACTGTGATAATGTTTCCTCTACGACCCGGGCGATATCCAGAAAGCCAATCCGGCCCTCAAGAAAAGCAAAAACCGCCACCTCATTGGCCGCGTTCAGGATTGTAGGAGCAGTGCCGCCCATATGCAATGCCTCTCTTGCAATGCGAAGGGCGGGAAATCTGACCAGGTCCGGTTCCAGAAAATCCAGTCTTTTCATATCCATCAAATTTAGTTTCTTCGCTGGCGTATCGATGCGCTTGGGCCAGCCAAGAGCATAGGATATGGGAATTCTCATATCAGGCGCTCCAAGTTGCGCCAGAACAGAACCATCTTTATAGGTCACCATGCTATGGATAACCGATTGGGGATGGATAATAATGTCAATCTGATCTTTGGTGACTGGAAACAGATGATAGGCCTCGATCATTTCAAGACCTTTATTCATCATCGTCGCTGAATCAACAGAAATTTTCGCGCCCATATCCCAATTGGGATGCGCCACCGCCTGTTCCGGCGTGACTTTCTCCATCTCATCCAAAGTGGA
>DAOWHQ010000267.1:0-7812 GCA_030641355.1 Alphaproteobacteria bacterium
AATTCTCGTAATCCATTCCGCTCGCTCCCTGAGTGGCGCGTTAACCTCGGCGGTCAACTTGCAAGCGGACCTCATCAGATAAGTGGTACAGTACGTTACATTGATAGCTATATAAATGATGCAAACGGTGACGTCGTGGCTAGTCATACAACACTTGATTTACAATATGCCCTGACGCTTGACAGTTCGTGGATGCAACATCCTACGCAACTCTCCATCGGTGCCAACAATGTCTTTAATCGTGTACCGCCGACACTTGGTTTCCGCCAACGTCCGGGCTTTGATGATACCGTGCACGATATTAGAGGACGTGTTATCTATGTAGCGGCTACTCAGCGGTTCTAAAGTATATACTTATTCTAAAACTAAAGACTGACCATCTCCCTTAGGGGTTTATGGGTATGTCGACAAAACGTAGAAAGCCCTCTAAGTTGTTGCTTAGAGGGCTTTTGTTTGGTTTGAGCTGGTCCTAAAAAACTGTACAGTCTGTTAAGGTGTATCCGAGCATAGAATCGGAGGGGTTTGACACATTAATTTTTGCCAAATTTTATGCTATGTGATCTTCATAAAAACAACATCTTATCATCGACATCGTTTCCACCCTGACATCATAAGGCAAGCTATTTGGCTCTATTTTCGATTTACCATGAGTTACCGAGACGTTGAAGAATTATTGACTGAGCGCGGCATTGATGTCAGAAACGATAGTGATATCTTTTTTAATACGGGCATCCAAATTAAATAAAAAACATTGCATTCCATAATTGTGCCTCTATAACTGATCGCATAATGACAAGTTTGATTCAAAGACATGCTACAACAGTTAACCTGTTGTTTACTCTGGTATTTATTTTAAATACCATGTCCCCCCTATTATCCTCATTCAGTCAAAATACCTTTGCTAACGATTCAGTTATTGAAGGTTTATTGAGTGATAAAATCTTAATTTGCACATCCTCTGGATATAAATATGTCAGCCTAGAAGATTTTAGAAACGGAAAACTCCCTAATGAGCATGACCAAAAGCCCCATTGCCCATTATGTTTTATTTCTACCGCTTTATCGCATCTCTTTGTACCAGAAAACAATTCTATACAATTTCCAATATTTAAATCTGAAAACCCTTATTACCGTACGTTTTTACAGGTTTTAATTCCAAATATAACCCTCAACAATAGTTTTCCTCGAGCGCCCCCCTCCTATTCCTTTTTTGCATAATTTTTACATAGCGAATGTCCACTGTCATTAATTGGGTGACAGTTGCTGTACATAAAGCCATGTATTTTTACACCAAATTAATTATACTAAAGGAATAAAAAATGAAAAACTCAACTTCATTACTAACGATCTGTGCGCTTTTTGCTTCACAGGCGTCTTATGCAAATTCAGCAACAAGTGCCGACGAAAATATAATCGAAGACATCGTCGTTACTGGTAGCCGGATAAAACGCAAAGACTTGACTTCCGTTGGCCCCATAACAATTCTTGATCAACAGATGATCGAAAACACCGGCATTACAAATATGGAAACCCTTTTGCAAAGGCTGCCGTCTTCCGCTGGCTTTGGGGGCAATCAAACCGCTGCCTATTGGGTCAGTAACGGATGGGGTACGCCACAAGTGAACCTTCGTGGCCTTGGCATTAACCGAACATTGGTATTGCTAAACGGGCGGCGACTAGTCAACGGAGGGACGGGCGCCAACAGTTCCGTTGACCTTTCCATGATTCCCATGGCAATTGTCAAACAAGTTGAAGTGCTAAAAGACGGGGCATCAGCCATCTATGGTGCTGATGCCGTATCCGGAGTTGTTAATATTATTACAGATGATAATTTTAATGGCTTAAAGGTTAGTAGCAAATTCGGCATTACGGGAAAGGGTGATGGTGAAGAATATCTTCTAGACCTGACATGGGGCGTTTCTAATGACCGTGGTTCTCTTGTATCCAGTATCAGTTATCAGGATAATAAACCATCCCCGTTGGCTGATCGTGTCCCTTGCCCACTTGCCTCAAATAGCGAAACAGAATGTCGCGGCAGCAGCAGCACAGCAGGCGGACGTGCGGTTTATATGGATGTTGATAATAATCTCGTCCGCATAAATTTCAATAATGAGCAGGGTGGAAAAACATGGGGAATATATGATCCATCCATTCACGGTTATAACTATAATGTGAATTTCAATGCGGTGAACCCCATAAAACGCCTCTCTTTCAGCAGCTTTGGTCATTATAATATTACCGATGATATCCAGTTATTTGGGGAAATGATGTATACTAATCGGCAATCAACTCAACCCGCATCCCCTAACACATTAAAGAATTTTTCTATAGCTGCCGATCACCCGACAAACCCCACCGGCCAAGACCTCTCCGTAGAACGTCGCCGCTTAGTAGAGCTTGGAGAACGCATTTTTCTTCAGGAAGTCAATAGCTTTAGAATTGTTACGGGCCTAAAAGGCACATTTGGGGACAACTGGACATGGGACACCTCCCTAAACTGGGGACGAAACACAGGAACAGACACCATTACCAATGTTGTTAATTTGGAAAGGTTTAACGAAACCCTTGATACTAGTGTTTGCGGCCTGAACGGCATACCATGCGGTGATTATTTAGGCGTTGGGAATGTTAGTCAAGCCGTACTGGATTATTTACCCTTTGATATGACGGATACGGGTGGCAATGAGCTATTAAGTTTGGCGGCGAATATTTCGGGATCTCTATTCAACCTTCCCGCAGGATCCGTTGGTTTTGCTGCGGGCGTGGAATATCGGGAAGATAAAGGCTGGAGGCAACCAGATTCCCTCAAAGTCCTTGGCATCGCTAATTCAAATGCCGAAGACCCAATTTCAGGAAAAACCAAAGCAAAAGAAGCTTATGCGGAACTCAATATCCCTATTTTGACGGATGCTCCTTTTGCTAAAGCATTAGAACTTAACCTTGCACTACGCTATTCTGACTATAATAAATTCAAAGCGGATACAAACTATAAAATTGGCCTTAACTGGCAAATTTTGGACAGCCTCAAAATTCGCGGCACCTATGCCACCGCATTCCGTATTCCCAATATACCAGAGCTTTTTGGCGGTGTTTCGGAAGGAAATCTTACAACGATTGATCCCTGCAGCGGGTGGAGCAGCCTTGACTCTGGTTCAAATGTTTATAAGAATTGTCAGGCAATAGGCGTGCCGGCTAGTTATACTCAGCTGGGAAATACTATTTTGACAGATCGTGGCGGAAATCCGGATCTTGACCCTGAAGATTCCCGATCACTCACCATAGGCACCGTATGGCAGCCCGAATTTGCCGAAGGCTTATCTCTGACTGTCGATTATTTCGATATCAAAATAACTAATGCCATTACAGAGCCATCAGGCTCTATCAAGCTTGGCCAATGTTATGAATCAGATAATCTATCACATGATTTCTGTGGTCCGGAACATCACCTACGTAATACGGTTACAGGCGTTGTTGACTTTCTGTCTGCCCAGAAAACCAATGCCGGATCCGAACGAATAAAGGGACTTGATGTTGGCATCGTCTATAATTTTGAGACCATGGCGCTTAACCATACAATTGATGCACAGGTCAGCTATCTGGATACCTATGAAAGAACAACCTTTGACGGGGATGTTCCCTTCACCCTTGACGGCTTTATTGGTGCAGGGTTTGGTGGTTATCCAAAATGGCGTGCCAATGTAAGTCTTAATACCGCCTCTGAGACGTGGTCTGCCACCTATTCCATTCAATATATTGGTTCTGGGGATGATTTCTTTACAGCAGAGGGCATTGGCTCTCACATGGACCCAGTAATGTATCATAATATACAAGGAACGTATAATATCTCAGAGGGCTTGATTGTTGCTCTGGGTATTGACAACCTTTGGGATAAAAAAGCGCCTCGTGTTGCCAGTTGGACAGACGGAAACACAGATACGATGACTTATGATCTTGCTGGTCGTCGAGGATATGTAAGGCTGACATTCCGTATGTAAGTAATCTATGGGCTGTAGCGGTGTTACAGCCCATTAAAATTATAAGGCAGCATGAAATGAAACTCTCTTTTTTAGTACGAAAATGGCATAAGTGGTTGTTTTTAATAATGGGTCTACAAATGTTTCTCTGGACATTGGGGGGGCTTTATATGGTAGCCATCTCCATTGATTATATTCATGGTGACCACTTGGTAAAGCAAGAAGAAGCCAACATATTGCCTTTATCGTTATTTTCAATGAACATAACAGATGTATTGAAAAGATATCCTACTGCCACAAAAATCGATACAGGGGGTCTTCTTGGCAAGGCCGTTTTTGAAATAACAACGCCTAATGGGTCATTTTTGATAGATGGGCAAAATGGCACAAAGCTCTCTCCCTTACCAAAATCAACCATTCAAACCATCGCAGAAAATATTTATACTGGACAGGGTCCCATATCATCGACCCATCTTCTTATCGATAATCCGCCTACGGAAATTCAAAGCAGGCCACTCCCCCTATGGCAGATTAATTTCGATGACCTGACATCTCCAACATTATATATTTCCGCCATAAACGGTAAGCTGATCACTAAACGTCATGACTTTTGGCGTTATTTTGATTTTTTGTGGATGTTACATATTATGGATTATGAGAAACGTTCAGATGTTAATAACTGGCTTCTACGGATTTCTGCTGCCGTAGCTTCTCTATCTGTAGCATCTGGAATATGGTTGCTTTTTTACAGCTTCAAACCAAAAAGAGCCAGCCTATTACCACTCTTTAGCAGGCTGCGAATATATAGGCTATCCCACAAATGGCTAGCCCTTATTATTGGTTTTCAGATATTCATCTGGGCATTCAGCGGTCTTGTTATGGCTATATTGGACCATGATGAGGTTCAGGGTACCGATAGAGCACAACATAATATAAACCACCCCCTATATTCACCCACTATCGCTATCAAAAATATGTCTACTTTGGACATTGGGCCGAATGATCAGGAGATTTCACTACATCATTTGGATGACTTAAGGGTTTATGAAGTCCAGGGGCAAAGCGGCATCAGACTTTTCAATGCCATATCTGGCGAACGGGTTCTTATCACGAAAGAACGAGCAGAAGTTATCGCCATAAATGATTATGCTGGAAACGCTAAACTTACATCTACCATGATGCTCTCTCTACCAACGTCTGATACGCCACGCCTACAGGGTAAAGCATGGAAAATAGATTTTGATGATATGCGAAACACCTCGCTCTATGTCTCATCAGAAACAGGGAACGTCATTGCTCGGCGCAATGATGCATGGCGAATATTTGATTTTTTCCGTATGCTTCATTTTATGGATTATTTCGGCCAGAATAATTTTAATAGCCCTTGGATAATTCTAACGTCATTGGCATCCCTTATGCTTATAATAAGCGGGATTATAATATTATATCAATATTACCGACGGGTTATTTCTAATAAAATATAAGCCAAAGTCATGCCCATGCAAAAGATACTAGTGTTCTTTATAGACAACTAGTGGTCGCGCAATATAATCATTTAAAAAATTACAATAACAAACCTTTTCCCGTTAAATACGGCTCCCAATAATATATACTGATTAGAATGTTCATGCTATATGGCTCCTTGTGATGACAGGGTGCCGGTTGGGAGAAACACAGAGCCTTAAATGGGAATATATTGATTTTGAGCCTGGAGAATTCAGATTGCCGGATTCCAAGTCTGGGGCCAAGACTGTATATGTGGGATCAGAAATCATTGAGCGGTTGAAGTTTTTAAACAGTTCATTTAAATTATAATACACATCTGCTGAATTCTTTTCTGGAAATTAATTTCATGCTTTTACCTTGTAATCTTGATCTTTATGTCATAAATTACAAGGATGATAGATAGAAAAATACGCCGCGAGATAGAAAATGCGTTAAAACGTCAGCCCGCTGTTGCCATCATTGGCCCCCGGCAGGTCGGCAAAACAACGCTTGCAATTGATATCGCTAAAGATAGAGAATCCCTCTATCTTGACCTGGAATCCTATCAAGATCGGGAAAAACTGGGTGATCCTATTTTCTTCTTTGAGCAATATAAAGACAAGCTCGTTATACTTGATGAAATTCACCTCATGCCGGAATTATTCCAAACCTTACGCGGTGTGATTGATAAAGGTCGACGTGAAGGGAGAAAAAATGGGCAATTTCTTATTCTTGGCTCCGCCTCAATTGATCTTCTGAAACAATCCGGCGAGACCCTTGCGGGACGCATTGGTTATATCGACATGACCCCCCTTACAGTATCTGAAATAAACCCCGATGATATCATAAAGTTATGGGTGAGAGGCGGCTTTCCGGATAGTTTTCTGGGGCGGACAGATCAAGACAGTTTTCTCATCAGAAGGGATTTCATCAAAACCTATCTGGAAAGGGAAATTCCGCAATTCGGCCCCCGTGCCCCCGCCGAAACATTGGAGAGATTGTGGATGATGCTTGCCCATTGTCAGAGCGGCATGCTCAATGCTTCTAAACTGGCTTCAAATCTATCGATCGCCTCCAGAACTGTGGGGTCATATGTTGATTTATTAGTTGATTTACTTTTGTTCAGACGTTTAAAACCCCTGCATAACAATATTGGTAAAAGACTTGTCAAAACACCCAAAATCTACATTCGTGACAGTGGGTTATTACATGCGCTGCTCGGGATCAAAGATTATAATGAACTTGCCGGACACCCTGTCGTGGGCGAAAGCTGGGAAGGGTTCGTCATTGAAAATATTTTGTCCGTTGCCCCCCTTGGAACAAAAGCAAGCTTCTACCGCACATCAGCAGGCGCAGAAATTGATCTGGTTCTGGAAATGCCTGCGGGCAAAATTTGGGCTATTGAGATTAAATCAGGCATCCGGGCCAAACCAAGCAAGGGCTTTTATAACGCCATTGAAGATATAGGGTCTGATCGTAATTTCATCGTTTACGCAGGAAAAGATACCTATTCAATAGCAGAAAATATAGAGGTCATCCCCCTACCCAATATCATGCAGCTCATTGAGAGAGAATGAACTGTATGATTAATAAAACCTGCCTACTCAGATAATTCATTGAACCTTTTTCATTCCTTAAATCAACTCAGGTTTCGCCAGTGCAGTATGTGGAGCGGTATAACGCCAATACAGAAATTGGCTATGTTATCCATGGTCGCTTAAACAGTCCTACTTTTGAAACCCTCTAAAAATGGGGACATTACCCTTCCGTGTAACGTAGTCCTGACATAATCTAAATCTCCTTGCTTCATTTTTACACTGCAAGGTGTCTACAATTCTAGGGGCATCTCATAGTGCAAGAAGCCATAGGCGCACTTGGCCAACTAAGGCAACAAGCCCAAACCGAAGCCCCTGAGCTTGTAGATATTATTGATAAGGAACTTAAAGGCAGTGTTGGATGGATGAATGCTAGTAGGCTTTAGACAAAGCCCTTCCCATCCAAGTAAATCATTGCCACTTATTTGTGCAATTAACGCCTCAGACTTGCGCAACTATATATGGTGGAATACACTGTTTACTAACTTGTAGTTATACAAGTGTGAACAAAATAAAATGATTGGGATTCTATATGGCCACTTTATTTGAAGGGATCAAAATACCTTTTACATCAGAATTGCCTATCAAGAGTTTCAAGATAGAGAAAGTGGCAAGCTTTACAGCTCCTGTTCAAGCTTCTTTTAAAAAGTTTAATTTTTTCTATGGACTTAATGGTTCTGGAAAAACAACTATCTCTAAATATCTTGCCAATCATAACGATCCAAATTTTAGCGACTGTAAATTAAATCTTTCAACCT
>DAOWHQ010000125.1:0-5351 GCA_030641355.1 Alphaproteobacteria bacterium
CTGTTTACCAAGCTTGATAAACAGGGTAGTTTTTATGACCGGTTTGGTCTGCCGGAAATAACGGCAGCAGAGGTTTCAGTTGAGGATAAAGAAAAAACACCCTTGTGGCTGGTTATGTCAATTGTTGCTCTATGCGCGGCCATGATAACTACCTTCTATGTTTCTGGACGGGGGGAATTAATACCTGATCGTCAGCGCTTTGTCTCCTTTCCTGATGAAATGAATGAATGGACATCGAGACGGTCTTATCTTGAGCCTAGTATAGAGAAATTTCTGGGGGTTGAAGATTATATTCTGGCAGATTATAGGCATCCACGGGAAAGCATTATTAATCTTTATGTGGCCTATTATTCTTCTCAGAGAAAAGGAGTTTCTCCTCATTCTCCTCGGGTTTGCATCCCCGGAGGTGGCTGGCTGATCACAGAATTTGATCGTATTTATGTTGAAAGCGGGAAAGCGGGCCAGTTGCTGCCCCTTAACCGCGCCCTTATTGAACGGGAATCTGATAAACAACTTGTTTATTACTGGTTTGATCAACGGGGTCGTAAAATGTCTAATGAATATCTGATGAAATGGCATCTCTTGCGGGATTCAATCGTAATTAACAGAACGGATGGAGCCTTGGTCAGGTTGACAACGCCTGTATTCAAAGGGGAGACCATTCAAATAGCAGAAGACCGTTTGAAGTCATTTGTAAAAATCGTAGTTTCCAACTTGCCGGACTATATACCAGAATAAATATGATTGAGAAATTTACTCCAAGAGGGACATAATAATGAAGAAAAAGACAAAAGTTAGTTTTAAAGCAAAACACTTGTTTGCCTCTGCGGCAATATTGGCGTTAGTCGCCTGTAGCTCCCCGGAAGAACAGATGGCGTCGCACTATGAGAGTGGCCAGCAACTGTTGGAAAAAGATGATGTAATCAAAGCAAGTTTGGAATTTCGCAATGCGCTTCAGATTAATAATAAATATGTTCCGGCATGGTATGGCTTAGCGCTGGTTGAAGAAAGAAATTCTGAATGGCAAAGGGCCGCAAGTATTCTGGATAATATTCTTAATCTGGAGCCAAATCATCTGAAGGCCCGGGTGAAATTAAGTAAAATCATGTTGATGGCAGGCAGGTTGGACAAGGCACTGGAGCTTAGTGAGGTAGCCCTGAGCCTTTACCCGGAAAATGCTGATGTTTTATCTCTAAGAGCTGCGGTCCTACTCAAGCTGGATGATGTGCCGGGGGCCCTTAAAATTGCTAATGCTGCTTTGTTGATTGACCCAAGTAATGTGGATGCCGTGTCCGTTCTGGCGGTTGAACGTTTTTTACAGAAGGATTATGAGGCTACTGTTAAATTTATCGATCAGGGATTGGAAAAAAACAGCAGGGAAATACCGCTTTTGATGATTAAAATACAGGCTTTGGGTTCCATGGGCGCCGTGGATAAAGCAGAAGCCGTATTTCATCAGCTATTGGACTATTATCCCGGTAAGAAAGATCTTCGCAAGAGTCTGATCAGGTTTTATATGATATATGATCGTAAGGATGATGCGGAAAAGGAAATAAAGTTATTGGCGGCCCAAAATCCCGAAGATATTAAAGCCAATATGGATGTGGTACGTTTTCTAAATACGGTAAAAGGGGGAGATGAGGCAGAGGCAGAGTTAAAGTCGCTCATTAAAAGAGGGGCCAACGTACTTAAATATCAACTTTTTCTGGCGCAGTTATATGCATCTAAAGACAGAAAAGACGATTCCAAAAAATTATTGCAACAGATTGTCGATAGGGCAGGTTCCTCAGAAGATGGCCTTGTCGCCCGGAATAAGTTGGCAGATTTCGCCTTGGCTGAGAAGGATGTTGCCGAGTTAGGGCGGATCATAGAGGAAATTTTATCCATAGATAACGTTAACGTTGGCGCTTTAGTAATGCGGGGTGGTTTACGGGTCGAAGCCAAGGAATATGACGATGCTATTGCCGACCTTAGAACGGCGATCAAGCAGTCACCCCAGTCTTTGCGCGCTTTGTTAATGATAGCCAGAGCATATGAATTCAATGGATCACCCGAGTTGGCTGAAGAGAGACTGGCAGAGGCTTTCCGTTATAGCAAGGGCAAGGAGAGTATAGGGTTGCCTTATGTTGCCTTTCTTTTACGCCATTCGTCTCAGGCTAGGGCAGAAGATATTTTAATCAAGATGCTCGCCATAAAATCAGATAATATTTCGGTATTAAAATCATTGGCGCAGGTACGCCTTATGCGGAAGAACTGGGCGGGGGCTCAGGAGGTAGCGGATATATTGGAGAAGCTTGGGGATAAAGATAATATTTCGAAGCGGATAAAAGGCTTGGCCTTTGATGGTCAAAAAAACTATGACCAAAGTATAGCCGCTTTTAAGAGCGCTTATACGGAAACACCAAATGCGGTGCGGCCCTTGGTATCTCTGGTGAAGGCCTATGTTAGAGCCGGAAAGAAGGCGGAGGCGATGTCATTTCTTCAGTCGGTTTTAAAGGCCAACGAAGATAACTATCAGGCTCTCATCCTCATTGGACAGTTGCATCTGCTTGATAAAGAAGGTGAGCAGGCTAAAACACTGTTTAAACAAGCAATAGTTAAACAGCCTGAGCTGGTTCTGGCCTATTCAAACCTTGCGACTTATCATATCAGATCCAAGGAATATGTTGATGCTAACCGTGTAATTGAAGATGGATTGGTTAAAATTCCGGATAATTTCACGTTATATTTGACCAAGGCAAGCTTGCTTCAGCGTGATGGGAAAATTGAAGAGACTATTCAGCTATACGAATTCATGTATAAGAAATTCCCAAATTCCACGATAGTTATTAATAATCTGGCAAGCCTGTTATCGGACTATCGGACGGATGATGAAAGCATTCAACGGGCCTTGATGCTCGCTAAAAGATTTCGTCAGTCGTCCATACCACATTTCAAGGATACCCTTGGCTGGATATACTACAAGCTGGGTGATGCGCGTTCTGCTACGAATATGCTAAAAGATGCTGTTGAACAGGTGCCAAAATCTGCTATTTTCAGGTATCATCTGGGCATGAGCTATATGGCCAGCGATAGAAAGGCCGCAGCTCAAAGGGAATTTGAAGAGATATTGAAGATGTCTAAAGACGATCCCTTTGTCCATATTGATAAGGTCACGGAAATGTTGGGGACATTACAGTCTCCTGACCAGTCGGATAAATAACGCGCAGAGCATGTTATGTATGAATCATTTTACGGGCTGAAAGAGAAGCCTTTTACCATATTGCCGGATCCGGGTTATATTTATTGGGGTCGTAACCACTCGCTAGCCTATTCTATGCTTGAATATGGCATAATGAATTTTGCCGGATTTACGGTAATTACCGGCGAAATTGGCTGTGGGAAGACCATGCTCATTCGTCATCTTCTGAACAAGGTTGATGATGACCTCACCGTTGGCCTGCTGTCCAATATGTTTGATGATGGCAGTGATTTGCTTCAGTGGATTCTGATGGCATTCGATCAGCCATTCGAAGAAAAATCCTCTATTGCCCTTTTTAGCCAGTTCCAGAAATTCCTTATAGATCAATATGGCAAGAAGCAACGGGTGATTTTAATTGTTGACGAGGCGCAGAATTTAGGTGCAAAAACCCTAGAGAGGCTTCGGATGCTATCCAATATCAATGCGGATAATGATCAGCTTCTGCAATTGATATTGGTTGGGCAGCCGCAATTGAAGGATCTTCTTAAACGCCCAGAATTGGTACAGTTTTCCCAGAGAGTTTCATCAGATTTTCATATAAAACCACTTGATCTGGAGGATGTTGAAAAATATATAAGTCACCGCGTGACGGTGGCGGAATGTGGCCGTAAACTTTTCTCAGATGAAGCTTGTGAGAAAATCTTTAGGGCCAGTCGCGGCATACCGCGCCTGATCAATATTATCTGCGATACCGCCCTGATTTATGGTTTTGCCGATGAGGAAGATATGATATCTGCCGCTACAATCGAAAAAGTTGTCGAGGATAAAGAAGAGTACGGAATTTTCTCCTATTCTGACGTGAGTGCCATGAAGCCGGAAAAACTATATGAGGTATCCGATGGCGTAGAAGGCCCGGCCCTAATCATCCACGACCGCGACCTGGCAAAATATCTGGTTGAAAAAATGACTAAATAATGAGGGATTAATTATATGCTGAGCATATTCTTCTGCTAACACGGGACGGTCGCTTAACACACTAATAAAATGTATAATAAAATAAATCACTTATATTTTATGTTAAAGCTTGAAATTCGTTAGATAATCTTTAGATATAGCTAGTGTACGAACAAAACACATCGGGAATATTTTGCTTTATGACTATACTCACACACCTTCAGCGTCTTGAGGCGGAATCTATTCATATTATGCGCGAGGTCGCGGCGACCTGCGATAATCCGGTAATGCTCTATTCCATTGGCAAGGACAGCAGTGTGATGCTGCATCTGGCCATGAAAGCTTTTCATCCGTCAAAATTACCCTTCCCGCTTATGCATGTGGATACCACATGGAAATTCCGCGAGATGATAGAATTCCGTGAAAAATTCGTTGCGGAAAATGAACTGGATTTGCTTGTTCATATCAATAAGGACGGTGTTGATCAGGGCATCGGCCCCTTTTCTCATGGTTCCGCCATTCATACGGATGTCATGAAAACGCAGGGGCTGAAACAGGCGCTGGATAAATATGGCTTTGATGCGGCCTTTGGTGGTGCGCGTCGGGATGAGGAAAAATCACGGGCGAAAGAACGCATTTTCTCTTTCCGATCCGCACAACATCGCTGGGACCCCAAAAACCAGCGCCCTGAATTATGGAATATTTACAATAACCGTATCAGTAAAGGCGAAAGCATGCGGGTCTTCCCGCTGTCCAACTGGACCGAGCTGGACATCTGGCAATATATTCATCTGGAGAATATTCCCATTGTGCCGCTTTATCTGGCCAAGGAGCGCCCCGTGGTGGAGCGTGATGGTATGCTGGTGATGGTCGATGATGACCGTATGCCCTTGCATGACGGTGAAGTGCCGGAAATGAAGATGGTCCGCTTTCGTACGCTTGGCTGCTATCCGTTGACAGGAGCCGTAGAATCAACCGCGACAACTTTGCCGGAGATCATTCAGGAAATGCTGCTTACCAAAACATCTGAGCGACAGGGCCGTGCCATTGATAAGGATAGTAACGCCTCAATGGAGCAGAAAAAACAGGAGGGCTATTTCTAATGAGCAAAAAGACTTATGAAGTTCAGCAGTCCGAACAAATTGCCAATGATATCGAAGGATATCTGCATGAGCAGGAGCATAAGAGCTTTTTGCGCTTCATCACCTGTGGTAGC
>DAOWHQ010000241.1:0-4074 GCA_030641355.1 Alphaproteobacteria bacterium
ATAGCCTGCTTAGATATGTTAAAATAAAAGCGAATTAAACATAATGTTCAAAGAAAACGATTTTTTTGACAAGGCCGATGTTTCACGTGCAACAATGAAAAATATCCGCAGTTATGCAGCGCTGCTGAATAAATGGCAAAAAAAACTCAATTTGGTCAGTGAGACAACTTTATCGGATATGTGGCGGCGGCATTTTTATGATAGTTTTCAATTAAAAAAATACTTTGATCTGTCTAAATCGGAAAAACTACAGATTCTGGATATTGGTAGTGGTGCGGGCTTTCCGGGTCTGCTACTGTCCATGCTGGACGTTGGCGAGTTTCATATGGTGGAAAGCAATGGTAAAAAATGCACCTTCATGCGCCAAGTGATTAGGGAAACCAATTGTAATGCTATAGTTCATAATGAGCGGGCGGAAATGATGCGGTCTTTTCCGGTGGATTATATTGTTTCAAGGGCTTGCGCGTCACTTGATAAGCTGTTCACCTTGGGGCAAAATTTCATTGGCGAAGACACTATATGCTTGTTTCTGAAGGGACAGACAGCAGAGGGTGAAATAGCGGCAGCAAGGGTAAATTGGGAATTTGAACTGGAAAAGTTCACAAGCATTGCGGAAGAATCGGGTGTGATACTGAAAGTCAGCCATATAAAGGCTTTGCGGTAGTTATTATGAGGGAAAGTGATTGAATATGTCCACAAAGTTATCCACAGGAAAAAGAAAGACGGAAATCATCGCCATCGCTAATCAGAAGGGTGGTGTGGGCAAAACCACTACGACCATTAATCTGGCAACCGCGTTGGCGGCGGCGCGAAAAAAAGTTCTGTTGATTGACATTGACCCACAGGGAAATGCCAGCACCGGACTGGGGCGGGAAAGGGATGACCGGGACAATAGTATTTATGAAATTCTGATGGGGGAGATTGGTCTGGGCGACGCTATCGTGCCATCAATAGTTCCTGGTTTGTCGCTGATCCCATCAACCATTGATCTGGTGGGGGCGGAGCTTGAACTGGTAAATAACAACGACCGTACATACCGCCTGAAGAAGGCCCTGAAAGACCCCGTTGTTGATCAGTTTGATTACATTCTGATTGATTGCCCGCCATCTCTAAGTCTTCTGACGTTAAATTCACTGGCGGCGGCTAATTCTGTGCTTGTGCCACTTCAGTGCGAATTTTTTGCACTCGAGGGACTTAGCCTGCTGCTTAAAACCATTGATACGGTAAAAGCCAACTTTAACGCCGCACTGGAAATAAAGGGCGTGGTCCTGACTATGTATGACGGACGCAACAATCTTTCCAGTCAGGTGGCGAGTGATGTGAGAGGGTACCTGGGGCAGAAAGTATTCAAGACCGTGATCCCGCGTAATGTGCGCGTGTCTGAGGCACCATCCCACGGTAAACCGGTTTTACTTTACGATCATAGATGTAGCGGTAGTCAGGCTTATATCCGTCTGGCGCGGGAATTACTGCGGCGGCAGGTCGCAAAAGCGGCTTAAGTATAAACAGAGTAGATGAATGATACCTAAGGATTTTTCTAATGGCGACGGATTTAAAAACTAATAAAAAAACAAATATTAACAAAGGGTTAGGTCGTGGCCTGTCTGCTCTAATGGGTGTTCCGGATAAGGAATATTCCAATGCCACGACCCCCCCTACACCCCGGGACAGGGATCTGCCCATCGAATTTCTGGTGCCAAACCCTTACCAGCCAAGGCTTTATTTTGATGAACAAAAATCTGTTGATCTGATCAATTCAATTAAAGACCGGGGAATACTTCAGCCGCTACTGGTGCGCAGGCGCGGGGATTTGAATGAATATGAGATTATTGCTGGCGAGCGGCGCTGGCGAGCGGCACAGGCCGCAGGTTTGCATGATGTTCCGGTATTGATAAGGGAAATGACTGACGCGGAAGCCTTAGAGATTGCGCTGATTGAAAATATCCAACGTCATGACCTTAGCCCCATAGAAGAAGCGCTGGGTTATAAACGTCTGATGGATGAGTTTCATCACACTCAGGAACAGTTAAGCCATGTCGTGGGCAAAAGCCGTAGCCATATCGCAAATATTCTGCGTCTTCTGGCCTTACCTGATTCTGTGCGTCAACTGGTATCAGAGGGCAAGTTGAGCATGGGGCATGCCAGAGCCCTGATCACGGTAGAAGATGCGGAGGCTCTGGTCAGCAGGATATTAGCCGAGGGCCTTAGTGTTCGTCAGGTGGAATCCATAATTAAAAAAAGTAAAATACCTGCAAAAACGGCAAAAAATACAAATACTCATAAGCATAACAAGGATACGGATACACTGGCACTTGAAAAGGGTCTGTCGCTCAGCCTTGGCCTCAAGGTTACTATTGAATTTAACAGCGACGAAAGCGGTGAACTGCGATTGCAGTATAAAAGCCTTGAGCAATTGGATGATATTTGCCAGCGCCTAAGCAATTAAGAAGGGCCGTAAGCCTTAAAACTCAGAGAAATATATATTTTAAGCTTAAAAAGACTGTTTTGGTCTGATTTATATTGACAAAGTCTTAAATAACCCCCATTTAATAGACTACCAAACTGGTATGGATTATTAACCTCAGCGTTTATGAGGGGAAGTTTATATGATTAAAATGTCAAATCTGGCCGATTACGCCGTTGAGCTGATGTGCTGCATTGCTTTGAAGCCGGGTGAAATTCATTCGTCTGCGGGCCTTGCTGGTCTTACTCATATTCATCTACCCACTGTTAGCAAGATCCTTGGAACTATGGTGCGGGCAGGCTTGCTGATCTCTCACCGTGGGCTGAACGGTGGGTTTTCGATGGCCGTACCAGCCAATGACATATCAATAGCAGATATTATTGAGGCCGTGGATGGCCCAGTTCAGCTCACCAACTGTCTGGGCGACAGCCCGTCCGATTGTGACAGAATAAGAAGCTGTGGCACCCGCAGCCAGTGGTACCGGATCAACGAAGCGGTAAAAGGGGCGCTCGGCAGTGTGCTGTTATCCCATATGATCGAAAGTGTGCCGGACTTTATCGGCGACGGCAAGGCAGATGACCTGCAGCTGATCAATAAGACAATTAACTAGATAGTAGAGAAATGGTAGCAACAAAAGAAGCTCAGAAAACCGTGGAAGAAGTCTCTGGCGACTATAAGTATGGTTTTGTCACTGATATTGAAACGGAAAAGGCACCCAAAGGGTTAAGCGAAGAGGTTATTCGGTTTATTTCCGCCAAAAAATCCGAGCCGGAATGGTTGTTGGATTGGCGGCTTAAGGCTTATGAAAAATGGCTGAAGATGGAGGAGCCCACATGGGCGATGGTAGATTATCCAAAAATTGATTTTCAGGATATCTATTATTACTCCGCCCCGAAATCAGCAGAAGATGGCCCGAAAAGTCTGGATGATGTAGATCCCGAATTACTCCGAACCTATGAGAAACTTGGTATTTCCCTTAAGGAACAAGAGGTTCTGGCGGGCGTAGCGGTAGATATTGTTTTTGACAGCGTTTCTGTGGCGACTACCTTCCGCAAGAAGCTGAAAGAGGCCGGCATTATATTCTGCTCAATTTCGGAAGCCGCCCACGACTATCCAGAACTGATGAAAAAATATTTAGGTTCCGTAGTGCCTGTGGTGGATAATTATTATTCCGCACTTAATAGCGCTGTTTTCACTGATGGAACCTTTGTGTATATACCAAAGGGCGTGCGCTGCCCTATGGAGCTGAGTACTTATTTCCGTATAAATGAGGCCAATACCGGTCAGTTTGAACGGACAATAATCATTGCCGATGAAGGCTCTTACGTGTCTTACCTTGAGGGATGCACGGCCCCGCAACGCGATGAGAATCAGCTTCACGCAGCTGTGGTTGAATTGATCACACATGATGATGCGGAGATTAAATACTCCACTGTGCAAAACTGGTATCCCGGTGATAAGAACGGTAAAGGCGGAATTTATAACTTCGTTACCAAGCGCGGCGCCTGTCGCGGTAAAAATTCAAAGATTTCATGGACGCAGGTGGAAACCGGATCGGCGATCACATGGAAATACCCAAGTTGTCTTTTGATCGGTGATAATTCGGTTGG
>DAOWHQ010000162.1:0-10188 GCA_030641355.1 Alphaproteobacteria bacterium
GCACAAGCTGAAACCGCTCAAGTGTGATTTTGTTAGCCTGATCTTTTTAACTAAGAAGATTTGGGATTATGGATCAGTTTAAGATTGCTATTGTGAGCCTGAACCCGACCGTGGGGGACCTGTCCGGCAATTATGATAAAATCATCGCCGCCCGTGAATCTGCGCGCGGTGATAGTGCCTATCTGGTTGTTTACAGCGAACTTTGTCTGATCGGTTATCCGCCCGAAGATATTGTGCTGAAAGGCGCTTTTCAGAAAGCCGCCATGGACAGAGTTGCCGAACTTGCCGCTGTAACCGCGGACGGTGGCCCTGCTATGCTGATCGGCTCCTGCTGGCGGGAAGGCGGTCTGCTTTATAATTCTGCCATTCTTCTGGATAACGGCAGAATAGCCGCCATCCGTCATAAGGTCGACCTGCCTAATTACGGTGTTTTTGATGAAAAACGCATCTTTGCCTGCGGCCCGGAGCCGATAGCATTGTCATTTCGCGGCGTTAAGCTGGGGGTCATGATCTGTGAGGATATGTGGCAGCCGGAAATATCTGAAAGCCTGACCATAAATGGTGCCGAAATACTGATTGTCCTCAATGGTTCTCCCTTTGAGCAGGATAAGCATAATGAGCGTGAGATACTGGCACAGGCAAGGATTGCCGAAAACGATCGCCCGTTGATCTATGTAAATCAGGTTGGCGGACAGGATGAATTGGCTTTTGATGGTGGGGCTTTTGTTTTGAACAAAGACGGCGCACTTGCCGCCCGTTCGTTGAACTGGTACGAAACTATCCTGATGACCAACTGGCAAAAGAAAGTTGGGTCCTGGGTTTGTGAGTTGGGTGAAATTAACGCCATTCCAGAGGGCTATGAGGCCATATATCTGGCCATGGTTACAGGGCTTCGGGACTATGTCAGAAAAAACCATTTTCCAGGCGTCGTCCTTGGTATGTCTGGCGGTATCGACAGCGCGATCAGTGCGATTGTGGCGGTGGATGCTCTGGGGGCGGAAAATGTTCATCTTGTTATGATGCCGTCAAAATATACCAGTGAGGAAAGTTTGCTGGATGCGGCCCTTTGTGCCGACTGGATCGGTGCGCGTATAGACAATATCCCCATAGAGCCAGCGGTGCAGGCTTACGATGAAATGCTGGCCGGACAATTTGCCGGCATGGAAGGGGATACAACCGAAGAAAACCTGCAATCCAGAATCCGTGGTGTGATGCTTATGGCGATCAGCAATAAGTTCGGTTATATGCTGCTGACCACGGGAAATAAATCGGAAATGTCGGTGGGTTATGCTACCCTTTACGGTGATATGTGTGGCGGCTATTCGGTGATAAAAGACCTCTATAAAACTGATGTGTTTGCCATCTGCGAATGGCGTAACAAAAATCATCCCTTGGGCGGGCTAGGGCCAAGGGGGCAGGTAATGCCTGAAAATATCATCACCAAACCACCGACCGCTGAGCTAAAGCCTGACCAGAAGGACGAAGACAGTCTGCCGCCTTATGAGGTGCTAGATGATATTTTGGAATGTTTGGTTGAGCGCGAAATGACACTGGATGACATTGTGGCAAGGGGACATGCAAGAGAGACTGTTGCGCGCATTGAACATCTGCTATATATCGCGGAGTATAAAAGGCGACAGGCCCCGCCCGGTGTTAAATTAACCCGCCGGAATTTTGGCCGTGACCGTCGTTACCCGATTACCAATGGTTTTCGCAATGCAAGATTATAAATGAGAATAAACAGATGACTAAACCTGTAAAAGTTCGTTTCGCCCCAAGCCCCACTGGCCTGCTTCATGTGGGTAATATCCGCACAGCCCTTGTGAACTGGCTGTTTTGCCGACAACAGGGCGGATCATTCCTTCTGCGCCTTGATGACACCGACGCGGGCCGCTCAACACAGGCCTTTGCCGATGCCATCGAACGTGACCTCACATGGTTGGGTTTGAATTGGGACGCGACCGCACGTCAGTCCGACCGCATTGACAGATATAACGAAGTTTTCGAGAAACTTAAAGCCGATGGGCGTATGTATCCCTGTTATGAAACGGGACAGGAGCTTGAACTAAAACGTAAAGTTCAGTTGGGTCAAGGTAAGCCGCCAGTATATGACCGGGCGGGGTTGTCCCTGTCCGATGCAGAAGTCACAGCCTATGAAGCAGAAGGCCGCAAGGCGCATTGGCGCTTCAAGCTTGACCTGCCCGCACGGGTTGAATGGGATGATCTTGTCAAGGGGCATCAGAGCTTTGACCTTGAAGCCCTAAGTGATCCGGTACTGATCCGTGAAGACGGTAGTTTCCTCTATACCCTGCCATCGGTCGTGGATGATATTGACTTTGGCATAACCCATGTTATGCGCGGTGAGGATCATAGCGCCAACAGCGCGGTTCAAACCCAGCTTTTTGAAGCTCTGGGCGCACAGGCGCCGGAATATGCCCATTTCTCCCTGTTGACAGGTGCGGGTGGTGAGGGGCTGTCAAAACGTCTTGGTACAGCCAGTATCCAGTCCTACCGTGACGAGGATGGTCTGGAGGCCATGAGCATTAACAGCCTGCTTGCGCGTCTCGGTTCTTCTGATCCTATTGAGCCGATTACATCATTAAAGCCATTGGTAGATGGTTTTGACTTTTCAAAATATAGCCGTTCAACTGCAAAGTTTGACCCCAAAGATCTTGAAATTCTGAATGCAAAAATCCTCCATCAGACCGATTTTTCTGCCGTATCAGGACGTCTGGATGATGTGGATGAAGCATTATGGAATATATGTCGTGGTAACATCAATAAACTTAGCAATATAAATGAGTTGAAGGTAATAGTTAAAGGAACACTTGAGCCGATTATTGAGGATTTAGACTTTACAAAACAGGCCGCAGAACTCCTGCCCGCGACCCCGTGGGACGAGACAACATGGAAAAGCTGGACCTCCGCAGTTAAGGAGGCAACCGGAGCCAAGGGCCGTGCATTATTCATGCCGTTGCGTCAAGCCATTACGGGTATGGATCATGGGCCGGAAATGGGTTTGCTCTTACCTCTGATAGACCCGGATATTGTTAAAGCACGGCTTCAGGGTAAAGCCGCATGAGCCTCAAGATATATAATACGCTGTGCAAGAAGAAAAAAGATTTCACACCAATAGACCCTGATCATGTGACGATTTATGTCTGCGGCCCGACAGTTTATAACTATGCTCATGTGGGTAATGCGCGGCCCGTAGTGGTGTTTGACCTGTTGGTGCGGCTGTTGCGTCACGATTACAAACAAGTCACCTATGCTCGCAATATCACTGATATTGATGACAAGATTATTGAGGCATCAAAGGACAGTGGCACAGAGATTTCGGAAATTACCGAGAAATATGCCCGCATATATGAAGCGGACATGGCTGCCCTTAATGCCGGACCACCGGACTTAACACCCAAGGCAACGGATTATATTGCTCAGATGATCAGCATGACCGCCGACCTGATAGAAAAGGGCCATGCCTATGAAAAAGATGGTCATGTGTTGTTCTCAGTACCCAGTATGGATAATTATGGTGAGCTATCCGGTCGGAAACTTGAAGATATGATCGCGGGCGCGCGTGTGGATGTGGCGTCCTATAAGAAGGATGCGGCGGATTTTATTCTGTGGAAGCCGTCCTCCGACGATCAGCCGGGATGGGATAGCACATGGGGGCGTGGCCGTCCGGGCTGGCATCTGGAATGTAGTTGCATGATTGAGGATAACTTCGGCAAGACCATTGATATTCATGGCGGCGGATTAGATCTGATCTTTCCCCACCACGAAAATGAAATCGCCCAGAGCCGCTGCGCTCATGAAGGCGCGCCACTGGCTAACTATTGGATGCATAACGGGTATCTGACGGTAGATGGTGAGAAGATGTCCAAATCATTGGGCAACTTCGTAACGGTTCATGATTTGCTGGAGGAATTTCCCGGCAAGGGCGAGGCTATCCGTATGTGCCTGCTCACAGCCCATTACCGCCAACCCGTTGATTTCAGCCGTGACGGTATCAAACAGGCTCAGCGTCAACTGGATCGCTGGTATCGCCTTACTGATGGTGTGGAAGCAGGAGAAGTGCCGGAATCAATTCTGAATGCCTTGCGTGATGACCTGAACACACCGAAAGCCATTGCGGAATTGAATGCCATTGCGAAAAAAGCGGTGAATGATGATGCCGCAAAAAAGCAATTGAAAGCAGCAGCTAATCTGTTTGGGGTATTGGAGCAGGATGATTGGTTTGATGTTATTGTTGCCGAAAATGCTATTTCTGTAGTCTCGATTGAAAAATTAATCAGTGAACGTGCAGACGCCAAGAAGAACAAAGATTTTGCCCGTGCCGATGAAATTCGCGCTGAGCTTACTGAACAGGGGATAGCATTGTTAGATGGCCCAGACGGAACGACTTGGGAGCGGAAGTAAAATCCGTTCTCGCCCCTTTACCGTCATTCCCACGCAGGTGGGAATCCAGCCAATAAAATAATGACTTCGCAGAAGGCTTCTTGATTTTACTAGATTCCTGCCTTCGCAGGAATGACGGTGGGGAAGTTCAGGAATGACGGCAGAGAATTATTTTAAAACATATCTCCGTAAGCACCCGCCTTATAATCCGCATATGAAATAATCTCACCATTTGCCTGAAAGTCCGGCAGGGACATTTTCACGAATAATGGTGCTATATCATGGGGTGTGTCCAGGGTTTGCGGATCTTCGCCCGGCATAGCCGAAGAGCGCATACCGGTACGGATGGGGCCGGGGTTGATTATGTTGGCCTTGATATTGGTGTTATTGGCGATTTCATTGGCATAGGTTTTGACCATGCAGTTAAGTGCCGCCTTGGTTGTGGCATAGCCGCCCCAATAGGCCCGACAGCTTTCCGCGACCGTTGAGGTGACAAATATGGCCCGTCCGGCTTCTGATGCTTTCAGCAGGGGGTCAAAGGATCGGATCAGTCGGTAATTGGCGGTCACATTGGTCGCTATCAACTGATCCCAGTCTTTTGGTTTTATATGCCCAAGCGGACTGATGGGGCCTAATATTCCCGCATTGCCGATCAATATATCCAGTCTGCCCCAAGTGGATGCCACATGAGCACCAAGTCGGTCAATGCCGTCAGAATCCATAAGGTCGAGGGGAACCAATGTGGCTTCTGCGCCCAGTTCCTGAACCGCATCATCCATTTCTTCCAAAGCACCTGTTGTGCGGCCAACCATAATGATATGTGCGCCAGCACGCGCTAACGCCAATGTGACACCAGCACCAATGCCACGGGTTGCACCAGTAACCAGAGCAACTTTTCCTTCTAAGTCTTTAATCATGATTTTGCTTGGATTTCTTTGAGGAATGAAATTTGTGCCGGTGTTTCATCCTGTTCTTTATCAGTCAGGCTTGTAGGATATTCACCAGAGAAACAGGCATCGCAATATTGTGGGCTGTTATTATCCCGACCCGCTTCATTTACGGCACGGTAAAGTCCATCTATGGAGACAAAATCAAGGCTGTCCGCCCCAATATATTTTGTCATTTCCTCTATAGACATTCTAGAGGCCAGTAATTTGTCTTTTTCCGGTGTGTCCACGCCGTAATAGCAAGGTCCGGTGGTTGGCGGGCTGGCGATGCGCATATGAACCTCTTTAGCACCTGCCTGACGCACCAAATCAACGATCTTGGTGGATGTTGTGCCGCGAACGATGCTGTCATCAACCAGAACAACAATCTTGCCTTCCAGTTCACCACGGTTAGCATTATGTTTTAGCTTAACCCCAAGGTGGCGGATCTGATCGGATGGCTCGATGAAAGTGCGGCCCACATAATGATTTCGGATAATACCCAGCTCAAAGGGAATACCAGCTTCCTGTGCATATCCGATAGCTGCTGGCGTGCCTGAATCCGGCACAGGAACCACTAGGTCAGCCTTGACCCTGGATTCTTTAGCCAGTTCCATGCCAATATTCTTGCGGACTTTATATATGCTTTGCCCATTGGAAAGGCTGTCGGGACGTGAGAAATATACATGTTCAAAAATACAGGGGCGGGGTTTTTTCTCCGTAAATGGTTTCATGGAATGAATACCATTCTCATCGATGGTGACCAATTCACCCGGCTCCACGTCCCTTATGTATTCCGCACCGATAATATCCAAGGCACAGGTCTCGGAAGCGAAAATATAACTATCGTCCGATAATCTACCCAGAACCAGTGGACGAACCCCAAGCGGGTCACGGGCACCGATCAGGCTGTCCTTGCTTAACGCAACGATGGCAAAGGCGCCTTCTATCCGACGCAGAGCATCAATGAAGCGATCCTTCAAGGTAAGATAGGTGCTGGTTGCCACCAGATGAATGATAACTTCTGAATCAGATGTTGACTGAAAAATTGAACCTTTGCTGACCAGCAATTGCCGCAATGTCAGGGCATTGGTCAGATTGCCGTTATGAGCAACCGCGAAACCGCCCATGGACAGGTCGGCAAACAGGGGCTGGATATTACGCATTCCGGAACCGCCGGCTGTGGAATATCTCACATGGCCAATGGCGCAATCACCGGGAAGAGACTGGATCACTGGCTGCGAATTAAAATTATCGGCAACATGGCCCATTGATTTATGGGAATGGAATTGTGTCTGGTCACAAGAAACAATACCGGCTGCTTCCTGCCCCCGATGTTGCAGCGCATGAAGTCCAAGCACGGTATGAGCCGTAGATTCAGCATGATTGCAAATACCAAAAACGCCGCATTCGTCGTGAAATTTGTCTTCCTCAAATAGATGGGGGACAAAAGGCTTCAGAGTTAATGGCTCAGGATTTCGATCTGTCATATGTTTAAAAACCAACTTAACAAAATGGTATTTGGTGGCCTTATATTGCCTATTATAGCATAAGGGAACTCTTTATTTAGCTATTTGATAATTTCTCGAATAGTTTATCCATTTCATCCTGATTTTCTTTTTTATATTTTTCTTTGCTGTCATCGGTCTTACCGCCTGTAGGGAAAGAGGGAATCATTTTTTTCATGCGTTCTAGGGCTTCAATATCTTTACGTTTCTCTTCAATATCCAATTCGTCAAAATAAGGGTTCATGGCGGAAATCATGCTGGCACCATATTGAATGAGGGGGCGGGACTTGGCTTCCTGAAACCAGTCCGGTTGATTCTTTTCCGATATGAAAGGGGTCGTCAGCATATAGAGCGCGCTAATCACAAACATACCGGTGAATAATCCAAACAACAGGCCCATGGCACTGTCCAGCGACCCTATATCACTGCTTTTGACCATTCTTCCGATCATACCGGCAAGTATTTTCAGGATCAGCAGGCTCATGGCAAACATAATCGTATAGGTCATGATATAGGCCATTATTTCCGGCTGAACTATTTCGTATATATGGGGGATAAGCAGGGGCGCGAAGGTGCTTGTGATCATGAATGCCCCGCCCCATGCGGCAAGCGTGAGGGCGGAAGCGGTAAAGCCCCTCATATAAGAGGCGATACCAAAAATGATCATGATTACGATCACTGTCATATCAATAGGGTTGATTGAAAAACCTTGGCTTACTTCATTCATCAACGATAATCCTGTTTATTGTAACGCATCTTGGGCTACAAGATCGACTAATTTGGTGATCTGGTCAAGTTCTACCAGTTTCATACCCTTGCCTTTATTCTTGATATTAGCGGGCATATAGGCCTGAATAAAGCCCAGTTTAGAAGATTCTTTCAGTCGGGAATCGGCTTGTGATACCGGTCTGATCTCACCGGACAGGCTGATCTCACCAAATAAAATTGTCTCTTCGGGTATTGGACGATCTGAAAGTGACGATATTAAGGCCGCCGCCACTGCCATATCCGCCGCCGGTTCCGTAATACGAAGCCCGCCCGCAACATTCAGGTAAATATCATAGGCCCCAAGCCCCAGTCCACAGCGGGCATCAAGCACGGCAATAATCATGGCAAGGCGGCCATTATCCCAGCCCACAACGGCTCTGCGTGGCTGCCCAAGGGAGGAGGGGGCGACAAGAGCCTGTATCTCGACCAGCATGGGCCGCGACCCTTCCATTCCGGCGAATATGGCCGAACCGCTGATATCGCCGCTCCGATTGCCAATAAATAGTGCGGATGGGTTTGAGACTTCCTGCAAACCAAGGTCGCTCATTTCAAAGACGCCAATTTCGTCCGTACCGCCAAAACGGTTTTTCACCGCCCGCAGAATTCGGAACTGATGTCCGCGGTCGCCTTCAAAATAAAGAACAGTATCGACCATATGTTCCAATACGCGGGGGCCGGCAATCTGCCCGTCCTTGGTCACATGCCCCACCAGAAAGAGACAGACATTTTTGGACTTGGCAAAGCGGATTAATTCCTGAGCGCAGGTGCGTACCTGTGTCACGGTTCCCGGTGCGCCGCTGATGGTATCGGCATACATGGTCTGAATACTGTCAATGACTACAATCTGAACGTCTCTTTGCTTATCAAGTGTGGTCAAAATGTCGCGTAGGTTGGTTTCAAAGCCTAAGCGGACCGGGCTTTTGTCCAGCCCCAGACGTTTGGCCCGCATACGAACCTGTGATACGGATTCCTCACCTGAAATATAAACGGTCTTGATACCATTTGCCGCCAGTTTGCTCACGGCCTGAAGCAGGATTGTGGATTTGCCTATTCCGGGATCACCGCCGATCAGGATGGCTGAACCGGGAACCAGTCCCCCGCCACAGGTTCGGTCAAATTCATTGATGCCTGAAATCATGCGCGGCGGCGGTGTGTCTTCCCCCTGAAGATCATTCAGGGCAATGATGCGCCCCTTGGCCCGGTTGGGCGAAGCTTTGCCAAGGCCCGTTGGATGGGTAATATCCTGTTCCTCGACGATGGAGTTCCATTCGTTACAGGCTTCGCATTGTCCGGCCCATTTTCCTGTGGTGGAGCCGCAGGACTGACAGACAAATATTTTTCTGGGGTTTGCCATATTTAAGCCTTGAGAATTTCCATCTGAATTGGCCCTTCGGCACGGCCATGGATGAATTGTTCCACATAGGCATTACCGCTTTGGTCAATGTCATCGCGCGGCCCGGTCCAGATGATGTTGCCCTGATAAATCATGGCGACTTTATCGGCGATTTTGCGCACGCTGGACATATCGTGGGTGATGGTCAGGGCGGTAACACCCATGTCTTTCACCCGTTCGATAATCAATTCATTGATCACATCGGCCATGATCGGGTCAAGACCGGTTGTGGGTTCGTCAAAAAATATAATCTCTGGCTTATTAGCGATGGCGCGGGCAAGTCCAACACGTTTTTGCATGCCGCCGGACAGTTCAGACGGGCTTAAATTAGCAACATCAGGGCTAAGGCCCACACTACGCAAATTTTCAATGGCGACTTCAACGGCATCTTTTCTGGTAACCTTGTTTTCAGCCAAAAGGCCAAAAGTAATATTTTCCCAGACCGGAAGGCTGTCAAACAGGGCCGCACCCTGAAACAGCATACCGAATTTCCGTTGCAGGCGTTTGCGGTCTCTGCCGCGCAGGTCCGTGGTCTCTTCACCGTCTACTTTGATGCTGCCGCTGTTTGGATGAAGCAGGCCCAGAATACATTTCAGGGTAACCGATTTGCCGGAACCGGATCCGCCAATGATAACCATGGATTCACCCGGATTCACGTCAAGATCAACGCTATCAAGCACGACTTTTGGCCCAAATGATTTGCGAAGGCCTTTTAAACTTATTTTTGGCGTATCAGTCATGAGGCGAAAAACATCTCCGTTACCATGTAATTAGTTAAAAGAATAAGCATACAGGCCGACACCACAGCATTAGTGGTGGAAATACCAACCCCCTGTGCGCCGCCGCTGCTGTAATAGCCATGATAACAGCCCATGAGCGAGATGAAGAAACCGAAAACCGCCGCTTTGGTCATGCTGGCATATATATCGACAGCTTCAAGGAAATCCATGGTTAAGGCCATGTAATTACCCGGATTAAAGCCCAGCTTGCCCGTTGCAATCAAAAAGCCGCCCAAAACCCCGATGCTATCGGCAACGATCACCAGCATGAAAGGCATCATTATTGTGGTGGCGATAATGCGCGGTGCTATCAGATATTTAAAAGGGTCGGTGGACAGGGTCACCATGGCGTCAATCTGCTCGGTAACACGCATGGTTCCAAGCTCTGCCGCCATGGAGGCGCTGACGCGTCC
>DAOWHQ010000066.1:0-5311 GCA_030641355.1 Alphaproteobacteria bacterium
CCTATCTCAAAAGCTGTCCCCATACCCTGCCTATGAATGGGCCGCTTTTTATCGGGGTACAGGGCAAGCGGCTCAATGCCCGCATGATTCAGCTCGCCATGCAGAAAGTGCGTGAGGTTATGGGCCTGCCGCCGTCCGCGACCCCCCATGCCCTGCGCCATAGTTTCGCCACCCATCTTCTGACCGCAGGCGGCGATCTGCGCACTATTCAGGAATTACTGGGCCATGCCTCACTCAATACCACCCAGCATTACACCGACGTGGATACGGCTTACCTGATGGATGTCTATAATAATGCCCATCCGGGGGCAGATGATTAATCCTCTAATATAAGGAGCGATGTAATCTTTGAATAGGTTTCGGACATTGATTTTTTAAGCCATTCACGAAACAATATCACTTTCGGCCAATCGGCTTTGTCCGGCGTTGTCACAAAATAATAGGATGCCGGTGCCGGAATCGCTTTTCCCACTTGCACCAAAAGACCTGTTTCAAATAAATCCTGCTCTAATAACATGGCGCGGCTGAGCACAATCCCCTGTCCTGCTATGGCGGCCTGAATCATGAAATCAGCCCGGTTATATTGCGGGCCAAATTCTTCCGGATTAAAATCCAGCCCCAATGTCTCAAACCAATGGTGCCATGAATAGCCAAGGTCGGCAGGCAGCCCGATCATATCAGTATGCAGCGGATATTTGATCAATTCCTCCGGTTTGGTGGGTATTTTACCGTCCTTAAACAGGGCGGGGCTGGCAATGGGAACCAGCCAGTCCTTGCACAGATGGGTGGCATGAAGCCCCGGCTGAGGGGCGCGGGTATAACGCAGGGCGCTCTCTATGGGGCCGCGCTGCAAATCTGCCAGTTCATCCTGTACCATGACAGACACCCTGTTACCCGGGTGCGCGTCATAATAACCCACCAGATGGGGCACCAGCCATTTGGCGGCAAAAGAAGACAGAACCGATAGAACCAATGTGCCCTCGTCCTTGTCCCGCTTTAAATCTTCTAAAGCCGCTGACACCTCGGCAATCGCATTATGGGCGGCGGTGGCCAGACGAACCCCCTCATTAGTCAATTCCAGATGGCGCGTGGTTCGCCGGATCAGGGTCACATTAAGCCTTTCCTCCAACTGCTTGATGCGGTGACTGACCGCACTTTGTGTGATGTTCAGCTCTTCGCCAGCCGCGCCAAAATTGCGCAGGCGGGCAACGGCATCAAACACATACAATGACGAAAGAGTGGGCAGTAACAATGACATTTTCATTTTCTCTATATATAAGCAAAACTAATATTTATATTATCATAACTCGTTTGAATAAACAATATTTGGCGACTATTTTATTAATAGTACTCATATGTATCAACTGAAACACGATCAAAATGAAAGGATCGTCAAATGATATCGAAATTAATAAATATAATCATCACCTTCTATATTGGACTGGCAATGATCAGTATCAGCAGCCCATCCTGGTCCCATGAAGTTGAGCCTGCCATTAGTCAGGTTAGCAAAGCAAAGGCCCAAAATATCGTCCGGCAATACCTGAGTTCCATTGGTTATAGCCGCGCTGGTACTTCCGTTTATTCCACATCCATAGGTAATGCCGTTTTACGGGAAGACACATGGGTTGTAAGAATTCTAACAGGCAAAGCAAACCGCCTGCCAAGCAAAAGAGGTGTCGTATTGGTCAATGCCGCAGATGGTCAGATCAGGCAAAATCTTAAGGATTGATCTGTCCGACATTGCCCAAAAATAAAAACGGCTCCCGTGCGGGGGGCCGTTCTAAATTTAATTACATTTCTATCCGCAAAGAATCAGTCCAGAAGATCGTCAAAGTCTGCTTTGCTTTTGGACAGGGCCGCCACCGCGCCCTTGACCACATCCTGCTGAGACAGCATCCCCGCATTCCATGCCGCAATATAATCAAGCCCATCCGCCACCGTATGGTCGCGGGTGTGGTTGAGCATTTCCTTGCTGCCGGCTATGGCCAGCGGCGACTGGGCGGCAATTCGGGCGGCTATGGCCCTCACATGGGTTAGAAGCGCGTCATGATCCGCTGCAACATGGGTGACATATCCGGTATCCAAAGCCTCCTCCGCCAGATATTTGCGGCCCGTATAGGCCAGTTCCCGCATCAGGCCGTCCGGTATCTGTCGCGGCATACGCTGCATCGTGCCAAGATCAGCGACCATGCCGATGTTAATTTCCTGAATGATGAAAAATGCATCCGCGCTCACGTAACGAATATCACAGGCCGAGACCAGATCCACCCCCGCACCAAAGCATCGCCCCTGTATTGCCGCCAATACCGGAACCCGGCATTTATCAATGGCCTCAAACGGGGCTTGCAGGAACTTCACATGGTGGCGCAATTTATCCATGGCGCGCGCGGGGTCGGCGTCTGCCGGTGGCAATGTGGCTTGCAGATAGCCAAGGTCTATACCCGATGTAAAATGCTTGCCAGACGAGGCCATGACCACGACCCGAACATCAGGGTCTTGCGTAATACGCTCAAATACTTCGCGACATTCGGTCCAGAAATCCTCGCCCAGAGCATTGGCCTTTTGCGGATTGCTCAGGGTAATAGTGGCAATATGATCGGTAATATCCAGCGTGAAAGAGGTATAGTCCATGGGCTTGTCCTTAAGCGTGAGCATTTTTCCCTACTGTATGAAAAGAGCGCCCTTCCCGCAAGCCCATATCCCGGTAACTTGAATAGCCGTTAGTTATTGGAATAAAGCAGAATGGCACAGAGGAATAAAAACCCCGCAATGACCAGCACCGCCCATGAGACAGACATAGGCGCTATCCACGGCCCGATCTGCACATGCCATTCATAAATGATACGCATCAGATGAGCGGTGGCGACAAGACCAAAAACAACGGCTGAAATGAGGAAATATTGCTCGGGCTGCATTTTCAATTCCTTTGTAAGAAGTTTGAATTCCCAGTATATGTTTTTTTCCCAGCCCTGAATTTGTCATATAGCCTATATCCCAGTAACAGGGTTAAAATGCTTATATGGATCATCGGCTGAAAAATATCGGCCTTGACCATCATGAAATTATGGGTGACAGCCAAAATACCAATCACATAGATGAGCTTGTGGAGCTTAACCCATTTTTTACCCAGCCGCCGAACCCAGCCTTTGGTGGAGGTCACCGCAAGCGGTATCAGCAATATAATCCCGGTCATGCCGAAGGTAATGGCGGGCCGTTTGATAATCTCTTTCAAAATTATTGGCCAGTCAAAATAATAGTCCAGCACCACAAAGTTCAACAGATGTAGTATAACATAAAAAAACGCATAAAGCCCCATCATGCGGCGAAATTTTATCACTATATTCCAGCCAAAAATCTTGCGCAGCGGCATTATGGCAAGGCTCATCAGGATAAATCTTATGGCCCAGTCGCCAGTGTAATGGTGGATATATTTGATAGGATTAGCGGTGAGCAGGTTATCCTGCCCGTCATAGAGCAGCCAGCCCTGCCATATGAGCCAAGCCGCAGGCAGTAATGCCAGAAAATGAACCACCGCTTTGATATATGAAAGACGCATCAGAAATATTTCTGCAGGTTCATGCCGCTATACATATGCGCCACTTCCTCTGCGTAGCCATTGAACATTAATGTCTCACGTCGGCGAAATTCACCAAGGCGGCGCTCATTGGCCTGAGTCCAGCGCGGGTGATCGACCTTAGGGTTCACATTGGCGAAAAAGCCATATTCACTGGGCGCCTTCAAATACCAGCTATTGCGGGGTCTGTTTTTCACAAAACTGATGCGAACAATGGATTTTATGCCCTTAAAGCCATATTTCCACGGCACGACAAGCCGCATTGGTGCGCCATTCTGATTGGGCAGATCCCGACCATATAGCCCCACCGCCATCAGGGTCAGCGGATTCATGGCCTCATCCATCCGCAGACCTTCAACGTAGGGCCAGCGAATGACCCTGCTATTCTGTCCCGGCATCTGTCCCTTATCGACCAGCGTTTCAAAACGGATATATCTGGCCTTGGATGTGGGGCCAAGTTTATTAATGATCTCCGCCAGCGGAATCCCGACCCACGGGATGACCATTGACCATGCCTCCACACAGCGCATCCGGTATATGCGTTCCTGTAAATCGTGCGGCCTGATCAGATCGTCAATATCATAATCGCCCGGATTTTCCACATGACCATCCACCTTGACGGTCCAGGGGCGCGGCTTCAAGCTGTGGGCGTTGCGCACCGGATCGTCTTTTTTGGTGCCAAACTCATAAAAATTATTATAGCTCGCCACCACCCGAAAAGATGTTAGTTTCTCATCGGTTGAATAGGCCGCATTGGGGGTGATATTTTCCAGCAGCTTCGTCTGGGCTTGGGCTTGTGAACTATCCAGCCCCAGTGCGGCAATAGCCCCAAGCCCCACAGTTGCCTGAATGAATTCACGGCGGTTATGATATATTTTTTCCGGTGTGATCTCAGCGGATTTCACGTCCGATGGCTTTAGAAACCTGAATAACATATTCTTGTCTTACCCTGATATTTATATTTCTTTTATCGAATATAATAGATTTGACAGGTAAAATCTACAATCAGCCCTTCACGTTAGTGTGTTAATCCGCTATCACTTGGCAAAATTATTTTATTTCAGGATTTTATATGGCCCCGCCGCTACTTACTATCACCGATATGGCACTACGTTTTGGCGAAAACCCGCTATTTGACGGGGTGGAACTTTCCATTGGCGATCGTGACCGGATAAGCCTTGTCGGGCGTAATGGCTCCGGAAAATCCACGCTGATGAAGGTTATCAGTGGCATAACCGAAGCCGATCGGGGCAAAAGATTTCTTCAACCCGGCTGTCATGTGACCTATCTGGATCAGGAACCTGATCTTGAAGGCTATGAAAAGCTCCATGATTATGTGGCGAGCGGCCTGACCCATGCCTCTGCCGAAGATCATTTTAAGGTTGATATTATTCTGGCTGAAATTAACCTTGCGCCCGATCTTGATCCGATGGTTCTGTCGGGCGGGGAAGCACGGCGGGCGGCACTGGCGCGGGCATTGGTCAGTGACGCGGATATTCTGCTGCTGGATGAGCCAACCAACCATCTGGATATCACAACCATCGAATGGCTGGAGAATAGCTTGAGGCGGTTTCGCGGGGGCCTTGTGATCATCAGCCATGACCGTACGTTCCTGAACAACACGACCAACTCCACAGTCTTGCTTGACCGGGGCGGTGTGCGGCGGCTGGACAAGGGCTTTAAATAGTTTGAAGAATAGTCGGCAAAGATCACCGAACAGGAACAGGTCGAGCC
>DAOWHQ010000062.1:0-4970 GCA_030641355.1 Alphaproteobacteria bacterium
CGTAACACTGCCCTCGCCTGAAGTAACCGTGGCGCCCGTAACAACAAGCGTATCACCATCAACATCGGTATCATTAGCCAGAACATCAATATTAACAGAACTATCCTCATCAGTACCCGCCGCATCATCAGCAGCAACAGGTAATTCATTCACAGGCGGTTCGTCGTCTTCGTCGACAGGCGGTTCGTCGTCTTCGTCGACAGGCGGTTCATCGTCTTCGTCAACAGGTGGTTCTTCGGATTCGTCGACTGGTGTTACATCAATAACAGCTTCAGCGGAGGCTTCTTCTGTCCCATCAGTAACGGTGAAGCTAATGGGGACATCGTCACCATTAAAATCGGGTGCGGGATTAAAGGTATATGTTCCATCACCATTGTCCGTGATGGTGCCGAATTCTTCAGCTACCGTCACGCTGACCACATTCAGTTCATCGCCATCAACATCAGATGAATTAACCAGCAGGTCATCAGCGCTAAAGGTCACAGAAGTATCTTCTTCTGTGGCACCAAGATCCACAGGCCCAACGATTGGACCATCATTACTGCCGGTAATAATTAAGCTCAGCGTCGCCGTATCCGTACCGCCCTGACCATCAGAAATAGTATATGTTATGATAGCTGTATCAGTTTCACCATCATCCAGATGATCAAAAGCACTACCCGGATTGAATGTAATATTGGTGCCATCATGCGATACCGCCCCAACGCCCCCATCTAAAGTAGCATCGGTAATGAAAAGAACATCATTATCCACATCAGTATCATTCGCCAGAACATCAATGGTAAAAGTTTCATTTTCGCCCGATGTTCCCGCATCATCATTGGCAACAGGTGCTGTATTAGCCACCGTTTCATCCTCGCCATCTGCTACGGGCTCATCCTCTAAATTTTCCTGAGGCGCGGCGAATGCCTGTGCCTGAATACCCTGCGCAGGCTCCTCACCCGGTTCAGCATCAGCGAAATCTGCTTGTGGTGGTGTAATGGTAGGCGGAACTGTTCCAAATTCAAGTCCTGAAGTGGCTGTGCCTGCTGTTGTAATCGGCGCACCAACATCAGCTACATCCTCTGCATTTCCCTTAAAATTCTCAGACAATAAAACTTCTGCACGTTGAATATTATCATGAACCGGAGACCCACTAACGATATCTCCCTCTATTGCAGGGCTCTCAGCTGTAAAACCCTGACCTTCTGGGTCCGCCAAACCCTCACCCTCAGCAAATCTGCTTCCAAGGTGAATATTTGCCCGAGTTTGAGTATCTTGCGAATCATCTCCTTTGGCGGATTCAAGAAGCGCGTCTTCCTCTTGCCTAGCATGCACTCGGTCTACACCCTGTACAATAGGGTCTAACTCAATATCAGAATCATTTACTTTTGATTTATCCTGATTGGCATCAGCCATTTTATTTTCTCCAGCCAAATATATAAACTAAACACATTTGCTACTTCACAAAACAACATTGTAAATGTAGCACACTCCCCTTTTTAACAGATAATAATAAACAAACTCTTTCCGCTTATGGTTAACGTAAATTAACCTTCTTTATAAAAAACTCATAAATTTCAATTAGTTATATCATAAAAACCACTTATAATTTTCATAAAATTTGAACTAACGTGGATAAAATCATTTAAAAAATAACTAATATTTAATATAATCCCTATATCGAATACTTTTAAATACTAGATATGTTGTAATAAATTTAATATTGGATAATATATAAAAGTAATGTTCTAAATTTTATGAAATATTAAATAAATTAAATAAAAAAAATTTGAAGAAATATTATGGCTTCAACCAGTATAAATTTATCACAGATTTTTAATAACAAATGGCAAACCGGATTCACATCAATAATGAGCCCCCATATTTTAGTGGCCTCATTATTTCTGAATATCTTATCCTTGGCATTGCCTATGGTTTTATTGCAGGTATATGATCGAATTATTCCAAATGTTGCCCTGCAAACACTTACCCTTCTCATATTCGGTTTAATCATAGTTTTAATCATTGATGTACTTTTACGCACGGCACGTTCTTATTTATCGGGCTGGATCGGGGCAAAGTTTGAACATGAGACAGGATGTCATGCCCTTGAGACGCTGTTACAGGCAGATTTGCAGGAGCTTGAAAAAAACTCTTCCGGCGTTCATCTTGACCGCCTGTCATCCATTGATTCAATAAGAGATTTTTACACGAACCAAGCCGGGTTGGCGCTCGTTGACCTTCCCTTCGTTTTACTATTTCTGGGTCTGTTAGGTTATATCGGCGGGGCTCTGCTTATTGTACCGGTTATTCTGCTTATTATATTAAGCAGCCTTGCCTTCATTCTTGGCGTTCGGTTAAAAGAAGCTCTTATTAATGACACTGTCTGGGAAGATCGCAGGTATAGCTTTATCATCGAGGTTTTATCTGGAATACATTCCATAAAATCCATGGCGATGGAAAACCTCATGAGCCGCCGCTATGAAAAACTGATGGAGAATTGCTCGAAAGCCTCCCATGAATCCATTTTCCTTAGTGGTGTTTCTCAGGGAATAGGTAATATTTTCTCACAGATCACCATGGTTTCTGTAGCAAGTATCGGTAGTATTCTTGTTATAAATGGTGAACTTACCATAGGTGCTCTAGCCGCGAGTACCCTGCTTGCAGGTCGCACGGTTCAACCCTTGCTCAGAGCACTTGGAATTTGGACACGGTTTCAATATATCCAGATTGCCGATGAAAAATTACAATATATCAAAGATATGCCAGGGGAACGTCAAGAAGAAACCACCGACATTAAAAAGGTGACGAGCCTTGAAATGAAAGATTTCAGCTTTCGTTATGAAGAAGATGGCAAAGAAATTCTGAGCAATATAGATCTTAAATTAAACCATGGCGATATCATTGGTATTCGCGGTGACAACGGATCAGGAAAGTCAACTTTTCTGTGGGCCTTGATGGGTGGACTGGTGCCTACCTCTGGTGAAATATTGATAAATGATCAAAATCCCGGAAAATTCTCTACGGATAGTTTACGAACTCGTATAGCTTACCTCCCCCAAAAGCCCAGCATGTTCCGGGGAACCATTCTGGATAACCTGACCATGTTCAAAGGGGATGAGTATATTGATGATGCCCTCAAGATCGGAGAAATGCTTGAGCTAAACAAGATATTAGCCCGAATGCCGGATGGTTATGAAACCGTAATCGGCGACGGAGCTCAAAGCGAGATACCAACTGGCATTGCTCAAAGAATTACAATCGCACGAGCACTGGCGGCAAAGCCGGATGTTATTTTATTTGATGAGGCCAATTCTGGGTTGGATAATCAATCCGATAATGACTTACAAAAATTAATTGGACAGCTTAAAGGCACGGCAACTATCGTATTGGTCAGTTATCGTCCCTCTCTTCTGCGGCTTGCAGATAAACAATATGATCTTACAGATGGCCATTTGATACTTCAGGACGACAAAAAACAAAAAGACAGGCACGACGATTGATGGATAATCAGGAAACCCATATACGTAAAGGCGTAACACTTTCTGTGTCCGGTGCCGATCAAATGTCTGAGGCTGTCAAAACCGGAAAAATTGGTTCATTCAGTGCTAAAACCCCCTTTGCATCATGTCTTATCCCCCTTCTCAACGCGCTCGGATGGCGTGGCGATACCAGAGGGTTATTTGAGGCCCTGCCCCATTTTACCGACAGTCTTGATTTAACAGAATTTAGAAATACTCTGGCACACCTGCATTTCAAGACGGTACAGACATTTGCCTGTGTCTCTCAAATAGACGAAAGACTGTTTCCCTGTATATTTGCCGATAGCGAAGATCACCCCATTGTTCTCCTGTCAAGAGAAGGTGATGACATTCGGGTATATGATAGCGCAGACCGGAAGGAAAAGAATCTTGAAGATATATCCCTTATGGGAAAAGCTTATTTCATATCCTCGGAACATACGACGCAAACCAATAAAACAAAACAAACCAGACCTCAGGAAAACTGGGTAAGTGACCTGCTGCTACGTTTTAAAACGACCATAAAACAGCTTTTTGCCATGACATTGATTCTGAATATATTCGCCCTGCTTGTGCCATTATTCATCATGTCAATCTATGATAAAGTTATTCCTTCAAAATCAGGAGAAACGCTGGCTTATTTGGCAGGCGGGGTTGCTTTTGCCATATTATGCGAAATCCTGCTGCGTATCATCCGTTCAGAATTTGTAGCTTATCTGGGTGCAAGGGTGGAAAATATTGTCACCAGCGGAACCTTCAAGAAACTATTATCCCTGCCGCCATCCATGACAGAATCCTCCCCCATAGGTGCTCAAGTATCGAGACTGAAAGAATTTGATGCCATTAAAGGACTCTTTTCAGGCACTCTGGTAAATATTGCCCTCGAACTCCCTTTCGTCTTGATCTTCCTTGCGATCATTGCCGTATTAGGTGGCTCTCTGGCCTATATCCCCATCGCCATGATGGGTGTTTTTGGTCTGGTCGCCTTTATGATGCTGCCGTCCATGAAGCGAAAGGTAGCCATATCGAGCCGTCATAAAGCAGAAAGACACGGCTTTCTTGTAGAAAGTATGTCTTCCCTTCGCACCATCAAACAAACCGCCTCGGAAAAATCATGGATGAACCGCTTTCGGCATTTATCGGCTGATGCCACCTACGCACATTTTCAGACGTCTCAAGTGGCGCTACTGATGCAAAGTATGGCTCAGGCCATAATGATGGGTGCCGGCGTGGCAACCATTGGCTTTGGGGTATTACGGATTTTGGATGGGGATATGACTGTGGGCGCTTTGATTGCCTGCATGGTTTTGGTCTGGAGAGTCCTGTCCCCCTTGCAGAGTCTGTTTCTTACCCTGACCAGACTTGAACAGACCATCAATAGTGTGAAACAAATTAACCTGTTGATGAAGATAAAGTCCGAGGATGACCCAAGCCCATCAAATCTTTCACAGAGACATTTTTCCGGGC
>DAOWHQ010000282.1:0-26366 GCA_030641355.1 Alphaproteobacteria bacterium
TCCTAAAATGGATGCTCAGGCAAAAGCAGACAAGCAGATTGAAATTGATCTGGAAAAAGCCATCAAGCGAGATGAGTTGGTATTACATTATCAACCGCTCCTCAACACCCTTGATGATAGCATCATAGGCGCCGAGGCACTGGTGCGCTGGCATCACCCTGAAAAGGGAATGATCCCCCCATTTGCCTTCATTCCCATTGCGGAAAAAACTGATTTGATGCTCACTTTGGGCCAAAAAATTCTGGAGATGGCCTGTGTGCAGGCTAAATCATGGCAGGATATGGACCTCCCTCCCTTTCGGGTATGCGTTAACATTTCCGCACGCCAATTCCAGTCAGATGATTTTGTGGGTAACGTAAAACATGCCCTGAAAATGTCCGACCTCGATCCAAGGGGGCTTGAGCTGGAAATTACCGAAGGCATGGTTATTGGCGATACGGACGCCGTGGCGGCCAAGCTGGAAATTTTCTCCAGCCTTGGCATATCACTTGCCATTGACGACTTTGGAACCGGATATTCTTCTCTGGCTTACCTGAAGCGCTTTCCGGTTCACCAGTTGAAAATCGATCAGTCCTTCATCCGCGACATTGCGGATGACCATGACGATGCCGCCATTACGGATGCTATAATTCGCCTTGGTCACAGCCTTGGCCTATCCGTAGTAGCTGAAGGTGTTGAAACCCAGGAACAGGCTCAAATTCTGCGTCAAAAAGGCTGTGATGTGCTTCAGGGATATTTTTTCAGCAAGCCCATTCCTGCAGATGAGTTTGAACAATGGGTGATAGCCCATACAAAAGAACTCTAGAATATCAGAATTCAGACCCTAGCCGAATAAGAACCCCGGTATTGTCAGGATTGGCACTATTATGATTTGGGCTGATCTGATGCATGATATTAAAATCCACCCGCGCTCCAAAAATATTAGCAACACGGTAAGCTAGCTCAAAATCAATTTCCCGTCCGCCAGGGGCCAGTGATACCTGATTGCTGATGAAAGACAGGCTGCCTGATTGTAAATCTTTGTTAAAATCTCTGGCAGTGACATAGGATAAATCCGCCTGCCCCCCCATCACTCTGAGCGGCTGGCTAATGGCAAAACTCAAACGGTCCCCCTTCTGGAACAGGGAATCTCCGGTCAAACCGATAGAAAAGCTACCCGATGTCAGGCTTTCTATCTGCTCCACCAGACTTAAATCAGCCGCCGTGACAGCCGTCAGCCCGTAAGATGTCCTCGCAAAGAAATTTATTCCATCGACAATATCCATACTAAATCTGGCATTGATAAATGTTGTCGTCGCACCCTTACCCAGCGATAGAGCACCACTTGACAGGCTGCCCAATACGCTGCCTTCCTCATTCATCACCCCAAGGTCAAAACCAACATTCACCAAAGCAGACAGACTATGATCAAGCCGCGCCATCATCACGTAAGTATCGGATTTTAGATTATACTGTTGCCATTCCATCCCGCCGTGACCGACCACAAGATCAAGCCTGGTCTTTGGTGTAAGCGTTTGGCCAAATATAGCACTCTGACTATCTTTACGTCCCATGAGCGCGATAAAACCTTCTTTTCCTATGGTCAGGAAATCATTCTGATCATAATCCTCCATAGCTTCCTTTAGGGAAAGACCCTGAGCAAAGGTCATATTCTGATCCGCACCCAGTGACAGGTCCAGCTTCATCCGTAAATCATGGCTACGGTTTTTGGCATTATTCTGATGAGAGAAATAATATTCATCCACTTCCTGAAAACGCCAGTCCTCATTCCATGAAAATCTGACCTCTGCATCACTGCTTAGCTGAAGTGATGAAGATCGGTAAGCCCTATTGGAACCCATAAGAGATTCAAGCCGGATAGTTTCACCTTGACCAAAAACCCTCTGACCCAGATCAACCCGGTAAGACCGATCATACCCATCCAACATCATACTGTCACTTAAGCCAAGAGACAGGCTAGCAAATCCCCCAAAGGCTTCACCACCAAGCAGGGCGCTACCGTCCATGCCTACGATGGTCATTTCCCCCGAAGGCGTCCTTACAGCAATAGATGTGGTGCCCTGAGGGCTAAAGGCTGCATTCAGATTAACCAGACCCCGTCCATAGATCACATCAGTGCCAACAGCACCAAGATCCGTCGCCGTGGTAAACAACAGGTTTGCCACCTGCTGGCCGGTTAAATTGGGAAAAGCGCCCATCAACAGAGCCGCCGCGCCGGAAATATGTGGGGTGGAAAAAGACGTACCATCCCAGAAAAAGAAAGCGCCATCCTCACCTAATGATAATACACGTTCCCCTGCGGCAACCAGAAATACTTCTTTTGCAACACTACCTGCCCGATGGCTAAAATCCGTAATAAAGGAAGCTTGTCCAACCGCACCTGATACGATGATCTGCCCATTAGCCCAATCGGCCCATGCCACCGCAGCCGAATTTTCCGGCTGTGCAATGGTGGCATCCGTATCCGTATCATCCCGGTTTCCTGCGGCGATTACAATGATCATGCCGGCATCCACGGCCCGCCTGAAAGCATCTTCTAACAGGGGGGAATTAAACCCGTCACCACCCAGACTGATATTGACAATTCTCACACCCCGAACCCGTGCATAATCCAGTGCGGAAGCTATGGCCTGATCAGAGAAGGCGCAGCCGTCCACTCCTTCGCAACTGCCAACACTCGCTGCGTTAATTGCCATTATTTCCGCCTCGAAAGCGACACCGTGGGTATTTGAATTTGTCGTATTATTCGGGTCACGAATGGCCGCAATGACGCCTGCAACGCCCGTACCATGGCCGTCTATATTATTGAGATCGGCTTTATTTCCAGTGACAATATTTGTGCTGTCCACATGAATATTGGCTTCAATTTGCGAATGATCCACATCAATACCGCTATCTATGACAGCAACGGTGACCCCTAACCCCGTTGCATCATTTTCATAAGCTACGATAGCATTTATCTGAGTCAGGCCGTAATTATTACGGTATTCCTGAGTATCAAAATTTATCGGCGTCGAAACAGGCGGCGGCGGCGCGTCTACAATTATAATTGATGATGGGCTTACGCCTGTACCTGGTGCACAAGAGACCAGATATATACAACTTGTTAGTATAAAAGATAACCTTACGAAAATCCTGATCATATTTCTTATCCTCTTCTGACCCTGTGCTTATTCTATTCCTGCAAGGTAGCATTCTATACGCCACTTCCTTGCCAAAGAGTAAATATAGCGTAAAATCCACGAGACTTCAGTCTTGTTCAAAAGGCAGAATTTCACTAATATTTCGTCGGTAAATAAAATCGAACAGGATTTTCCAGACCTCTTCATCAATCTTCTTGCGCCGGGCAATATGCTGCACCGTGCCGTCCTTGTGCTTTGTCCAGGTTAATTTATAGATATGCCCCATAATAGGCTCCGGTGACTTCAGGGTGAGCATACCATCCTTAAACCCACCTTTAATGATCTGGGAACCGGCCTGATTATCCACCCAGAACTGCACCCATTGTTCACCGTTAAAGGCGGTCAGGCTTTTTCCATTCATGCGAAACGGCACAGATGGCGAAGAAAAATGATCATCCAGTGACACCCAGCTCTGCTGTATAGCGCAGCCCTTGAGAATCCGTCCGACCCGGTCAAAACCTGCTAGTTCACCACTTTCCCGGTGATAGACTTTCCAGTCACCAACCCAAAAATCCAGCACCCTGAACATGGGATGGGCACAGGGAACCAAAGGCCGGTTTTTCTCCCGCGCATCAGCGGTCACCGTCAGCCCTGTCATGATAAAAATAAACAGTAAAATATTTTTCAATTGTTTTTCCTTCAAATTAGGCACAGTTTAAGGCCTGATTAAATTTAACTCAATAGAAGAAAATGAAGAAACCAGACCTCCTTTGGCAAAATGACCAGACTCCCGCTTCCAGACACTTAGGTGATATATATTCCTCGCCCGATGATGGAATTCTGGAAAGTCACCATGTTTTTCTAAAGGATGGACGTTCCGGCCCCGCCGGCCCCATAACAAAACCGTGGTATCACCGACCAACCCCTTTGTCCAAAGGACATCACATCGCCATCATTGGCGGCGGCATCGCCGGATTAACCACCGGACTGGCGTTGCAGAATATCGGCTACCGGGTGACGGTCTATGAGCGGGACAGCATCCCTATGAATCAGGCATCGGGCAATCCCGCCGGAATTCTAGATCCTTATATCAGCAAAGGGGATGGCGCGGACGCGGTATTCTACCAAGCCGCCCTCAACCATGCCCTCGATTATTTCCAAGGCCTTGACCCTGAGGTTTTCCTGACACAGGGTTTGACGAAATTTTCCGGAAAAGATCAACTTCACTTCCCTGACTGTGGCGCCATATCACCACCAAAAATAAGGGAAGTTCTCGCCGCTAAACTACATATCGAATGTGGCAGGGACATAACACCTGCTGCGGCATTTGAAAGTGCGGATGCCGTTGTTATATGCGGCGGTCCGGCGAGCCATCATTTCACAGAAACAAATTTTCTACCTCTTGATCCGATCAGGGGCCAGATCACTTTACTGGATGCGGATAATTATACTGATCCACCGGCCCATGTGTTATGCGGCAAGGGGTATCTTATCCCGCCCATTGACAATGTAATGGTCACGGGGGCGAGCTTTGTCCGGGGCGATACCGGCACAGATATTAGGCAAGAAGATCATCGGGAAAATCTGAAAAATGCCGAAATGCTCTGGCCCGGCATAAGTCGCCGCACCGTGATCGGGGGCCGTAGTGCAATACGCGCCTATAGCCCCGATCATCTGCCGCTCTGTGGGGCCGTACCCGATTTTGCCCGCTATGAGTCCGAATACAGCCTGTTGAAACATGGGCCAAAGCATAAGCAATTCGAAATAGCTCCCTATCATGAAAACCTTTATATGATTGCCGGACTGGGAAGCCGTGGGTTCATGTCAGCCCCCCTGCTTAGCCAAATAATGGCGGCGCTGATATCTGGGGAGCCGTTGCCCGTTCCCGAAGCGATCTATGAAAGCCTGCATCCGGCCAGATTCCAGATCAGGAAGCTGATAAAAGGCAAATAAAAAAGGGCGACCCGAAAGCCGCCCTAATTCTCAAATATACCTTGGCAGAATTACCAGATTTTAACCCGCTCTTCTGGAGCAAGATAAAGCTTGTCGCCTTCCTTAACACCAAAGGCTTCGTAAAATTCTGGAATATTACGCACCACACCATTAACCCTGAAACGGGCCGGAGAATGGGGGTCAGTGGCAATCTGCTGACGGGCTGCCGCTTCACGTTTTTTCCCCATGAAAGCCTGCGCCCAGCCGATGAAGATACGCTGCTCCGCCGTCAGACCGTTAATCACAGGGGCGGGCTTGCCGTCCAATGACAAACGATAGGCCTTGATGGCGATACTCAAGCCGCCAAGGTCACCGATATTCTCACCCAATGTATATTCTCCATTAACATTGAGATCATCAAAGACCTTAAAGCCATTATATTGCGCCACAAGGGAACTAGTGCGTTTTTTGAACTCTTCCTTATCCTGTGCAGTCCACCAGTCCTTCAATGCACCATCACCGTCATAGGTGCTGCCCTGATCATCAAAACCATGGCCGATCTCATGACCGATCACGCCACCTATGGCACCATAATTCACCGCATCATCCGTGGAAATTCCAAAGAAAGGCGGTTGCAGAATAGCGGCTGGGAAAACGATCTCATTCATGGACGGATTATAATAGGCATTAACCGTCTGTGGGTTCATATGCCATTCATGGCGTTGAATAGGCCCGCCAAGTTTTGCCACTTCGCGGTCATGGACGACCTGATTGGAGCGAATGATGTTACCAAAAATATCATCACCCTTGATCTCCAGTGCGGAATAATCTTTCCAGATATCAGGGTAGCCGATTTTCGGGGTAAACTTACCCAGTTTTTCGAGTGCCTTAACCTTGGTATCTTCACCCATCCAGTCCAAATTCTTGATGCTGACTTCATAGGCCTTGGACAGATTGCCCACCAATTCCAGCATACGGTCTTTGGCTTCTGGCACAAAATGCTGCGCAACATAAACCTTGCCAATAACTTCGCCAAGATTGGCGTTCACCGTACTCACCGCACGCTTCCACAGCGGACGTTGCTTGGGAACTCCGCGAAGGGTTTTGGAATAAAACTCAAAATTCTGCTGATCCAGTTCCGCATTTAGATAAGTGCCCATGCGGTTCAGGGTCATCCATTTGAAATAGGCTTTCCAATTCCCAAGGTCTGTGGCAGTGATAATCCCGTTCAAAGCCTCAAAATAGCTTGGTTGCGAGATAATCATATCTGCCATATCAGGTGTCTTGAACGCTGCAAAAAAGCCATCCCAGTCAAAGTCCGGCATCATTTCAGTCAGTGCCGCCCGATCACGGACATTATAGGTTTTAACCGTATCGCGGTTATCCTCCTTCTTCCATTGAGCGGTGGCAAGTTTGGTTTCAAGTATCATAATTGCCGCCGCATGCTGCGCAGCATTTTCCACACCCGCAAGGGTGAGCATCTTCTCCACATGGGCAACATATTTGACCCGGATCCCAACAGATTTTTCATCAGTTTTCAGGTAATATTCCCGATCTGGCAATCCAAGGCCGGATTGAGAATTATAGACCGCATATTTGGTAGGGTCTTTGGCATCACCATTAACATAAAAATCAAATGGCGCGCCAAAACCGGACCGGATTGACTTTGCGAAATAGGCCGTGAGGGCCTTATGATCCGCCAACGCATCCACCTCGGCGAAAGCTGCCATCAAAGGCGCTGTGCCAAGGGCATTACGTTGATCCATATCCAGATAGGAATTATATAAATCCCCTACCTTCTGCTCGTTAGAGCCTGCAGCATTATCGCCTACGGCAGCCTCATCAATGATCTTTTTCACAGCCGCCTGGGATTCCTCAAACAGCTTGTAAAAATTACCGAAGCTGGCTTTGTCGTCTGGTATTACATAACTGTCCAGCCAGCCGCCATTAACATAGGCAAAAAAGTCATCGCCCGGCTTCACTGTGGTATTCATATTGGCCGTCAGAACACCTGAGTTAAGCTGCACTACAGCTTGCTTCTCAGCATCTTGTTCTGCGGAGCAGGCACTGAGCAACGCCACCGCTGCCACCATGCCAACATGTTTAATCCCCGTAGATAGTCTCATTTTTTATTCTCCTAAGATGTAGATATTGTTATTTTTGCAGGTTGTTAATTTGAGCCTGCATCGCGGCCAGTTGCGACTTGAGATCGGTCAACTGGTCATTATCTACCCCGGTTTCTGAACCCGGACTGGGTTCGGTTTGATCTGCGGAATTATCTTCCGCAGTATGTTCACCCTCTGTGGCCCCCCTACTGGCCCCAAAAGGTGAAAACATTGACATCGTTTTTTCAAAAATTGCCATATTCTGTTTGGCCATTTCCTCAAACGGTTTCATGGGTTGTGTTGCAACATTTGCAGTGTCAAGGTTGTCCTTGATAAAGCTGCGGAATTTCTCCTGATTTTGGGCAAAAGCCGCCATACTGCTTTCCAGGTAATCCGGCACGACCTGTTGCAGGCCATCACCGTAAAAGGCAATCAACTGACGCAGGAAATTGGTCGGCAATAGCGCCTCGCCCTTGCTTTCCTCTTCAAATATAATCTGAGTGAGAACGGAATGGGTAATATCATCACCGCTTTTGGCGTCCCTGACTACAAAATCGGCATCGTCCTTAACCATCTGGGCCAGATCATCCAGAGTTACATAACAGCTGCTGTCCGTATTATACAGCCGCCGGTTTGCATATTTCTTGATGATAATCTGTTCCCCGTCCTGCCTTTTCTTTTTTACCACTTGTCGTTGCCTTCTGATCATTTCACTTATTTGAAGTGTGCTATATCACGCCAAAATGCTGCAGAGCGCAAGAGAAAATGCTGCGCAACAATAAAAAAATACAAAAAAGTGACTTTTTGCTTCTAAAAATTACCTGTAAACCGTATATTTTTGCCATGCCCGAAAGTAAAAACAATATCAAAGGAACCATCACAACCCCATCCGGGATGGATTCCATCGCTGAACGCTATCTGGATTTATGGCAGGATAATGTCAAACGCTGGGCCACAGACCCCAATGCTGTGGAAAAATGGCTGACGGAAGCCATGGGCCAATTTAAATCATCCCCAAAAAAACCGTCTTAAAATATTCTACTCTCATTCAGGAAACGCATATTCACTTGACAAAATCCTGCCAAAGACATAATGTAATATTATTACATTACATATAGGGGTAGTGTTTCATGTTTCAGAACAATCAAAGCCATAAAATATTCCGCCTTCCGATTAACCGACATGTTGTCGGGCGATCGAGATGCTCCCAGCGCTAACTATTCTCATATAACAATTTTATAATTTTCCAGGTCACTAACAGGGTTCGCACCATTTGAACGCCAACGGATGCCTGTTGTGAAAATTCATAAAGGACACAACAATGATCAAGAGATATATCGCTTCCCTTCTAGGGGCAATTACCCTTACTTTTTTTATATTTTTAGGCATGCATTACCTCATCGCGCCGGAAAATTCCGAGAGGCCGAAAATTAAGCAAGCATTGCCATTTGAAATAGGCGTTGTACGTAAGCCCGAAAAGCCCATTGTCAAAGATAGGATGCCCACAGTAATTGATCTTGCTATGGAGCCGTTCGACATGCCAAAGCTCAGCAAAAAAGAAACTAAAACAACCATTATAAAAATCAGCAGCCTCGCGCCGCCAACACCAACAGACAAAATCGGCCCAAAAAACATCGGTATATCTGACGGCGATATTCAACCCATACGAAAATTCGCACCACCCTACCCCCGCGTCCTTCAAAATAGGGAGATAGAGGGTTATGTAGTCGTCAGCTTTACCGTCAATAAAATGGGTGCTGTTGAAAATATTACCATCGTCGAATCCACTCATTCCGCTTTTGAGCGCCCGTCATTACGCGCCGTGGCAAAATATAAATATAAACCCCGTGTGATAGATGGTGTCGCGGTTGCGGTTCCCGGCGTCATGGAAAAAATCAGTTTTAAACTTGAAGACGGCTAAAGCCTGTTTTACCTATAGTTATATATAAAGGTAAAATATGTCAGACAGTGAGAAACAACAAATCAGGAATGGCCCCCACCCCCTGGCCCTGCATGTGGCAACCGCCACGCAGAACTGGACCGGAGCGGCGGCGGCCTTTCCCCTGTTTCAGCTTGGCGGGATGCAGATACACCCCGACCTGAAACAACAGGCCGATGACTTGCGATCCGATTTAACAGGATATGATCCGGAGAAGCTTCTGACCCTGATCATGCAGAAAGCGCAATCCCGCCTGTCCCACACATTATCGGGCATCAAGGATTACCAACATCATTCTTATGAGCGCGAGAGTTCCACCGTTCCCATATTCCATCAGATCGGCACGACAGAAATTCGGGATTATGGCACGAAGCTGCCCGATGCTGCGGCGGTGGTCATTGCCGTGCCCTCTCTGGTTAATCCGGCCTATATCCTCGACCTGCAAAAAGACAACAGCCTTATGGATTTTCTGGCGCAACAGAATATCCACCCCTATCTGCTGGACTGGGCCAGGCCGGGGCCGGAGGAACTGGATTTTGATCTCGAGGATTATATCCTGAAACGGCTGATCCCCCTGATCCGCGAAGTGCATAAACGCCACAATAAAAAAATTCATCTGATGGGCTATTGCATGGGCGGAAACCTATCCCTTGCGGCGGCACAGATTTTACAATCTGAAAACATACTCAAAAGCCTGACCCTGATCGCGACACCGTGGGATTTTCATGCCGATCAGCCCTTGCATCTGCCCGCCATGACCGAAGGATTCCTCAAGATGGAACCGATTAAACAGGATATGGATGCCGTGCCCATGAATATCATGCAGTTGTTTTTTTTCAGTCTGGACCCGACCCTGTCTGACCGTAAATTCCGCAAATTCTCGCAGCTCGACCATGCAAGTTCCAAGGCCCGAAATTTTGTAGCTATCGAGGATTGGGCAAATGATGGCGCCCCACTATCGCCGCAGGTGACGAAAGACTGCCTAATCAACTGGTATCAACAAAATCAGCCCCATAAAAACCACTGGCGCATCGGGGGGCAGGTCATTGACCCGACCCGGCTCACCCTGCCCGGCCATATCATCACCCCGCAGTCAGACCGGATCGTCCCCGCCGTATCTGCGAAGGCATTACAGGAAAAACTGCCCCGCTTCCACCACACCAAGGCCCAAGGTGGCCATGTCACCATGATTGCTGGTGAATTTGCCCAAAAAAAATTATGGCATAAAATAGCCCTGCACCTTAAGTAAGGTCTCAAATCAAGAAGAATAATTTGCAAATTCTTAAGCGGTATATTATTCATTACTTAAATTCATTTTAGCGTCATATAATTGTCAATAAGTTTAATTTGCTTTTTATGTTGCAGTGCAATATAAAAAGTCCTACAGGGATAATATTTTCGTTAGTTCAGACAATGTCCCTGCCTTTTAATATAGAATTTAAGGAATTAAAGCCATGACTGAAGTTGCCATTATCGCCGCCCTGCGTACTCCCGTTGGATCTTTCAACGGAGCCTTGAGCAAAGTCCCTGCCCATTATCTTGGGGAAACTGTTATCAGAGGTTTGCTGTCGGAGACGGGCGTTGCCGCAGAAGATATTACCGAGGTTATCCTTGGCCAGATATTAACCGCAGGCGCCGGACAAAATCCGGCCCGTCAGGCTACCATAAACGCCGGACTTCCCAAAGAGACAACGGCCCTTGGCATTAACCAACTTTGCGGCTCTGGCCTTCGTACAGTGGCAATGGGGTTTCAGGCCATCCAATGCGGCGATGCGGATATTATCATTGCAGGCGGGCAGGAAAGTATGAGCCAGTCCCAACATTCGTCTTACCTTCGCGGTGGCTATAAAATGGGCTCTGCGGAATTTAAGGATACCATGATCTGGGACGCGCTAACGGACGTTTTCGGTGGCACGCACATGGGCATCACCGCCGAAAATATTGCCGAGCAGTGGCAGATCACACGGGAAGATCAGGATAATTTTGCTGCTATATCACAGAATAAAGCCGAAGCAGCACAGGCCGCCGGAAAATTCACCGATGAAATCGTCACCGTGACCATCAAGAACCGTCGCGGCGATGTGGAAGTGTCCGAAGACGAATATATCCGCAAGGGTGTCACCGCAGAGGGTCTGTCCGCTATGCGCCCCGCCTTTAAAAAGGACGGTACGGTAACGGCCGCCAATGCCAGCGGTATTAATGATGGCGCGGCGGCGGTCATGCTGATGAGTGTTGAGGAAGCCAAAAAGCGCGGCCTTAACCCGCTTGCCATTATCAAATCATGGGCCACGGCGGGCGTTGACCCGTCCATCATGGGTATCGGTCCGGTTCCTGCCAGCAAGAAGGCGCTGAAAAAAGCCGGATGGTCCATTGATGATGTTGACCTGTTCGAAGCCAACGAAGCCTTTGCGGCGCAGGCCTGTGCCGTGGGCAAAGACCTTGGTATTCCCGATGACAAACTGAACGTCAATGGCGGCGCTATTGCCATCGGTCATCCGGTGGGGGCCAGTGGCGCACGGGTACTGACCACCCTGCTTCACGAAATGAAAAGACGCGATGCTAAAAAAGGACTGGCTACCCTGTGTATCGGGGGCGGCATGGGTGTTGCCATGTGTGTTGAGCGGCCTTAAAACAAATAAATTCTAACTTATTACAAGGGTATAAAATATGTCAAAAGTAGCACTAGTCACAGGTGGAACCCGTGGTATCGGGGCCGCAATTTCAGTGGCGTTAAAAGAAGCTGGCTATACTGTCGCCGCCTCTTACGCCGGAAATGATGAAGCGGCCGCAAAATTTAAGGAAGCCACCGGCATAAGTGTTTATAAATGGGATGTGGGTGATTTTGATGCCTGCGCCGAGGGTGTAGCCACCGTGGCGAGCGAGCTGGGCGCGGTTGAAATTTTGGTCAATAACGCCGGCATCACCCGCGACACCAGTTTCGCACGCATGACAAAAGATATGTGGGATGCGGTTATGGACACCAACCTGTCCTCTAACTTCAATATGTGCAAAGCGGTATATGAGGGCATGAAGTCAAATAAATATGGCCGCATCGTCTGCATCAGCTCCATCAACGGCCAGAAGGGTCAAATGGGACAGGTCAACTATTCCGCGGCCAAGGCCGGAACTATCGGTTTCGTCAAGGCATTGGCTCAGGAAGGCGCCCGCTACGGCATTACGGCGAATGCCATCGCGCCGGGATATGTGGCGACCGAAATGGTCAAGGCTGTACCGGAAGAAATTGTCGCAAAAATCATCAAGGGCATCCCCCTGCGCCGTCTGGGTGAAGCAGAAGAAATCGCCAATGCCGTTGCCTATCTGGTTTCCGATGGCGCCAGTTTCGTCACAGGCTCCACCCTGACCATCAACGGCGGTCAATATATGGTTTAAACATCAGTTGATATAAGCTAACCTGTCCTTGATTAAAAAATTAAGGGCAGGTTAGATGTATCAGGATGTGATGGAACTGCGCAGCTTTTATGAACAGCCTCTTGGGCGGGTTACGGCACGCCTGATCCGCAAACAGATCGCCACCCTGTGGCCTGATATAAACGGCATGGATGTTTTGGGGCTTGGCTTTACCACGCCCTACCTCGATGTTTACCGCGCCCGCGCTAATCATGTGATCAGCATCATGCCCGGCCCGCAAGGGGTCATCCACTGGCCGCGCCATAACGGCAATCCCGACAATGACGGCGCCCATAGATACAAGGGCAACCTGACCGCCCTCGCCCATGAAGGTAATCTGCCGCTGAAAGATGCTTCCATGGACCGGATCATAATGGTTCATATTCTGGAGCATGCCGAGCAAAGCCGTCACCTACTGCGTGAAGTATGGCGCATATTGGCACCGGGGGGGCGGGTGATCGTGGTGGTACCAAACCGACTTGGTTTCTGGGCGCGGACCGACCGCACACCTTTTGGTCATGGCAAGCCTTTTTCCACGCTGCAATTACGTCACCTGTTCAGTGACAATATGTTCACCCCGACCCGAACAAGTTCGGCATTGCATCTGCCGCCGTTTAAAAGCCGGTCTTTGTTATCGCTGATGACTTCATTGGAGAATACCGGTCAGAGATGGTGGCATAATCTAGCCGGGGCCTTGATAATTGAAGCCGAAAAACAAATTTACGCCCTTGGCCCCAAAGTCAAAGAGCGCAAACATGCGCCCCGCCCTGCTATTGCGGGCAATCATATTGATCCCAAAAATATAAAATAATAATATTGTTGCTAGAAAAAACAATAGGGAACAGAAGGTTACAGATTCTCTGAAATAGGCATCAGATTTACCCCCACATTAATAAACCCTTAAAGCTTTAGCTATAGGTTTGCCTTTATTATATTCGGACATCAGGGATTTAGTTTGAATACCACTAATAAATTGGGAAAATACCATCTTGTTGCAAGCGACTCAGTCTTCAAAAGGCTAGGGGCGAGCTTGTTGTATGGGATATTCGTATATCTATCAACTGTCGTTATCTTTCCCCTTAATGATACCCCGGTATTATGGTCAGTTAACGCTATTCCGGTTGCTATCCTTCTTTTTAACAGAAACAGTGATTGGCCTGCAATTTTACTCTTATGTGGTACAGTTAGCATAATGGGGTTATGGGCTAGTCAGCCGCCGACAACACCACATGACATATATCAGTCGGTCATATTATGTGGCTTAAATCTTTTTCAAATTTTCCTACTGGCAAAAATCATCAGAAAAGTAGCTGGCCCCTTCCCCACAAGAAAAAAAATCCAAACCATGCTGGTCACAAGCATGTGGGCGACGGCTCTTGTATTAATGATAACGTCAATCCTATCTTATGTCGTATTCTCTTTTATGATAACAGACCTGCATTTTTTAAAAACGGTGCTAAGAACCTTTTCCGGGGCGCTCCTGGGTCAGATTTTGTTATTGCCCGCAATATTCTGCTGGGCGATTCTTGATAAACCCTCCATGAAAAAAATATCCTCCAGCAAGATTATTGAGCTTGGTCTCATGTTGACCGCTTTGGCTATTTCCATCACCATCACGCTGGCAAGTTTGGACAGTCAGACGCCGGTTCATTATATCTTCCCTTATATGACTTTGCCGCTATTGGTCTGGTCAACTTTCCGTTTCGGCATTCGCCTTACTTTGATATTATCTATTGTGACAAGTCTGTTCACCAAATATCTTGCATCCCTTGGCCATATTCCCTTTGGGTCTACAGAGCTTTCCGCATTCAAGCAGGTCATTGAAATGAATATTGGATTGATCGCGATCAATGTTACGGTCCTTATCCTAGCCATCATCGTTGCGGTTCAGGAAGAAACAAAAAATGCCCTGACCAAAAGAGATGAATGGTTCAACATTGCCATCAACCATATGTCCGGTGGCCTGTATTTGCTTGATAAAGAAAGACGGGTTAAGATTCTTTCCACCAACCTGCAAAAGAAGTTTAGCCTGCCCGTAGAAATATGCCACACGGGCGCCCACATCAAACAGATACTTAAATTCCGTGCGGCAAGGGGGGATTATGGCCCCGGTGATCCCGACGAAGCCGTCCTGCTAAGAATGATAGAACTGGAAAAAACAGAAACTGCCCGTGGGCAGAATACCCTTCCCGACGGGCGGACCTACGAATATTTTCAGAATCATACTAAAGATGATGAAATTATCGTTATCTATTATGAGATAAGCGAACGCATAAAGGCGGAGAAAGATAGCCAAACAGCGCTCATCGAAGCACAACAGGCCAATAATGCCAAAACGGGCTTTCTGGCAAATATGTCCCACGAACTGAGAACCCCCCTGAATGCTATTATCGGCTTCTCAGAAATTATGTCTAAAGGGGATTTTGCTCAATCATCACCCAAAAAGGTCAAGGAATATAGCAAAGACATTCATATGAGCGGCCATCACCTGCTGCAAATCATCAATGACATTCTCGATCTGTCAAAAATTGAAGCGGGTATGGCTGACACCGAACCGGACATAATCCGTCTGTCAGAATGTGTTAAAGAATGTGTTACATTTCTTGATATTCGCGCCAGGGGAGCAGAGCTGGTTATTTTTAACGAGATCAAGGAAGATAATATTACAATCTATGCGGACAGAAGAATGTTCAAACAGATTATGATCAACCTTCTGTCTAACTCGGTGAAATTCACCCCGCCGGGGGGAAGTATACATATTTCCCAGGTAACGGATGGTTCGGGGAATACGACAATAAGTGTTGCGGACACCGGAATTGGAATTGACGAGAACGAGATTGAAAATATGATGGAACCCTTCCGGCAGGCTGATAGTAGTTTAAGTCGGGAATTTGAGGGAACCGGTCTCGGCCTGCCTCTGGTGAAATCCCTGATAGACCTCCATGGCGGAAACCTAAAGATCAAAAGCACGGTCGGCGTGGGCACAACCGTCTTTATCTCCTTCCCCGGCCCTAAATAGGTTATCCGACCATAATTTAACTTGGGTCATCAGCCCAAAACGGCGTTTTATCGCAAAAAAATATTAGTTCATCACCATATTCTACATCTTACCGCAAACATCCTCTTCTTTATCGCATTCGGCTTCTGATTGTCATTTCATCAATGTATAAAATAATTATTAGCCACCCCGATAACACACAGGAGAAATACAATGACTAAAGCCACAACATTAAAAGCCATATCTCTGACAACCATTATTGCAGTAGCCACTGCATTCAGCCCAAACGCATTTGCCAGCGATCAAGAAACCACTGAAAATACCGCTACAACTAGTATTTCAAAGAGCCATGCTAAAAATCTGGTAAAGGCATTGTTGAAACGCGACTATAAAGGTCAAGGCCTCAAAGCCTATCCAACAACTAAAGTAGACGGAAAGTGGCAGGTTGCCATTAAATATAATGTAAATAAAGTTGGCACCGCGTTTGTTGATGCCAAGACAGGACGCATCAGCTCCGAAAAATAAGCCACCATATCTTTTTGCATATTTAAAAAGGCCACCTAATATCTGGGTGGTCTTTTATTTTGCGTGGGCCGCCTTAAAGTGATACAAAAATAACAGCTATGACAAAAAAACAGGCGAAGTTACCACTGACGTGACCATTGCACAGCAATTAGAAAAACTGATACAGGCTTTTCAGGAACAACAACCGCTCCGGGTGGGGTCCCTGATTATTACCGTTTATGGTGATTTGCTGGCGCTTAGGGGCGGCGCGGTATGGCTTGGTAATGTGATCAATCTGCTGGAGCCGCTGGGCATTAACGCCCGCCATGTGCGCACCGCCGTTTCCCGCCTGAACAAAGATAACTGGATCAGCCCCCATCAGGTAGGCCGCAAAAGCTATTACAGCCTGACCGATTCAGGCAGGCGGCGTTTCAGAAACGCAACACCACAGATTTACGCTGGCCCCCGCAGCGACTGGGATCAGAGCTGGACACTGGTAATCCTGCCAGACAATAAAAATATTAATAAAGACCTTGCTATCAAAGAACTAGGCTGGCTCGGTTTTGGCCGGATTGCCAAGGGCATATTGGCCCACCCAATGCCGGATATGTCGACTCTGGAACGGACATTAGATGATTTGAGCATCCGTAACGAGGTCATCATCCTGCAGGGAGCATCCCATGAACTGACCTCCTCTTCCGCCTTGGATACCATGCTCAAAGGTTGTTGGAATCTGGAAGAACTTAGTGTAAAATACCGGAAGTTTCTGGAAAGATACCGGCCTGTATATCAAAGATTATCCGCAGGTGATATTCCACCGGAAATGGACTGTCTGTTGATCAGAATATTGATGGTCCATGAATATCGCAAAATACTGTTAAGAGACCCCCGTCTGCCGGATATGCTGATGCCCACCCATTGGGAAGGCAATAGCGCGTACCAGCTTTGCCGTGATGTTTATCAGCTGTTGCTGGAAAAATCAGAATATTGCCTTAGCAATATAATGGAGACTGAGCAGGGCCTCCTGCCACCGCCAGATAAGGAATTCTTCCTGCGTTTTGGCGGCCTGAAATAAACAATATTATGATATGATACATTTTTTCTTGATTTATTAGTTTTTATGTTACATATAAGGATTTATTATATATGTTAAATATTTTTTATCCTGATTTTATTTGGAACCATTACCCCATTTCTTGACAAGAGAGGCCCGCTATGTACGGAGATACTTCAATACAGAAGCCGATCGAAATTGCCGAACCCACATCCGAGGAGCAGGCAAGGTTGGAAGAAATTTTTCAGCAAAAGATCGACGATAACATCAAAATAGAAGCCCAGGAATGGATGCCGCAACCCTATCGTAAAACTTTGGTGCGCCAAATGTCCCAACATGCCCATTCCGAAGTTATCGGTATGCAGCCCGAAGGCAACTGGCTCACCCGTGCGCCCAGTCTGCGCCGGAAAGTAATTTTACTGGCGAAAATTCAGGATGAGGGTGGTCATGGTCTTTATATCTATTCCGCCGCAGAAACTCTTGGTACTTCCCGCGCGGAAATGATCGAGCAACTGCAAACCGGCAAAGCCAAATATTCTTCTATCTTTAATTACCCGGCCTTGAGCTGGGCTGATATGGGTACCATTGGCTGGCTGGTTGACGGCGCGGCGATCACCAATCAGGTTGCTTTGTCCCGTTGTTCTTATGGCCCCTACTCACGAGCTATGATCCGCATATGCAAAGAAGAAAGCTTCCATCAGCGACAGGGTTACGAGCTGCTGCTGACCCTGTCCAAAGGCAGCGACGAGCAGAAAGAAATGCTACAGGAATCAGTCAACCGTTTCTGGTGGCCGTCCCTGATGATGTTTGGTCCCAATGACAGCGACAGCCCCCATTCCGCACAATCCATGAAATGGAAGATCAAACGGAAATCCAATGATCAGCTCCGTCAGGAATTTGTTGATGCCACCGTGCCACAGGCCGAATTCCTCGGTATTACCCTTCCCGATCCAGACCTGAAATGGAATGAAGAACGCGGTCATTATGATTATGGCGAGATTGACTGGGAAGAATTTGGCAATGTGATCAACGGCAATGGCCCGTGCAACAAACAGCGCGTCGCCAACCACCTCAAAGCCCATGAAGACGGTACCTGGGTTCGTGAAGCCGCCTCCGCTTATGCCGCGAAACAACAGAATAAAAATGTCGCCTAAACATCAGGCTAGACTTGAAAGGATTTTAAAATGACCCCCGAAAAAGCTAAAGAACTAGAATGGCCCCTATGGGAAGTATTCATCCGCAGTAAAGCAGGATTAGACCATAAACATTGTGGCAGTGTTCATGCCAGCGATGCGGAAATGGCAATGGAATCTGCCCGTGATGTCTATACCCGCCGCAGCGAAGGCGTCAGCATCTGGGTTGTGCCCTCCAATGCCATCACCGCGTCCAAACCGGAAGACAAAGAAAGCCTGTTTGAGCCGGCTGATGATAAAATTTATCGTCACCCCACTTTCTATGACATCCCTAAAGGTGCGGGGAAAATGTAATGGCTGATCTCTCTAAAAAAGATGCTCTCGTACAATATGCGGCCCAGATCGGCGACAATGGCCTGATCATTGGTCACCGTATGTCTGAATGGTGTTTCCGCGCCCCCTCCATTGAAATGGAAATGGCGTTGATGAATTGTGCGCTTGATCTGATCGGACAGGCCCGCGAACTTTACAGTTACGCCGCGGTTGCCGAAGGCGCGGGAAAAACCGAAGATAATTTTGCTTATCTGCGCGATGAACAGGATTTCCGTAATGCACTGCTAACAGAAATCCCCAACGGCGACTGGGGCGATACTATTGTGCGCCTGTTCTTCATGAGCGCCTATAACAAGCTGTTTTACACGGCTCTTGGCAACTCAAAGGATTCTGAACTGGCCGCGGTCGGGGCAAAATCCCTGAAGGAAGTTACCTATCACCTGCGCTTCAGCAGTGAATGGTTGATCCGTCTGGGCGATGGCACCAAGGAAAGCCATGCACGGGTACAGAATTCCATTGATAATCAATGGACCTATACCGGTGAATTATTCACCATGACCGAGGCAGAAACCCTGTTGTTAGAAGACGGCATCTCTGTTGATGTAGCATCTCTGAAGGCGGATTGGGATCAAATAGTCGCACAGGTACTCACGCAGGCAACCCTGACGGTTCCCGCTGAAGGCTGGACTCAGATAGGCAGCAAGGCGAACGGAGTTCATACCGAGCATTTCGGTTATATTCTAACCGATATGCAATATATGCAGCGTCGTTATCCGGGCTGTGAATGGTAAAGCTCATGGCTTCACTCGATAAAAACTTTGACCCTGCACGGGTCTGGTCCCTGCTTGAGGAGGTTAAGGACCCGGAAATTCCGGTGCTGTCAATTGTCGATCTGGGCATAGCCCGTGAGGTAAACAAAAGCGAAGACGGGCAACTGGAAATCGTCATTTCCCCGACCTATTCCGGTTGTCCAGCCATGTATATGCTTGAAGATCAAATCAAGGATACCCTGAGCCGTCACGGATTTATGGACCCCATAGTCACAACCCAGCTTTCGCCCGCATGGACCACGGACTGGATGACGGAATCAGGGCGGATAAAACTGGAAGCCTACGGCATCGCCCCGCCGGAAAAAACCACCCGCAACAAAACAGTCTTGTTTGGCGGCCAGAAAAAGATATCCTGTCCCAGATGCAAGTCTGACAATTCAGAGCAGATCAGTGAATTCGGCTCCACCGCCTGCAAGGCACTTTACCGTTGCCTTGATTGTCTGGAACCTTTCGATTATTTCAAGTGCATATAGGATAGTATTATGCCAATATTTCATTCCCTAAAAATTTCCAATATCAGGCAGGAAACAGATGATACTGTATCAATTGCCTTTGATGTGCCAAGCGATCTGCATGAGGAATATCAGTTTAACGCTGGTCAATATCTGACCCTTAAGGCCGTGATCGGTGGCGAAGACACCCGGCGCTCCTATTCCATCTGTAGCGGGTTATTTGATGATGAACTGCGGGTGGCTGTCAAAAAAATCAAGGGCGGGCTGTTTTCCTGTTTTGCCAATGATGTCCTTAAGGAAGGAGATCCACTTGACGTTATGACACCCATGGGTAACTTTTTCACCCATCTGGACGCGACCCATGAAAAGCATTATGTGGGTTTTGCCGCCGGTAGTGGCATTACCCCATTAATCTCTATCATCCGCACTATTTTGATCTATGAGCCCAAAAGCACTTTCACGCTCGTTTATGGCAATAAAAACCGCAAATCCATTATCTTCCGCGAAGGTCTGGTTGATCTGAAAAACGCCTTCATAAGCCGCTTTAACATGATCAACGTCCTGTCCCGTGAAGATCAGGAAATAGAGCTGTTCTCAGGCCGGATTACGGGTGAAAAAGCGATACAGGTCATGGATAAATTAATCCCCGGCAGTGGCGCCGATGAAGTTTATCTCTGCGGACCGGAAGAAATGATCAATGATGTGTCCGACACCCTGCAAAAAAGAGGGTTGTCCAAAGATAACATTCATTTTGAACTTTTCACCTCACCCACCTCTGCTCAAGGCAAGGAACAAACCTCAGAAGCTGAAAATGATGATCTGTCTGGCAAGATGAGCAACGTGACCGTTATTGTGGACGGCGATGAGTTTAATTTTGAGCTGGATATGGGGGCAGAGAGCATATTGGACGCCGCCATGGAGCAGGGTGCCGACCTTCCTTTTTCCTGTAAAGGAGGTGTTTGCTGCACCTGCCGCGCCAAACTTGTCGAGGGTAAGGTCAATATGGAAATCAATTATTCACTGGAAGAGGAAGAAATTGCAGAAGGATTCATCCTGACCTGCCAGTCCCACCCTCTCACTGAAAAAATTGTTGTGGATTTTGATGAAAGATAGGGTTTTTGTTTAGCCCCAGTGCCTAAAGATTGCACTCAGAAACCGAACCCTTTTTGGGTGAGGCAAGGCCGACTGGCCGCCCGAGTTAATACGAGGAGGGGGAACGCCCACGGCGTGGGGGAGTATCCCCCACCAAACAAGAAAATACCCCACCAGTTAAAAACAAAACCATTGAGAAATTCAGTATTCTGGTTTAGTATCCGAGGCTTCAATACAACCACTCAGGACGTCCCATAATATGTCACTCGGCCTTGCCCGCAGAAAAGAGCTTCAGAAACGTCGCAGTCAGAGATTCTGGACCTTTATCAAAATAATTTTCTTTATGGTCGCCTTGATCGGCAGCAGTTATTTTGCCTTTGATACCGGACAGGATATTGCCCTGCGCGGTGTGGTGTACAATGAGGATAAATATGACCAGCAAACCTCAGATCTGGAAAAAATGCGCATTGAACTGGGCAATACCGAAGCGGCCCTGAATAAGATACAGAAGCTTTTGCCCAATGCTGAAATCCAAAATCTGTTAAAGGTGATAAACCAAAAAGCCGCCGATGGCATTAGCCCGGAAAGAATGACAACGGTAATAGCTGGCCTGTCAAAAGACGCACAATGTTCTGAACAGCCGCTGACCAAAAGATTTGTCATAATGACCCCTGTCTCACAACAGACCGACGGTGCCGTCAGTTTTTACCGGGGCATGATCACGGTCATAGGAAAAGGCAGCCCGACCCTCAATGAGGACGGCAATCCCGAAGCATGGTTTGACCCCACGCAACAAATTACCGCCACCTTCACCCTGCCCGGTGGCGAGACACAGAAAGCCACAGGAATATTGCCGCTTTATCATAGCGTTATTGTTCAGGATAAAGAATATCGTTTTACCATCATTTCTGGCCGCCGATCATTTGCTGACATAACAGTGAGAAGCTGCGATCTGTAGGGGATGAGAACTATGCGTGAATATCTGACAACTGCTGGCTATGACACAGCCATTCCCATTCATACCGTGTCCAGTGAAGGACTGGGCGCATGGCTAGAGACACTAAGCCCCCCACAAACCAGATGGGCCGTAGACAATAATTTTATGGCCGATAAAAATGAAACCCTGAAGCTTGCAGGTACTGAGGGTGAATTGGCCGCAATTGTGTTGGGACTTGGGTCTGATGATGACTTATCTGATCCTTGGGCCGTGGCCTCACTCGCCAGAAACCTGCCGCAAGGCCATTACCGCCTGAATGGTGATAATGATCCAAAATTAACCGCCATCGTCTGGGCATTGGCGCAATATAAATTTGACCGCTATCTGAAGAAAAAAAACGACAGCGCTGCTGTTCTGGTTCTGAAAGATAGGGATGCACTGGCAGAAATAACCGCCATAATTAACAGCATCAATCTTGTCCGTGATCTGGTCAATACCCCCACCTGTGATATGGGTCCGAGCCATCTATCAGACGTGATGAAAGATTTATCAGACCGCTACGATGCGGATTTCACCGAAACCGTTGGTGATGATCTTTTGACCAAAGGCTATAATACTATTCATGCCGTGGGCAGGGCCGCCGCTAATGCGCCGCGCCTGTTGGATATGGTCTGGGGCCGGATGGATGCACCCAAAGTGACATTAGTCGGTAAGGGCGTGTGTTTTGACACCGGTGGGTTGGATTTAAAACCCTCTTCCGGTATGCGGATAATGAAAAAAGATATGGGCGGTGCGGCTCATACCTTGGGGCTGGCACAGCTGATTATGGAAACCGGGCTTGATGTGAGGCTGCGCCTTCTGATCCCGGCGGTGGAGAATAACATATCCGCCGACGCCTTCCGGCCCGGTGATATTATCAAAACCTATAAAGGTGACACCGTTGAAGTGGATAATACCGATGCGGAAGGGCGGCTGGTACTGTGTGATGCACTGGCTCTGGCCTCTGAGGATGACCCTGATCTGATGCTTGATTTTGCCACTCTGACCGGGGCCGCGCGCGTTGCTATGGGCCCGTCTATTGTCCCCTTCTTCACCGATGGTGATGAGCTTGCCCAAGGTCTTTCGCAACATTCCGAAACGGAACATGATCCTGTCTGGCGTATGCCGCTTTATGCGCCCTATGCCCCCGGCCTTAAATCAAATTGTGCCGATCTGAATAATATGGGATCCGGCCCCTTCGGCGGGGCAATTATGGCGGCACTTTTCCTGAAGCATTTTGTCACCAAACCGGAAAACTGGGTTCACTTTGACGTTTATGCCTGGAATATGACCGATAAACCCGGACGCCCCAAAGGGGGGGAAGCGATGGCATTACGTGCCGTTTTTGCTTACATAAAGGGGCGTTTTGGCAAATGATGGCCAAAAGAAAGTAAATAGCCTCTAAAAAAAGTTGCGGAAAGACTATTATAAGGGCAGTATTCGAGCATATAATAAATAAAAATATATAGTAGGCTAACCATGAATATCGATTTAGGCGGTCACAAGGGTTTGAGATTATGGATGTACACCCTGACCAACACAGTCAGATCAAAGGGAACTGACCTCACATCAAGGCAACTGGCACTCTTACTACGAATTTATCTGGAACCGCAACCCCATACGGTTCGGGGGTTAGCCAAGGCGCTGAATGTAGCAAAACCCGTGATCACCAGAGCCGTTGATACCTTAAGCGGATTGGGGCTGGTTAAAAGAGTAAGGGATGACGCGGATAAAAGAAACGTACTGATTCAACGCACCGTAAAAGGAGCGGTCTACCTAACAGATTTTGCCGAAAATATGGAAAAAGCCAACGACCAGGCGGGACAGCAGGAAGGTATCTGACAATAAAAAAGAGAGAAATAAAAATGTCTGGCCATGATCTGGACCCTAGGATTACGCCTATGCGAGCGGATCTGGCGGCAAGTTCGCTCAAAGGCAGCATCAAGGCTGAACGGTATAATGACGGCACTGAATATCAATTAATTCACGGCCTGACCAACCTTAACAGCCGGCCAGATGAGAAATCCACAACAACCAGCCAGCTTCTTTATGGTGAGCATTTCATGGTTTATGAAATCAAAAATGGCTGGGCATGGGGACAGGCCCTTCGGGATGGCTATGTGGGATATTGCCGGGCGGATGCCTTAAGCCCCGATTTGTTTCCCTCCACCCATCATGTAACCAACCTTTGCAGCCACATTTTCACTGAGCCGGACCCAAAAAGCCCGACGGCAGGGCAGATTTATATGATGTCTGACGTATCCGTTATCAACGAAATCCCAACCAAGGGTTTTGTCCAGCTTGCGGACGGTAACTGGATTTTTGCCACCCATATCAGCAATACCTATGGGGTTGATCCTGCTTCTGAAGCCCTGAAGTTTCTTTATGCACCATACCTGTGGGGCGGGAAAAGCAGCACGGGGCTTGATTGTTCGGCATTGGTGCAATTATCCTTTGCCGCCGTTGGAATTTCTGTGCCGCGCGATAGCGATCAACAGGCAAAATCTATTGGTGTACAACTGCCTGATGATGCCGTTCCCAGGCAGGGAGATATAGCCTTTTTCCCCGGACATGTGGGCTTCATGCTCGATGATATGCATCTGCTGCATGCTAATGTCCATCATATGCGGGTAAGTATCGATCCCCTGCGGGAAGTGATCGACATCGTCAGCTTCCAGACAGATAAACCGCCCCTGACTTGCATCAAACGTATTTAAGAGAGCTTCTGATTACTATTCAGCAGAAACTTCTTCGGCAACCCCGGCTTCAGCTTCTTCTTCAACCTCAGCTTCAGCTTCAGGTGCCGCCACTGAGGGCAGGTCAACTGGCGCATCGCTGAAACTACGCAGTAACGTAATCACGGCGGCCCGGTCATTGGATTTCTTCAGACCGGCAAATTTCATCTTGGTCTTGGCCATAAAGTTATCCGGCTTTTTAAGGAATGCATCCAGATCCTCATACGACCAGTCACCGCCGGATTCTTTCATGGCACTTGAATAAGAGAAGCCATCCGCACCGCCTTTGGCCCGGCCTACGATATTCCACAGGTTCGGCCCGATCATATTTTTGCCCCCATTGTCAGAAGTATGACAGACTTTACATTTCTTGAAGACTGTTGCGCCTTTTTCCACAGATGCCACTGCCAGCAAGTCTGCAAGCAAGGGGCCTTCCTCTACAACGACAACCTCAACTGGGGCGACATCTTCCTCTTCCATCTCAATAGGGAAGGCGTTGGGGCTATAGCTGTCCTCAAATACGGCATCAGTCAAGCCGTTAACACCCATTAAAAGCAGCACAGTCAATAACAATGCCATTGCAATTTTATTCAGTTCAAAAGAATTCAATTTTTTTCTCGCATGTTAAAATGTCTAAAATATATCATCTGTTTACAGATATTTGTCTGTGGACACAAGACCAGTGGATAAAATATTTGACAGTTAGGAAGGGAAACTCAATACTGCGCGAGAATCTCATAGGGTAGAATAATGCAAAAAACATCAAATCATAAGAATATTGTTGCTTTTCAGGGCGAGCCGGGCGCCTATTCAAATCTGGCTTGCCACAATATGTTTCCGGATATGACGGCCCTGCCCTGTCACACCTTTGAAGATGCATTTGCCGCCGTTGAGGAGGGACAGGCCAAATATGCCATGATCCCCATTGAGAACTCGGTGGCCGGGCGGGTAGCGGCAATCCACCATCTGATTCCCCATTCTTCCCTGCATATTATCGGTGAGCATTTTCAGCGCATCAACCATCATCTACTGGCCGTCAAGGGCGCGACAATGGAGAGCCTCAAGACCGTCCGCAGTCATGAACAGGCCCTTGGTCAATGTCGCAACAATATTTTAAGCTGGGGTATTGAGCCGGATGTCTATTCCGATACCGCAGGGGCTGCCAAGCTAATCTCGGAATCGAATGATCCGACTGTAGGGGCCATCGCCTCTTCTCTTGCGGGCGAAATTTACGGCCTTCAAAGCTTGAAAAAAGATATTGAAGATGCCAGCCATAATACGACCCGTTTCGTTATTTTTGCCCGTGAGCCACTGGCCAGCCTGCACAATGACGGCACGACAGTCACCAGCTTTGTCTTTCAGGTCCGCAATGTTCCCGCCGCCCTCTATAAGGTCATGGGCGGTTTTGCCACCAATGGCGTCAATATGACAAAGCTGGAAAGCTATCAATTAAACGGCGCGTTTGTTGCCACGCTTTTTTATGCGGATATCGAAGGGCACCCCGATGATGTGGGGGTTAAACATGCTTTTGATGAAATGGCGTTCTTCACTCACGAGTTCCGTATCCTCGGCAGCTATCCCGCCGCCCAATACCGCCTTGACCGCAAATAAATCTATTTGTCTTTCATGCCACCGCTAGACATAGAGAAAGCGTCTTCTGCGAACCATTTTTCATCCAACTCCGGCCAGCCACGACCGTCCATGCCTGTGCGCTCTTTCCAGTTTTTCTTACCGCTCCATTCGGAAATATCAA
>DAOWHQ010000004.1:0-16836 GCA_030641355.1 Alphaproteobacteria bacterium
AAAGTGGACACTTGCGGATAAGTGTTATGACCTGTTAATCCAATTAATATAAAATTCTTATTTCTTAAGGGAGGGATATTATTATGTTGCAAATAGAAACACACGAAGGCGGTTGCAGTTGTGGTTATGTGCGTTACAAGCTCAATGCAAAGCCACTTATAGTTCATTGTTGTCATTGCCGCTGGTGTCAACGTCAAACAGGTACAGCATTCGCTTTGAATGCATTATATGATTCCGATGATGTGGAGCTTACTCATGGGGATGTCTTAGAAATAATAATGCCTTCACCAAGTGGGAATGGTCAAAAAATAGCACGTTGTCCTGAATGTCAGGTTGCTGTTTGGAGTAATTATTACATGCAAGGCATAAAAGATGGCATTAAATTCATTCGTGTGGGAACTCTAGATGACCCTGATAAATTGCCGCCAGATGTTCATATTTTTACACTATCCAAGCAACCGTGGGTTCTTCTGCCGCAGGGTGAACTTGCTGTAGAAGTGTTCTATGACTACGAAACAGTATGGGCGCCTGAGAATTTAGAACGCAGAAATAACTTACTTGCTCATGCCAGAGAAGAACCGTTTGAAAAACAATTATAAAAACAGCCAGAGAGGCCATGAAATTTCTGAAATTAAGTCTAGGGAAGTCATGTGTCACACACTATATGTCCGCCTCTGGCCGGAAGCAGACACTCAAATATTTCAATAAATAACCCTATTCATTCATCCAACGGGTAAATTCTTCCGATGACTGGCGCACTTTTGGCGGGATATCTTTTTTGGGATGGCCCAGATAAATAAACCCGACCAGTTCCGTACCCTCATCAAAGCCAAGGGAGCGTACCGTATCCTCGCAATAGGTCACACCGCCCGTGCGCCAGAAGGCACTTAGCCCCAACTCATACGCCGCCAGCAACATATTCTGACAGGCGGCATTTACCGTTGCCACATCCTCGATCATCAAGGCCTGTTCTTTGTCGGACTTCGCCGCACCCGCCACGATAATCACCGGAGCGCGAAAAGATTTTTTCCTGATTTTAGCCAGAAATCTTTCATTTTTGGGGCTTTCCGGCTCTTCCATTTCTTTGGCAAGATGGGCGGCCATGACGTCACCAAGCTGTTTCCGGCCCTCTCCCCGAATGACCAGAAAACGCCACGGGTCAGTGCGGTGGTGGACCGGCGAACAGATGGCCGCATCCAGTATCTGTCGGATCAGATCAGGGTCAACATCCGCCTCTGTCATAAAGGCGTTGCTAGATCTGTTTTTTATCGCTTCAATGATCGACATTTCCATCCTTAATTTTTGATGACCTTCAACAGGCGGCCTAAAAACTCATCGCAGGCGCGCAGCTCCGATAGCTCAATATATTCATCGGGCTTATGAGCCTGATCAATACTGCCCGGCCCGCAAACCACTGTCGGTACGCCACCCGTGGCCTGAAATATTCCGGCTTCCGTACCATAAGACACCACCGAGACATCATTCTGGTTTGCCAGTGCCAGAACCAGTGTTTCCGCCGATGACCCTGTTTGTGGCAACAGGGTCGGCACGATGGACAGAAGATCAGTTTCCACCCGAGCTTTTTCCGCAGATCGCGCCTGCATTTTGGGTAGAATATTCGTCTCCACATGGGCATTGAAACGGTCCATGACCTCATCCTGCTTTGGCCCATGGCCCAAAGTAGGCATGGGTCTGTAGTCCCATTCAAACTCGCAGTATGACGGGGTGATATTGGCGGCTGTCCCGCCCTTGATCCGGCCCACATGAACGGTGGTATAGGGCGGTTTGAATCCTTCAATCAGCGGCGGTCGCGCCCTCATTTCATCGGCCAACTCGCTTAAGTAGCCAATCATTTCCGCCGCATACATAACTGCATTAAGACCCTTGTCGCTACTGGAATGGGACTCCAAGCCGTAGACGCGGGTCAACAGGTGATAAATGCCTTTATGGGAATTGACCACCTTCATATTGGTTGGCTCGCCCACGATGCAGGCTCTGGGGCGGACGGGCATGGCGCGCACATACTCAACCAGGCTCATCACCCCCGTACATCCCGTTTCCTCATCATAGGAAAAGGCCAGATGCAACGGCTCCTTCAGGTCGGCGGCCACGAAATTCGGGACGGCGGCAAGGACACAGGCGATGAAGCCCTTCATGTCGCTGGTTCCCCGACCATATAGCCGACCGTCCCGCGTCACCATATCAAAGGGATCATGGGACCAATTCTGCTCGGCCACGGGGACCACATCCGTATGACCGGACAGGATAATACCGGGAATATCCGCCGGGCCAATGGTGGCGAGCAGATTTGCCTTGGTCTTTTCCTCATTGAAAAAAACCTGTGACGGGATGCCATATCCGTCCAGATATTCTGTTACAAAATCAATAAGTTCGAGGTTTGACTTCCAGCTGGTGGTATCAAAAGAGATCAGCTTTGCCAGCATTTCGTCTGTAGAATATTCTTTCATTTACGGCCCTGTGTTGTTTGCGTTATAGTTTATACCAGTAAAAAATAATTACAAAGAGAATGGAAAATCAAATGCCATTTAATCCCTTAAAACGCCGAAAATACGGCTCTACCAAGGCGGTGGTCAGTGAATTGTTCAAGCAGGCCGGTGGTATTCCGACTGTTATGGAGATATTAGACATTGGCCGCACCCGCGCCTATGACTTCACCGATCCCAACGGCGATGCGGAACTGTCACTGGAACGGGTGGAGAAACTGGTGAGGGAAACCAGTGCCACCGTTGTTTCAGAGCATTTTGCTTTTCTGGCGGGCGGGGTTTTCCTGCCGATTGAGACACTGGAGGAAGATATCGACTGGCATTCCATCGCCGCACGCGCCAGCCTGAGAAATGCGGCAAATATTGGCGGCATTCTGGACAGCATCAGCCCCCATGGCAGTTCGCCGGGATATATTGATGCCGATGAAGCCCGTGATCTTATTAAGAAACTGGATAAGCATTTTTCCCTGCTGGCCCTGCAACGGCAATTACTGATCGGTATTATCGAAGAAGAAGAAGAAGAAGCGGATTAATCACGCTCTCCAGAATTGGGGGGAGAAAAGAATAAGCACTGCAAAAATTTCCAGCCGTCCCAGAAGCATACCGATGGTCAGTAGCCATTTTGCAGTATCGGGCAGGGTCTGAAATGTTCCCGTAGGGCCGATAATAGGCCCAAGCGCCGGCCCCACATTGGATATGGCTGTTCCTGCGCCCGAAATGGCAGTGATAAAATCAAGCCCGGTCAGGGACAAACCAAAAGCCAGCACCAGAAAGCACAGCAGGAACAGGAACAGATAGCTGATCACCGATCCCATAACATCACCCTTGATGGGCATATTGTTATAGCGGGGGATGAAGATCCCACTGGGCCGCAGGATATGCTTGAAATGAGCAATAACCATGATCACCAGAACCTGAAGCCGGAATATCTTGATACCACAGGAAGTGGACCCCGCACAGCCGCCAATGAACATCATAAAAAAGAAAAATACCATAGCCAGCGAGCCCCAAGCGGTATAATCCGCCGTGGCAAATCCCGTCCCCGTCAGGATGGACACCACATTGAAGGTGGTATAACGCACAATATCCTCTAGCCCCTGAGCACTATCCCCCCACCGCCACAGGCTGAGTATGGTGATCAACAGAATAAGCAGCGCCAGAAACCATTTGACCTGAGAATCCCGCCACAGCACCAGGCTATGCCCCTGTACCATTTTCAGATAAAGGATGAAGGGCATGCTTCCGATGATCATGAACATGACAATGATATAATCGATCAAGGCGCTGTTAAAATGTCCGATTGAGCCATCCGAGGTGGAATATCCCCCCGTGGCAATGGTGGTGAAGGCGTGGCAGGTGGCTTCAAAAATGCTCATGCCTGCCGACCATAATGCTACCGCACAAATGATGGTCAGGCCCACATAAAGCAACGATATCGCCATACCCAATTGTGCCGCCCGTGGCAGAACTTTCTCCGCCGTATCAAATGCCCCGATCTTGAACAATTGCATACCACCCACCCGCAGGAAAGGCAGGATAATCACCGCCATGATAATAATACCAACCCCGCCGAACCATTGCAGCAGCGCGCGCCACAGAAGAATTCCGGGTGGGGCGCCGTCAAGTCCGGTGATGACCGTGGAGCCAGTGGTCGACAGACCAGACATGGCTTCAAAAAAAGCATCGGTATAGCTGAGCGCCAGATCGGAAAAAACGAAGGGCAAAGCGCCAAAGATCGGAATAACCACCCATGTGGATACGGTCAGGATAAAGGCCTGCTGAATGGAAAGTTCTTCGTCTTCGCCCCGACTGGTCAGAAAAAGCATCCCTCCAACAAACATTACGAGGCCGGAACAAATGGCAAAAACCTGCCAGTCCGGGTTGCCCACGGCAACATCAACCAAAGCAGGGAACAGCATACCCACCCCAAGTATGAGCAGGAATAATCCGTTAATCAGCAATATGGGTCGAAGATCAACCAATCCTCTATCCGCCTTTTATTTTATTCATACATGGGATTCAAACGTCCCAACTACCGCCAGAAACTCACGTCTGGTCTTTTCATCTTTGCGAAAGGCCCCGACCATGCGGCTGGTGACCATAGACACCCCGTGAGCATGAACGCCGCGTGTTGACATACATTCATGAGTTGCCTGTATGATCACGCCAACGCCGATCGGTTCCAGAACTTCCCATATACAGTCGGCAATTTGCGCCGTCAGCTTTTCCTGCACCTGAAGCCGCTTGGCATAGGTTTCCACCACGCGGGCCAGCTTGCTGATGCCTACCACTTTTTTATTGGGCAGATAGCCCACATGAACCCGGCCAATGATCGGTGCCATATGATGTTCACAGTGGGATTCAAAAGGAATATCCCTGAGCACAACCATCTCGTCATATCCGCCAATTTCCTCAAATGTGCGGGAAAGAACCTTACGCGGGTCTTCATCATAGCCACGGAAGAATTCTTTATAGGCATTAACGACACGGCTGGGCGTATCCAGCAGACCTTCCCGCAGGGGGTCATCTCCGGCCCATTGAATCAGCGTTTTTACGGCGGCTTCTGCTTGAGCCTGTGTAGGTTTATCAGTTTTCTTCAACAAAATATTTCCCCTGTTAGCTTAGTTAAGGGTGTGGGAATCATAGGGGCTGTCCAGAGAGAAAGCCGGAATTTCCACTTCAAAGGAGCTGCCATCATTTTTATGCATCTTGTAATGGCCCGCCATAAATCCCGATGCGGTGGTGAGCGGTGCGCCGCTGGTATATTCAAAAACATATCCCGGCTCTATGACCGGCTGCTCACCGACAACGCCTTCGCCCTGTACTTCCTCGGTGCGGCCCTGTGAGTCCGTGATGCGCCAGTAACGGCTTTTCAGCTGTAACGGTTCGGCACTCAAATTTTCGATCTGTATCTGATAGGCCCAGAAATAGCGACTTTCCTCCGGCTCTGATTCATCTTCCAGATAAATAGGCTGGACAGAAACACGTACGCCCTGAGTTGTCGCCTCATAAGCCTCTTCGCTCAGTTTCATAAAATCTACTTTATCTTCGATCATTATATTCCCGCTATATGAGCCGCTTTTTGCAGATCTTCAATTAAATCATCGGGATGCTCTAGCCCCACAGACAGGCGCAACATTCCCTCGGTAATACCGACTTCAAGTCTGGCCGCCTCCGTCACGCTGGCGTGTGTTGTGCTCGACGGATGAGTGATCAGACTTTTTGCATCACCAAGGTTATTAGATATATCAATAATTTCCAAGGCATTAAGAAATTTAAAAGCACTATCACGGCCACCGGGCACATGCAGGGCAATGATGCTGCCGCCCATTGTCATCTGTTTCATAGCAAGCTCATGCTGTGAAAAATCCGCACGTCCGGGATATTTGACATAATCAAAACCGCCCAGATCAGACAAAGCATCGGCAACCTTCAGGGCATTATCACACATACGTTCCACCCGCATATCAATGGTTTCCAAGCCTTTCAACAGCACCCATGCGTTAAAGGGACTGATATTCGGCCCTGTATGGCGCAGATAGGGCAGTATGCTCTCTTCCATAATTTCATCACTGGTCAGGATGCAGCCGCCAAGACAGCGGCCCTGCCCGTCAATATGCTTGGTCGCAGAATAAACAACCACATCCGCACCCATGGTCAGCGGCTTCTGCAATACGGGCGAGGCAAAGGCATTATCCACCACCACAGTCGCCCCATTTTCATGGGCCAACGCGCAGACAAAAGCAATATCCACCACATCCAGAGTCGGGTTGGCGGGTGTTTCAAGGAACACTGCAACTGTATTGGGTCGAAAAGCTGCCTTCCATGCTTCGTGATCCGTGCCATCTACAAAGGTAAAATCAACACCGAATTTAGGCAGCAAAGTTTCAATGACTACCCGACAGGAGCCAAAGAGCGCCCGACTGGACACGACATGATCTCCGGCTTTAACCAATGAAAAAATAGCCGATGATATCGCCGCCATACCCGTTGCCGTGGAACGGGCGACCTCTGCTCCCTCGATCAAAGCCATGCGGTCTTCAAACATAGCAGCGGTTGGATTACGCAGCCGTGAATAGGTATAGCCTTCCTGATCACCGGCGAAGCGGGCCGCCGCATCCTCGGCGCAGTCATAGGCATAGCCCGATGTGAGGAACATGGCCTCGGATGTCTCGCCCACTTCACTGCGCCATGTTCCGCCCCTGACCAATTTGGTCTGAAGCCGCCATTTGTCGGTTACGTCGCGATTCTGTCCGCTATCTCTTTTCATCTTATTCTCAAGCCTTTAAATTACAAGTATTTCCTGACTAGGTAGACAGTAATTGGGCCAAGGTCAAGAAAAGCTGATCCTACCACCATATTCCCCCGCCTGCCCATAAAAAAAGAGACGGAAAAGCCGCCTCTTGATATTGGGATATATTAACAGATTGTTCTAATCATGTGACCGGATGAATTTCTTCACTTTGGGGGCGATTTTATTGCGCCATTTGCTGCCGTTGAAAATGCCGTAATGACCAACCTGTTTTTGCTCATAATGGGTTTTCATGGCTTTGGGGATATTAGAACAAAGGTCATGGGCCGCCTTGGTCTGGCCGATGCCTGAAATATCATCCAGCTCACCTTCTACTGTCATCAGGGCAGTCTTGGTGATGGCTGAGGTATCAACAGGACGACCGTTTGAAACCCATTCGCCCTTTGGCAATAGATGTCTCTGAAACACCACATCCACGGTCTGCAGAAAATATTCCGCCGGAAGGTCCATCACCGCCAGATATTCTTCGTAAAACAGGCGATGTTTATCAACATTTTCATCGTCGCCTTCCACCAGATGATCAAACATCTTTTTATGGGCTTCCACATGATCTTCCATATTCATATTCAGGAAGGCCGATAATTGAAGAAAGCCCGGATAAACCACCCGCATACAGCCTTTGTTGGGCCATGGCACATGATGGGTTACATGTTGCTTGAACCAGCTGAGGCTACGTTCTGCACTGAGCTTATTAACCTCTGTAGGGCAATTTCTTGTATCAATTGGCCCGCCCATCATTGTCATGGACGCGGGCACGCAGGGGTTATCATCCGCCGACATGATAGCTATTGCCGCCAAAACCGGAACCGACGGCTGGCAAACCGCAAGCACATGGGTATTGGGGCCGAGATGCTCAAGCATCTCGATGACATAATCAATATAATCATCCAGATCAAACTTGCCCTGAAACAGCGGCACATCACGGGCATCATTCCAGTCGGTGACATAAACCTTATGATCGGGCAACATGGCATCCACCGTACCGCGCAGCAGGGTGGCATAATGGCCGGACATGGGGGCGACAATAAGAAGCTTCGGGTCATCATTCTTGATGTCACGCTTAAAATATTTCAGATTACAAAAGGGTTTTTCAAGAACATTATGTTCCTCGATGCTAACCACGTCCCCATTGATGAGGGTTTCATCCAGACCGAATTTTGGCTTGCCATAACGGCGGGTGACCAATTCCATCACATCACAGGCCGCCGAGACCTGTTTCGCGCCCGGCATACGGGATAGCGGATTTAACGGATCACTCAACATCTGCTGCGTCATATCAACGGCATATCTTGCAGGTGCGAATAAACTGTGCTGAAACTCGTACATATGATACAGCATACTATTGTCCCTTTCACCTTAACCAACTTATAATCCCACATTTTCATTAACATAGGGATAATTTTTTATTTGGAATGATAGTAGACATAAGCTTAGTTGCATCGCAACATAAATTATGTAAAATGGGCTTTATTAGGCATAAAACAGGGAAAATTCATGGAAAACCGCACATTAATAGGCCGTACCGCATTAATTACCGGCTCTACCAGCGGAATTGGTCTGGGCATGGCACAGGCTCTTGCCGAAACGGGGGCAAATATTGTCCTTAACGGGTTAGGTGATCCGGATCAAATTGAATCCCTGCGCGTAGACATGGCCAAGCAATATGGCGTCGAGGTTATCTATGACGGGGCCAATATGCTTGAGCCCACGGAAATTTCCAATATGATCAAGACGGCGGAAAAGAAATTCGGTTGCGTTGATATTCTGGTTAATAATGCCGGAATCCAGTATGTTTCTGCCATCGACGAATTCCCCGAAGACAAGTGGCAGGCGATCATCAACATCAATCTGGTGTCCAATTTCCACACCATAAAAGCCGCCCTGCCCGCCATGAAAAAACAAAATTGGGGACGAATCATCAATCTGGCTTCCGCACACGGTTTGGTGGCATCGCCCTATAAAAGTGCTTATGTGGCGGCAAAGCACGGCGTTGTCGGCCTAACCAAGACGGTAGCGTTGGAAATTGCCGAGCAACAGATTACCTGTAATGCCATCTGCCCCGGATATGTCCGCACCCCCCTTGTAGAGGGTCAGATAGCAGACCAGATGAAAGCCCATGATATGTCGCGTGAACAGGTGGTAAATGATATTTTTCTGGTGGCCCAGCCCAGTAAAAAATTCGTAGAGGTTGAAGAGTTGGGTCAAATTGCTGTATTCTTATGCTCACCGGCGGCTAAGTCCATAAATGGTGTCAGCCTGCCCGTGGAAGGCGGTTGGACCGCAAAATAAATCTAGGGAATAAAATGAGCAAATTTCACCGCAATAAAAAGAAAAAAAATGCAGGTCAGGATAAAAGGGCCATCTGGCTATTGGGCTTCGCTTTCGTATTGGTGATCGTATTATTTACATTCCTGTGATCAAGCCAAAGCCCGCCGGAAGGTCAGGTTAATGCGATGTTCATTCATATGATCTGGCCCGTCCGGCAATAATCTCCGCACCCCGTGATAGGACATCCGTGACGGGCCGCCGAAAACCAGAACATCACCATCATCCAGCCGAATATTCACCGGACTGCCACCGCGTTTATTGCCATAAAGCTGAAAGACAGCCGAACGCCCAAGGGATACCGATACAATAGGCCAGTCAAAGCTTTGTTCGTTTATATCCTGATGGGGGCTTAAGCTGGCCTTGTCGTCATAGCGGTTAATCAGACAGCTGTCGGGGTGATAACCTTTAAAGCCGCCCTTCTCAGCAGCTTTCTGCGCCAAGTTCATTAGTATTTCCGGCATTTCAGGCCACGGTCGATCACTGTCCGGATATGTGGCAGAATAACGGTAGCCTTTATGGTCTGATATCCAGCCCACGGCCCCGCAATTGGTGATAGCAACGGACATACGCCGCCCGCCGGGAGTCTTCATATGGGTAAATGGCGCCACGGCTACAATATCCCGCACTATGCCCAGAATTTCCCGACCATCACAAAAACTGGGCAACAGGGTAACCCCATCACGGATAACTTCCTTTTCAGCGCGTATAGAAGCAAATAAATCGGTCATATTTCCATATTCCACGTGATAAAAGACAAAAGCAGCTTTCTGTGATTAATTACGACAATGACAACAAACGGAGTTTATGCCGCTTGCTGTTAAATTATAGTCCTTCTTGACGTGACCATCAATTTCAAAGGACAATAGTGTTATGAACGGTTTTAATGAAAATAGCCCCCTGTCTGTTTTAATGACAGAAATCGCGCTTTATATTGAGGATCACGCCGATGAGAGCCTTTCCCTATCCATACTGTCAAAAAAATTCGGTCAAAGCGCCAGCCACCTGCAAAAATCATTTAAACGCCATCATGGCGTAAGCCCCAAAGAATATCAGAATGCCATCCGGCTCAAGCGGCTCAAAAGCGCCCTGAAAGCCGCAGATGATATTTCTGGCGCCATATATGAAGCGGGTTATGGTTCTGTCAGCCGGGTATATGAACAGGTTGATGGCCGGATCGGCATGACATTATCCGCCTACCGCGAAGGCGGTAAGGGTGAGAAGATCGCCTATGCCATACGCAATACCGCCCTTGGGCTTATCATCATGGCGGCAACGGACCGCGGGGTATGTTTTATCCATTTCGGCGAAGATGAAGAAGAACTGCTCGACAAGTTATCAATAGAATATCCGCAGGCGCAGATCATCGCCTCGTCTGCCACAGATACCCCAGAGCTTGCCTTATGGAGTGAAGCTCTGAATCACCATCTGTCCCATAATGCGCCCCGTCCTGATATTCCGCTTCACCTCAACGGCACCGCCTTTCAGATGCGGGTGTGGCGGTTTCTGATGAGCGTGCCCGAAGGCGATGTGAAAAGCTACAGTGAGGTGGCACAGGGTATCGGATCGCCTAAAGCTATTCGTGCGGCGGCTTCTGCCATAGCCTCAAACAATATTGCTGTCCTCATCCCCTGCCATCGTGTGTTGCGGAGTGACGGCGCCCTTGGCGGTTATCGCTGGGGGTTGGAGCGAAAAAGAACCCTCATTGATCAGGAACATAAAATAGTTTGATAAAACTCAAACAACTCCTGAAATAATCACTGTGAAATACAATAGAGATATGGTTATCGTCTCTATCAGAATAAGAAATATTGGTCGCCAGCCGAGTGAAAACATATCCTTCAGGGAGGTTTTCATGCCCACCGCCGTGATCGCCATAATCAGCATCCACTTGCTGGTACTCTTAAAAATATCCAGAATTTCCCGCGGAATGAGTTGCAGAGAATTCAAGATAACCAGAGCAAGGAAGCCAACCAGAAAATAAGGAAAAATAAAATGCCCTGATGTCTGCTTATTCTTCTTATTTCTAAAACTGATCGCAAATAGAAATAATATGGGCACCAGCATAAAAACCCGCACCAGTTTGACGATGATGGCAGTGTCGCCGGCCTCTTCCGAGATGCTGTATCCCGCACCCACCACTTGCGAAACATCATGGATTGTACCGCCGATCAATATTCCGGCCTGATGGTCGTCAATCCCCAAAAATCCAACCAGCACCGGATAGAAAATCATCGAGATTGTCCCCATGGCCGTAACCCCGACCACGGCTATCAGCGTATTATGCTCCAGCGTTTTTGATTTTGGCATTACCGTGGACAGGGCCAGAGCCGCAGACGCCCCGCAGATAGCTGTCGCGCCACCAATAAGTAACCCCTGCTCCCGATCCAGTTTTAACAGCCACGCCCATGCCACACCCGAGGCAATAACAATCCCGATGGCCGTTATCACCAGCGCGAGTGTCGTGCCACCAAGGGCGGTAAAATCAGATAACATAATACGTGCGCCAATCAGGCCCACCCCGATTCTAAGGATAGACTGAGAGGTGAATTGCACGCCCTTTTTAGTCGGGCCTTCCTGAGACATAAAATGAAAGATCATACCCAGTAATAAACATAACAGCATGACGGGTGCTGTATAATGCTGCGCAATGAATTTGGCGGCAAGAGCCACTGTTGCACATATCAAAATACCGGGGATCAAGGCCCGCGCACGGTCCCATATAGGGTCTTTTTTATCACTGTCCTCGGGATAAAATCCTTCGATAGAATCCAGATAATCGTATTTTTTTAAATGTTCAATATTTTTCATAAAGACTATCTATTTCCACTGCTCATAATCAATGGGCGCATGGCAGTCAATATGGTTATCACTATCGGGCATGGGATATTTAAGACCCGTTGCACAATTGAACAGCAATACCCGCTCATCTCTACTAACCTGCCCCGTCTCCAGCGCCTTTTGCCAGGCGGCAAATGTGGCCGCACCTTCGGGACAGAGCAGAAACCCGTCCTTTTCGGCGACCATATCCCGTGCCTTAAAGATATGCTCGTCCGTAACCGCAATGGCAAAGCCGTTGCTTTCCCGAACCGCCCGCAGGATCAGGAAATCACCTACCGCCGCCGGAACCCTGATACCCCATGCGGTCGTATGGGCATCTTCCCACAGAGGCGCGTGTTCAACACCGTCTTCCCATGCCTTGACAATAGGCGCACAGCCCGTGGATTGCACCGCGACCATGCGTGGCCGTTTTGAGCCGATCCAGCCGATGGCTTCCAGTTCTGCGAATGCCTTCCACATACCAATCAGGCCGGTGCCGCCACCTGTGGGATAAAAGATCACATCCGGCACATCCCAGCCATATTGTTCGGCAAGCTCCAGCCCCATGGTTTTTTTGCCCTCAATTCGATAAGGCTCTTTCAGCGTTGAAATATCAGTCCAGCCAACGGCCTCTTTACCATCGAGCACGATTTTACCGCAATCATTGATCAGGCCGTTGACTTTATAGACCTGCGCACCCTGTATCTGAATTTCACGCACGTTAACCTCCGGCGTATCATCGGGACAGAAAACAGTTGTTTTTAGCCCCGCATAACTGGCATAGGCCGCCAGCGCCGCACCGGCATTGCCGTTGGTGGGCATAGCCAGATGAGATTGGCCAAGTTCCTTAGCCATCGCAACCGCAAGGGCCAGACCGCGTGCTTTGAATGATCCGGTGGGCAGTCGACCTTCATCTTTGACGATGACCTCACATCCTTCTGGTACGGAATTTTTCAAGGGCACGAGCGGGGTCATAACCTCACCCAGACTAACCATATTTTCGGCATTCTGAACCGGCAGAAATTCTCGATATTTCCAGAATCCCCCCGCACGATTTTCTATATCCTGCTTGGTCACGGCCTGCTTTATCTTTTCCAGATCATAGCGTACCAGCAAGGGCCTTCCGACCTCGGATAGGCCATGCGGCATTCCCTTCTCATAGATATCGCCCTTCATGGAACATTCCAGATGAGTGACAAATGAGGGGGAATTTTGGTAAAGAGCGCGGGTTTCTTCTGGTTCAAGTCTTAGGGGTGCCATGAGGGATTATCCTTGAAAAATTAGATGTCATATCTAATTACATAACATAATCCGACCATACTTAAAGCAAAGAAAAAAGGTGTTTCTGCAAAAAAACAGGAGGTGCAGAAAAAGCACCTCCCGTAAAAATCTTTAAGACTTATAATTAAGGCTTAGAAGTATGACCGTACCGTCAGGCCGAATGTCCGTGGCTGATTGGTACGGAAGCCAAGACGGGCCCGTCCACCGCGTTCACGGTCAAATGACAGATTGGCATTCTCATCAGTCACATTGGTGACATAGGCCACAACTTCCCAGCTTTCCATGACAATACCTGCACTGATATTCACTGTCTGATAACCATCCAGCTCAAGGTCAAGAACGGTTTCTACATCACCTGTAGCACCACCAAATGGCAGTCCGGAGATAAATGTTCCCGCACCCGGTTCCTGATCAGAAGGCTGGGTGAAGATGCTGCTGCGATGCTGGAAGGTTGCTGAAATATAACCTTCTGCATTATCACCAAAGGACTCAAGCGGGAAGTTATAGGTTGCTGTTGCCGCTATGTTGAATTTTGGCACAGATGGCAGACGATTTCCATCGCGAACACCGCCTAGGACATCACCAAAACTGTTTAATACTGTTGAATCAAATTTTGAATCAAGAATACTACCGGCAACCGAAAGGTCAAGCCCCTCAGCAGGATGTGCTTTCAATTCAAACTCAACACCTTTTGAATGAGCATCCTCAACATTAAAGGAAACCCGTGAAGAACAGGAGCCTGCATCAAGCGTAACCTGCAGGTTAGAAATTTTGGTATAGAAGGCGGCGACATTCAACGTCACATTACCCGTATTGACCTTTGCACCGACTTCATAATTCCACAATGTTTCATCTTCATAATCCTGAAAACCACCAAAGATAGCCAGATCGTTGGCATTACAAAGGGCCGTATTCAAGGGGTCATTCACCCCGCCGAGACGAAAGCCTTTCGAAATCTGCGCATTCACTGTTATTTCGTCATTGAAATCATAACTTGCCAGAACCCGTGGTGTGAAACCATTGGAAGATGTTTTGTCTACCTGATCAACAACACCATTCCCGAACAGGCCCACCTGTGTCACGCTACGTACTTCTTCATAGTCATAATAACGACCGCCTGCAGTAAAATGTAAGTCGTCGGAAACATCATAAGTTGCCTCAGCAAACGCCGCGACCTGTTCCAACTGGTATGGCAGGAGAGAGAAGAACGGTGAATCAACCGGTGCAACGCCAGCACCAGCACCAGCAGATGTGCCAGCGCCTAATTCTGCATCTACAAATGCATCATAACCGGGTGTTGGCAGGAACTGTTTATAGAAACGGTCGGTATCTGAATAGAAAACACCAGCAACCCATTGTACCGGGCCATCATCGTTGGAGCTTACCCGCATTTCCTGAGTGAAGGAGGTAACTTTTGTTGTATCCAGCAAATTGGAAGGCAGCAGTGTCGCCGCATCTCCAAGAGCCAAATCAACGGATACACTACCGGTCAAGGCACTGGCATCGCGGCTAACCGTAATATCACGGTCAGTATAACTGGTCACAGATGTCAAATCGAAACCATCAAAATTAACCGCTACATTCAGGTCAGCAATCATGGTTTGATCTTTAAAACCTTCACGAAGCAGAAGGAACTGTTGACGCTCCCCTAGCTGTACCGGCGGGCGTGTTGTTGTATTTGGGTTGGCATACAGGTTAAAGACTTCCTGTCTGTTATTACCGTCCATGCTGATTTCTTGATAAATTACCCGTGGGGTAATTGATACATTTTCAGTTGGTTTGAACAAAACCGTAATCCGACCACCTGTACGTGAGCCGCTGTTTACATTCTCGTCAATGCTTCCGCCTTCACGCAGCGCATCAATGAAGCCTGCATATTCTGTATGATAACCAACAATACGAACTGCTGCTTTATCTTCAGAAATAGGAAGGTTCACCATGCCTTTGATATGGCCGCCTGTACCGCCGCCATCAATAACATTCATGTTGCCTTCGACACTACCTTCAAAGCCATCCATGTCCGGCTGATTGGTAATATAACGAATGGTTCCGCCAATGGAACCTGATCCAAACAATGTACCCTGTGGGCCACGAAGAACTTCCACACGGTTTAGGTCATACAGATCAATGTCCGGTGTAAAGAGAGACAATGAGATAACAGATTCATCAAGATAAACACCAACCTGTTCCTTAACGCCGGGTTGGTCACGAACGATCTGACCCGCAGAAACACCGCGGATGGCAACCTGGCTCTGTCCAGGGCCGAGGTTTTGAATCATCAGACCCGCCACATTACGCGCGAGATCTTCAAGGCTGGTCGCACCCGTACGCTGGATGTCTGCCTGAGACTGTGCATTAATGGAAAAGGGAACATCTTTGATTAAGGATGAGCGCTTTGTCGCTGTTACCAGAATTTCTTCAAAGGCAAATTTGTCCGCATTATTTTCCTGAGCAAAAGCATTGCCCGTTATCATCATGCTGGTTGCAATTGCAGTTCCCGCAAGAGTGCGGAGCTTTCTTGATATTTTCATGGGTTTTCCTCTATAGTTAAAATTGATAGATTTTGAACTATTTTTATAATTATAGGTAAAGATGTTCTAAACTCTAGCTTGTCAATAAGCTTTCCCTTTTATAGTCTAATTTTAGGGTCAAGTCCAAAGATTAGTTTGATCATTTAGTAAAAATATTATTTTATAAATGCCAAATTAATATTGCAGGAAATAATGGCAATACTATGAAGATGGGGATAAAACTCACGGCTATTGGCTAGAATAGCTTACAGATAGTTTCATAAAAATTTTGAAAATTGGTTGGGGTGGCAGGATTCGAACCTGCGCATGACGGGATCAAAACCCGTTGCCTTACCGCTTGGCTACACCCCATCAGACATATGAATATCCGAAAGATGCGCGAACATAGGCAGATTCACGGCAACTTGCAACGATGATTTTACAAAAAATGCATTTTTTGTAGTTAAGCCAGCAGGTTCCTGAATATCGCGGGTAATGCGGCAGACAGATTGTCGATGTGAGGGATGATTGCCCCGCCGCCCGGCCCGAAAAGATAGGGAAAATAATCCCGCGCTTTTTCATCTATAGTGACCCCAAAAACCGCAACCCCCTGTTTGCGGGCTTCGCGGATAGCCATTCTGGTATCTTCAATTCCGTAGCGGCCCTCGTAATGATCCATGTCATTGGGCTTGCCGTCACTGATCAGCAATAACAGCTTGTGATGGTTGGGCCGTTCCAGAATGTCTTTGGTCACATGGCGAATGGCGGCACCCATACGGGTATAATATCCCGGCTTCAGGGCCGAAATCCGGTTCTGCACATGATGAGACATTTCTTCATCAAAACCTTTCAGGCAATCCACCCTTATATTATGACGCTTGCGAGAGGAAAAACAATATATGGCATTATCATCGCCGCTGGCCTTCAGGCCCAGAGCCAAGGTCATGAGGGCTTCTTTTTCCACATCAAGCACCCGCCGCCCGTCAAGCCATGAATCGGTGGACAAAGACACATCGGCCAAGATCGCTGCGGCCAGATCACGGGTCTGATTGCGGTAATCAATATAAATCTGATCACTGCCCTC
>DAOWHQ010000077.1:0-2121 GCA_030641355.1 Alphaproteobacteria bacterium
ACCACGAAAGTCCAGAAATAAAGCTCCATACCATAGCCGAACGGGTGGGCTTTGTCGGCGGGTCGCTTGGATTTCTTAATACCATAGAGCAGTAAACCCTGATTGCCACAGTCCACGATGCTGTGGACGGCTTCTGACATCATGGCCGATGAATTGGTATAGGCTGCGGCGGCGGATTTGGTGATCGCAATCAGAAAATTACCGATCAATGCTGCATAGATGACTTTTTTTGAAGAATGTGACGACATGAATAGCCCCGGTTTTTTTAATTATCCGCATAATATAACGGGTTTGAGGCAAAAGAAAAGCCCCCGAATTCTATTAACAATCCGGGGGCCTGATACTGAATATAATGTTTTTAATAGCCGGGTTCTGGTATGGCGGGGCCTAATTTCCAGGAACCGTCGGGTTGCAGACAGGATTGACCATATGCCGGAACAGTCTGATCACCAACCGTAATGGTGGTCTGATATTCCCGAACCTGAAGACAAGATGTGTCTTGTGGTTGTTGCACCCGTTGTGTCTGTTGCTGCTGTACGGGCTGCACATAGGTGGGCTGTTGCTGGACATATACAGTCTCGGTGTTTCTTTGATTGGCGGTCAGCGCGTAGAATAACAGGCCGCCCGTGAGGATGCCCAAAGCCACCGCGTCGCCACCGTGGCGGCTGCTATAGCTATAGTGACCGCCATAACCATAGTTATTGTAGCCATAACCATAGCTGTAGTTATTATTTCTGTTGTGTCTTTGTCTATGGCTACGTTTGCCATAGTTATGTTTTTTGTAGTGCCTGTTGTAGCTATGTTTTCCACTGTGATTGCTATAATTGTGACGGTTGCCCTGTTTATGCTTGCCACGTTCTGACATGGCTTGTGCGGCGGGTGCCAGTCCAAATATGGCGATGCCAAGAGCAAAGACAGTGATTTTTATGATTTGACTAAATTTACGCATCATTCAGTTCCTTATGGCTTAATTTATGCAGTCTCATCTACATCCTGAAATCACAATAGCTTATCTTTCCTGAATGATGCATGAACGGATGATTAAGTTACTTATGGTCCGCTATAGTCTGGTAGATAGTGCCCAGAAAAGCATCAGGATTTAGAAAGCCACCGCCCCATTTATCGTTCAGGCCTTTTAACGGGTTCAGCTTAACCGCTTCTTCCAGAGACAGGCTCTTTTCGGTCAGTGGTTTTACGGCTTTCACGACCTGAACCAGCATATCGTGGAAATTCTGTAAATCCTGCTTGTTGGCAAGTGGTCCGTGTCCCGGAATGATTTTAGTTTTATCATCCACAAGTGTCAGGAGTGTGGCGGCGGAATCAATCATGCCATAAATGGAACCGTCCGCGCCCGCATCGATAAAGGGATAAAAGCCATTAAAGAAAGTATCTCCCGCATGGACGATATTGACATCTTTGAAAAATATGATGCTGTCACCATCCGTATGGGCATTTTTTACATGGTGGGCTTTAATATGAAGGCCGTTCATGTGAAAGGTCACCTGATCATTGAAAGTTACCACAGGAAGGGCCGCTTTAGGTGAAGCAGTAATATGCTTATTAAAGGCCTTCATGAATTGATCTGTGCTTAGTCTTTCATAGACATTGTCATGGGCGACGATGACCACACCCATATTGCCAAGATTCTCATTACCGCCCGTATGATCATAATGCCAATGGGTATTGATTAGAAATTTAACGGGCCTGTCCGAAATTTTACCTATGGCAGCAAGGATTTTAGATGTAAGCGGGCTAAATTGGTCATCAATCATGAAAACACCATCTTCGCCAGTGGAGATTCCAATATTACCACCGGCCCCCTGAAGCATATATACGCCATGACCCACGGGGGTGGTCTTGATTTCCACCTTGTCATAGTCCTGTGCATAAGAAAAGGCTGTTAGCCCGATGAAAAGTGACAGGCATAATATAATAAAACGGTTCATGAAATTTTCCTCCAATTAATGAATATAGCCGAATAGTAGCATAATGATTCAGTGATTGTCATTTCACAATTTCGGCATTTCCTATTTCAGGAAGTTGTCGATCTTTTGAAATACATCCTCAAACATTCCCGTGGTTAACCGCCCTGTATTGGTGTTGTAGCGGGAGCAGTGATAG
>DAOWHQ010000197.1:0-5550 GCA_030641355.1 Alphaproteobacteria bacterium
CAACGGTTTTGATGCCATTTTCCTGCGCGGTTTTGATCACACGACAGGCAATTTCGCCCCGATTGGCAATAAGTATTTTAGTGAACATTATTTTTTGTCCTTAAGCTGCCAGTCAGGTTTTCTTTTTTCCTGAAAGGCTGTCAGCCCTTCTTTCGCTTCTGGTCGGGCGCGAATAGCGGCAATACGTTCGGCGGAATCCTGTATCATTTTGGAACTTAACGGTTGATTGGCATAATCCATGACCAGGCGTTTGGCTTCGCGCATGGCATAGGGGCCACTGGTGCGCACATGATCCAGAATGACATTCAACTGCGCATCCATTTCATCTTCCGTAGTGACTAGCTCATGAACCAACCCCATGTCATACGCACGCTGCCCCTTAAATCTCTCCCCGGTCTGAAAATAACGCCGGGCATTGCGCGGCCCCATGCCCGCTAAAACATAGGGTGATATTGTCGCCGGAATAATACCAATCTTAACCTCCGACAGGGCAAAAGTGGTGTTTTCATCGGCAATCACCAGATCACAACAGGACAGCAAGCCCAAGCCCCCACCCATAGCCACACCCTTGACACAGGCAATTGTCATTTTGTTCAGGCTATACAGGCCATTCAGCATAGCGGCGAGATATTCGGCATCGGCAAGATTTTGATTATGGGAGAATTCCGCGGCCCGTTTCATCCAGCCCAGATCGGCTCCGGCGGAGAAACTTTTACCCGCGCCCCGAAGCACCACAGCACGACAACTGTTATCCTGTTTCAGTATTTGAAATATTTCCCGAAGCCTGTGGATCATAACTTCGTCAAAGGCATTATGAACCTCTGGCCGGTTCAGCGTAACCCACGCAATGCCATCTTCGTCCTGCTCCAGAATTACCGTTGTATCTGTCATTTGATTTCCTTAATCTTACATTCTAAAGACGCCATAAGTGGTTGGCCCAAAAGGCGCATTTAAGCTCGCCGACAGGCCTAAACCCAATACCCGCCGCGTATCCTTTGGATCAATCACCCCATCATCCCACAATCGCGCCGAAGCATAATAGGGATGCCCCTGCATTTCATATTGATCTTCGATGGGCTTTTTGAAAGCCGCTTCGTCCTCAGCACTCCAGTCTTCACCCTGTCGTTCAATACCATCCCGCTTGACGGTGGCTAACACATTAGCTGCCTGCTCGCCGCCCATCACCGAAACTCGTGCATTAGGCCACATCCACAGGAAGCGTGGGTTATAAGCCCGGCCGCACATGCCATAATTTCCGGCCCCAAATGAGCCGCCAATGATCACAGTAAATTTAGGCACCTGCGCGCATGAAACCGCCGTGACAAGCTTGGCACCATCACGGGCGATACCCCCCGCCTCATATTTCTGTCCGACCATAAATCCGGTGACATTTTGCAGGAAGATCAGCGGGATACCCCGGTGATTACAAAGCTCAACAAAATGTGCCCCCTTCAGTGCGGATTCAGAAAAAATCACCCCGTTATTGGCGACAATCCCCACAGGCATACCAAAGATATGGGCAAAACCACAAACCAATGTTGTGCCGTAGCGTTTCTTAAATTCATCAAAATCACTGCCATCCACAATGCGGGCAATAACCTCACGCACATCATAGGGTGTTTTCAGGTCGGGCGGGACAATACCGTGAATCTCCGCCGGATCATAAATTGGTTCTTGGCTTTCCTTACACGCCAGTTGAATCGTTTTTGTGCGGTTCAGGTTTCCAACGATGGTGCGGGCGATTTCAAGCCCGTGATTATCATCCTGCGCCAGATGATCGGCGACACCGGATATGCGCGTATGAACATCCCCGCCACCCAAATCCTCCGCTGTCACCACCTCACCAGTAGCCGCCTTAACCAGAGGAGGCCCTGCCAGAAAAATAGTGCCCTGTTCTTTGACAATGACATTCTCGTCACTCATGGCGGGTACATAAGCACCGCCCGCGGTGCATGAACCCATGACCACGGCAATCTGCGGGATACCTTTGGCTGACATGGTGGCTTGATTATAGAATATCCGGCCAAAATGGTTTTTGTCGGGAAAAACTTCATCCTGTGTCGGCAGATTAGCCCCGCCACTATCCACAAGATAAATACATGGCAGATTATTCTGTTCAGCAATTTCCTGTGCGCGCAGATGTTTTTTCACGGTAAGGGGAAAATAACTACCGCCCTTAACCGTTGCATCATTACAGACGATGACACATTCCTGTCCCGCGACCCTGCCAATACCAGTGATCACGCCGGCGGCGGCCACATCCTTGCTATACATATCATAGGCGGCAAGCTGGGAAAATTCCAGAAAGGCCGAACCCTTGTCCAAAAGCCTGTTGACCCGATCTCGCGGCAGAAGCTTGCCCCTGTCCAGATGACGCTGACAGTATTTCTCACCACCGCCCCGCTCTATCATCACAAGCTTGCTTTCAAGATCGGCGACTATTTCGGCCATGGCCTTTTGATTGGATAGATATTCAGGACTATTCTGATCTATGGCAGATTGAATGATCGTCATGGTATTTTTCACACCTTTTGTTCGGTTTGCACCAGTATAACCGAAAGACAACCATAGATAAAATCATTAATATTTATCTATTCCATAGATAATTTCTATGGATGGTAACATTTATCTTACCCTGAATTTAATAAAAAAACAGGTCTGTGACGGACTTGAAAATATCAATAAATGAGGTAATTCTGTTACCTTAAACAGAACAGGCCGGACCTTCATTATAAAAGACCGACCTGTATCAAAAAATATACTCAAGTGGCTGAAACAGTCACCTGAAAGAAATTTTATTTATCGCAAGGGTTCTTCTTGGCACAAGGATTTTCCTTGGCGCAAGGGTTCTTCTTTTCACAGGGGTTGTGTTTGGCACAAGGGTTGTGTTTGGCGCAAGGGTTTGCTTTTGCACAAGGATTTGCCTTTGCACAAGGGTTCATAGCACCCTCATCAGCAGAACTTACTGTTGCAAACATTGCGATAGACAAAGAGAACATTGCTGCGACGATAATTTTACTCAGATTTTTCATTATAATTGGCCTTCCTAAATATTGTTGTTGCTTCACGTCGACAACCAGAACTTTTAATAATCCTGATTGATATATTTAATACATTAAATATATTCGTTACCGCACGAGAATGTTACAGGATATTAATTGACAAAGCAAATATCTATATATATTAGAAAAAAGGTATCAATAAGTCATTCCATACATACATGAAAATATAAATATGTCCCGAAATTTATTAATCATTGTTATCACTTGCAGCATTATCCTGACCGCAGTACTTATGTTAAAAGAGACAAATGGGGCATTAGAAACTAATTTTCAGAGCGTCCATATTTTGCCGTCAAACCATTGGCAGCAACCCCTGAAGCCCCAAGGCCCGCCACCGGAACAATGGAGCGAAGTGGAGCAGTCACTGAACCCTGAATCCTGCGGTGAATGTCATGCGGATAAATTTGAAGAATGGCAGACCAGCCTTCATGCTCATGCTATGTCACCAGGCTTTGTTGGCCAGCTCCTGACCTATAATACCCAAAGCGCAAACGACTGCATGGAATGTCATGCCCCCCTTACCGAACAGAAACAGGCCTTTGCAGATGCGCGCGCCAAAGGTCTGGGCCATCTGCCCGCCGCACAGGGGCTTGCCGCCGTCGGCAATAGCTGTGCCGGCTGTCATGTGAGAGAAAATAAACGATATGGCCCGCCTCAGCGAGATACGGGTGAAACAGGCCAAAGTGACACTGAAAACCCCCATGGCGGTGTTTTCCGCACCGCAGATTTTGAAAAATCAGACTTTTGTGCCAGTTGCCACCAGTTTCCACAGGAATATGCCATCAACGGCAAACCTCTGGAAAATACAGTATTCGAATGGCAGGCCAGCCCACAGGCCGCCGCGGGCATAAGTTGTCAGAATTGTCATATGCCGGACCGAAAGCACCTTTGGCGCGGTATTCATGATCCGGAGATGGTTAAAGGCGGGCTTGAGGCAAAATATGACATAGATGCCAATAAGGCTCTTTTCAGCCTGAAAAGTACGGGTGTGGGTCATGCCTTTCCGTCCTATATCACGCCGAAAGTGGTAATGCGCGCAGTCCGCCTTGATGAGGCGGGTAATGAGATCGCGGACAGTGCCGTAGACTATGTCATCAAGCGGGACGTGGGATATGCGGGGGGTCGCTGGCTGGAATATTCCGATACACGACTTTTGCCAAACGAAAGTGCTAGCCTTGAACTGAACTGGGGCGATAGCAACCGCATCAGAATGTGGCTGGATATCTATCCGGATGATTATTACGAGCATGAGGTATACGGCGATCTGGTCACTGAGTATGCCGCTGGCAGTCCCGAAAAAGCCTTGATAGAAGAAGCGATCACAATAGCAAGGGCGAATAATTTTATCCTGTTTGATATAATAATTGAAAAACCCTAATATCAAAACATGATTGAAATATACCAGTTAAAATATTTTCTAGCCGTTGTGGAAACCGGCAGTTTTACCAAGGCCGCCGAGCGGGCTTATGTGACCCAGCCGACTTTATCCGCCGGAATAAAGAAACTGGAGACCAATCTGGGAACGCGTCTTTTTGACCGATCTGCCAAGCGGGTATTCCTAACCGAAAACGGCACACGTTTTGTGGAGCGCGCCAAGGCAGTTCTGCATCAGCTCAATCTGGCAGAAGCCGCCATGAAGACGGAAGACACACCCAAACTGCTAAGGCTGGGCATTCTTATGACCATCCCCTCGCAATCAATCCAGCAGATATTACAGCCCTTTCAACGACAGGAAGCCGGACTGATCACCGAACTTTTTGAGGGCACAGAACAGGAAATCCTGAACCGCATGGATGAAGGCCGCATAGACCTCGCCCTGACCATTCTACGGTCTGGTACAAAAAACAAAATGATATCGCTTTATCGGGAATCCTATTCCCTTGCCATCGCAAGCCATCACCCGCTGGCAAATTCCAAGTCCATCGACCCGACCGAGCTAGCCAACGAACCAACCATCGTACGCAGCCGTTGCGAGGTATTAAGCGAAACCAGTCGTTTCTTCACCGACCGCAATGTGCGCCCCCGTCTGGTTTACAGAACCGCACAGGACGAACGGGCCTTGGCTATGGTGGCGGCGGGGGTAGGCTTTACCACCATGCCAGATCATTATAGAGCCGAAGGCGTCACCCGCCTACCTATGGATGGATATGATATTGAGCGTGAAATAGGCTTTGTCTTCAGCGAGCATCATCTGAGTACGGAGAAAACAGAGCTTCTGGAAAGATTTGTCACCCTGACCAAAAGCAGTTTGCCGGATATTGCTTATGAGAAATCAGGAAGATAGAGAGGTTCAATTTTCAGATCAGTAACTTAGAACTATTAACTTCACTAATCATCATTCTTAATATTTGGGCAAGCAGCTTCTCTTGCCCCAGAAATTAAATGCCAATTACCAGACTGGAAAGAATCTTCAAACTTATTCATAAACCATTCCCATTTTTCACAAACACTATCAGTTCCATTATTAGATACCCATTTATATTCGTTA
>DAOWHQ010000234.1:0-6466 GCA_030641355.1 Alphaproteobacteria bacterium
AGACGACATCATCCGCCTTGATGATCAATATGGCCGCAAATCAGATTAACCCCAATAAAACACCCATTGCGAGCAATTGGTATTTTATGTATAAATACATAAAATATGTTTTTTCTTGTTTTGTTAAAGCTGCGTTAATAAATTTCTATAATATATACCACTATGGAAGCTATTGAAATTTAAGGGAAATTAGTTAAATGGCTAAATCAGAAGATAATATGATAACGGCTACCGAATTGGTCCGAAATTTATCAACCACTATTGATAAAGTACGCATGACCGGGAAAAAACTTTATATCACCAAGGGCTCACAAACTATTGCCGCGCTAGTGCCGCCGCCAAAAACGGGGTTCCCTGTCTCACAATTGACCGGGCTGTTAAAGGCGTTACCAAAATTAAACAACGATGCACCTGCCATGAAAGAAGATCTTAAAAATATACGCCAGCATGCTAATTTACCGGATAGCTTATGGGATTAGTCATAGATACAAATATCTTTATTGGCGCGGAAAATGGCCGGTTGGATTTGGAGAGCCTTGACGCACTTTCCAATTACAGCGAAGCATATATTGCCGCAGTCACCGTATCCGAGCTACTCACAGGGGTTCATCTGGCTAAAAAGCCTGACATCAGAATTCAACGCTCCGCCTTCGTAGAGGGCGTGATAGCCAAAATTCCTATTTTAGAGTTCAATGAAGAAGTCGCCAGATGTTATAGCGAACTTTATGTACATTCGCTGAAAGCTAAAGAAGGCATAAATACCCATGACCTTCAAATTGCCGCTACTTGTATTGTCCATGGTTTTTCATTACTAACCAGTGGCGGTGTTCTGGACCTGTCACATAAGTTTTCCTGAGACACAACATTTGTTGTGTCCTGAAGAATATTCAATAAACATTAAGGCAAGTTAATTTATGATTCCCAATTATCCGTTTAAACACGACATAATCTACGCCCCTTCCCTCTTGGATAATAATCCTGCGGAAGAAAATGCAAATCAGCTGATTGAGAAAGCTCAGAAGAAGATTCAGGATATCAAGAAAAATTTACATACCGGCGGTCTTCCCTTATACGAAGTTCCCGCAAAGAAGGATGATCTGTCGATAATAGAAAATACCGCCACCTATATCAGAGATAATTTTGACCATGTAGTTGTTCTTGGAACCGGGGGGTCCAGCCTTGGGGCAAGGGCGCTGCTTTCCTTAAAGAAGGGCTCAGACAAAGCACCCAAGCTGCATATTTTGCCAAATCTGGCCGCAGGGGATTACGAAGACTTTATTGAAAGCCTGCCCTGTAAGAATACCATAACTATCGTCATATCAAAATCTGGTAACACGACCGATACCTTAACCCAATGCCTTATCATGATGAAACATGTTGCCGATCAAGTGGGCAAGGACGCTCTTTCCAAATATTTCCTCTTTGTCACAGAACCGGGTAACAGCCTGGTAAGACGGCTGGCAAATACTTATGATATTGATATATTAGATCATATTCAGGGTCTGGGCGGTCGGTTCTCCGTTTTATCTAACGTGGGTTTATTACCTGCTGCCATAAGTGGTCTTGATATTCGTGCCATTCGGGACGGCGCTCAGACGGTCATGGATCATACCCTGAACAATCCGGATGCGCGGGACATTCCCGCTGTCATGGGTGCCGCTTTTATCCTTACGGCGGATGCTAAACAAGGCCGGTCCATAAGTGTCATGATGCCCTATATCAACCGATTACAGAATTTTACAGACTGGTATGTGCAATTATGGGCTGAAAGTCTGGGAAAACAAGGCAATGGGACAACGCCACTGGCAGCATTAGGCCCCCGTGATCAGCATAGCCAACTGCAAATGTTTCTGGATGGCAAAGCAGACAAGTCCATGACCTTCATCACCGCGCAGAAGAATACCCCAGGCGCGAAAATAGATACTTCATTGTTTGATGCCCCTGAAATAGCCCATCTCCATGATAAAGACATGGCCGATGTGGTCGACGCTTTTTATCAGGGAACACTGCAAAGCGTTCTGGATACAAAAATACCCTGCCGAAACATTGAGCTGGAAGATCTGAATGAGCATGCTATGGGGGCTTTAATGATGCACTTCATGCTCGAAACCATTTTTGCGGCTTCTATGTTAGAAATAAATGCCTTTGATCAGCCAAGAGTAGAAGATGGTAAAAAGTACGCAAAACAGATCTTGTCAAAATGACAGGGTCATATTTGCCTCAAGTGAGCATCAATCTTCGTTCATAGCTCTTCTGAGCACATCCATAATTGGGTTCATAAAATATTCCAGAGCCGTGCGTGAACCAGCCCGAATTAATATCTCCACGGGCATTCCGGGAACTATTTCGTCATCTGTGATACGGGCAAATTCTTGTTCCGTCACCGCGATTTTCGCAACATAATATCGCTCCTGTGTCGCATCATCCAGCAGCGTATCAGCGGATACATCCTCAACCTGCCCCGTAAGTTCAGGCGTTGTCCGTTGTCGCAATCCAGACAGGCGGACACGCGCGGGCATGCCAATTAGCACATTATCAATATCCGTCACGCGTATCCGGGCCTCGACCACCAAACGGCGTTCGTCAGGCACAATTTCAAGAAGTGAATCCCCCGGAGGTATAACCCCCCCAATGGTCCAGACATTCAGCCCCATTACTTTACCTGCTTGCGGAGCGCGAACCACGGTTCGCTTCAAAACATCAGCCATAGCAACAAGCTGCTCCTGCACCTCATAATATTTTTCCTGATTTTTCAGGATCATCTCGGCAATTTCCTGCTGGCGGTCCTTTTGTAGCTGGATAATTTCAAGCTCGGCCTTCCCCTTTTCAACCTTGGCCGCCCCCATGCTGGCTTTTAACTTACCCGCAGCTCCCACTGCTTGTGACAGCGCTTTCTTCTGAGCCAACAACCTCGGTAGCCCTACAAGATTCTCTTTATCCAGTTCTTCAAGGCGCGATAGCTCATCCTGAATATAGACAATCTCTTCATTCTTGGCTTTTTGTTCTTCTCTAAGCCCCTGTATTTGCTCTTTTATCTGCTCTGAACGCTGTTTTAATATGGATATTTGACCCTCTAGCTGGGCTTGGCGGGCGACAAAAAGATCATTTTGAATATCAATGAGCTGGGCCACGCGGGAATCACTTAGCCGCGCCATCAGGTCCGGGGCATAAATCACTTTATCGGCATTTATACGCTCAGCATTCAATCGGCTAATCACGGCAAGATGATTATCATGGCGGACTTGTAAAAGCTCATGCTGGGCATTGCTCTGGATATTATCCAGTTCAATTAATATCTCGCCGGCGTTAACGTGCGTTCCTTCCTTCACATGAATGGCGCTCACAATACCGCCTTCCAGATGCTGGATTGTTTTGCGTTTACCGTCCACCATTACAGAGCCGGAAGCAACAACGCCCTCGGAGAGTGGCGCCAACATAGCCCATAGCATAAAACCACCAAAACCAATAATAACGGCCCACATACCAAAACGGGCCGCCTTGTCAGCTTCGCTCAGATTTTCAGGAGATTTCTGCAATTGAACATTCATGCTTTCTTCTCCACACTTTTCACTTGTTGGGTTTTATCGGGCATAACGGTTGATAATGGCCGCATAAATTGTTTCAGAATTTCATCACGCGGGCCAAAGGCCGCCACCGCGCCATCCTTAAGCACCAGCATTTTATCGACCGACTGAAGAGCGCGAATATTGTGAGAGATAATCAAGACCGTAGTGCCGTTGTCTTTAAGCTCATTCAGACATCGACCAAGGGCGACCTCGCCTTCGGTATCAAGATTTGAATTAGGCTCATCAAGCACCACAAATACAGGTGAACCATAGAGCGCTCTGGCGAGGGCTATCCTCTGGCTTTGACCGCCGGAAAGAAACATCCCACCGGCGCCAATAACGGCATCGTAATTCTGCGGCAAGCTAAGGATCATTTCGTGGCAACCGGCAAGACGGGCGGCTTCGACCACCTTGTCCGCGTCCGTCTTGGTAAAACGGGAAATATTTTCAGCAATAGTTCCGGGGAATAATTCAATATCCTGTGGCAGATAACCGATATATTGGCCCCGGTCACTATCATGCCACGCGGAAATATCAACCCCACCCAACCGCACAGAACCCCGTATGGCAGGCCAAACCCCGATCAAGTGACGGGCGAGGAAAGTTTTGCCGGCTCCGCTTGGGCCTATCATGCCGAGAAGTTCACCTTCTTTCAGTTCAAATGAGATGCTTTTAAGAATAGGTTCTTTTGCCTTGGGCAAGGCCCCAACAAGCCCGGAAACATTCAAATTTCCATCGGGACGGGGCAGCGGCATTGGCTGATTTTTTTCTGCGGACTGATTAAGCAATGTAATCAAACGGCGGTAGGCACCCCTAGCGGCTACAACCTGACGCCATGCGCCGATGGCCTGCTCAACAGGTGCCAATGCCCGACCCGTTATGATGGAGGCAGCGACAATGGCGCCGGGTGTGATGAGCTGATCTAAAGCCAGATAACCGCCCGTACCCAGAATGATAACCTGAATGGCAATGCGTACTGCCTTAGTACTACCCAACAATATGCCGACACGTTGATTGGCTATCACCTGCAATTGAATGGCCGGATCACGCCGACCCGCCCATTTGCTCTTTAAGCCCGAAGCTATATTCATGGCCCGCAGGACATCGTTGTTTCTCAGAATGCTTTCGATAAAGCTATGGGATTGCATCTGATGTCCGGCGGATTTTTTCAAAAGCTCCCGCGAGACGACCTCTGTTGCGATAGCCAAACAGAAGATAATAACCGCGCCGATCAGAGCTACTAATCCCAACAGGGGATGAAGAAGCGCTACCACAATAATAAAGAAAGGGGTCCAGGGAGCATCAAAAAAAGCAAAAGGCGCGTTACTGGAAACAAATTGACGAATACTATCAAGGTCGCGGATACCCTGTCCGTTATTGTCGTTTTTTCTCAATGCGGCCTGATTAATAATACCTTCAAAGACATCATCCTTAAGATCACGGTCAACATCTGCACCGGTGCTGGTCATAATGCGGTTGCGAACGACCTCTAACAATCCGAGCAGGCCAAGGAGGAATAATGCGATTATGGAAAGAACAAGCAGTGTGTCCTTGCTGCCGCTAGAAAGCACCCGATCATAGAGCTGCAGCATATATATGGGCGAGACCAATAGTAGTAAATTAATAATAAAACTAAAAGCAGCCACCTGTTTTGCGGCCCTTTTGACGCGCATTAGAACATCTTTTAAGAGGCTATCTTCATCTACTAATGTATCGGCCATCCCTCTAATCCCTTTATCGAAAACCCTTAGCCAGAGGATAACAAAATTAGGATTTTTTTCAATATAAATTTGGGCATTTCACCCCTAAAAAAATCTATTTTTAAAATAATGTGACAAGGATAGATAATTACAAGTTATTATCCGATAAGTGACTTGAAATAAAGGCTATTTTGTTGTAAATTTTGTATGTACTATTGGGCTTTATTTTGTCGAATAATATCATTTTCAATCTGAAAGGGGAAAGCAATGAAACAGGCACTGAAATGCATAGTAAGAAAATCTATATTGAGCATTATTATTGGAGCTTTTATGGGCATAATGTCCGTCAATGCAGAAGAACTTTCACTGATTGATGCTGTCAATGCGGCACTAACAACCGATGAGAGAATAGCCGCGGCACAATCAAATTTTCATGCCGCTGAAGAAGGACGAGTTGGCGCACACAGTTATTACTTGCCGCGCGTGATTGCTGTGGGAAATTTTGGCCATAACAGCATTGATCAACTGAACTCATCCGGCTCCCTTCAGCGCGATGGCAGAAAAATATATGGCGGTATCGAAGTCCAGCAGGACTTATGGACTTTCGGACGAAATGGCGCGCGCGTAAGAAAAGCAGAAGCAGAAATTAACATCGCCCAATATGATCTCATTGCCACTCAACATGAAGTGATACTGGACACTGTCAAAGCATTCCTTGGTACGCGTGAATCCAAAGAAATTGCACTGGCCTATGATGATCATGTGGCAACTTTGAAAGAACTTCTCAAAGGCACAGAGGCCAAATCCAGATTATCTCTGGCGACTGCTACTGAATTAGCCCTAGTTAATTCGCGGCATCAGCAGGCTTTGGCGCAACAATCCATGGCCACTGTAGAACTAATGACCCATCGTGATGAATTATCAAGATTGGTTCAACGTAATTTCAGCAGCATAGCAAGCGCAGATAGAGACATGAACCTCATCCTGCCGAATAGCTTGGATATTACTATCAATGACGCGCTTAATAACGCCCCGGAATATTTGAAAGCCAATTATAAAATGGCTGCCGCCAAAGCAAAACTAGATGAAATAAGTGCTGAGAGATACCCTGCGCTGACTGCTACAGGACGTTGGGTAAAAGGGCGTGTTGGCGATTCCCCAACGGGCGACAAAGAAGTTATATTGTCCATGTCCATGCCA
>DAOWHQ010000182.1:0-3189 GCA_030641355.1 Alphaproteobacteria bacterium
GGCAAGGTTTCGCTCTACCCCTGAGCTACGCCCGCACTCCAAAATATTTCAGCCACGTTTGTGACTGTGCGGCGGATAATAGCTATTAAACTATCAAAATCAAGGGTAATTTCAAAAAAACATCATTTGTTTGCAACAGGGGTTTTTTCGGCTTAAAACAAGGGTAATTACACCGTCACAATAGGATATTTCATGTCGGCAAGTGAACAGGATCTGTTTGATTGTTTTAAAACGCTGGGAATCGAAACAACTACTTTTCGTCACCCACCCCTGCATTCTGTTGATGAAAGTCAGCATCTGCGCGGGGAAATAATGGGCGGTCATTGCAAAAGTCTGTTTCTTAAAGATAAAAAGGGGCAATATCTGCTCGTGGTCATGCTCGAAGACCGCAAGCTGGATATGGTTGGATTGTTCAAATCAGGAATTCTGCCCATAAAGCGACTTAGTTTTGCCAGCGCGGATGCTATGGTAGAGATGCTCGGCGTGACCCCGGGATCGGTGACACCTTTTTGCTTGATCAATGCGGCCGTTGAAAACCTTATTGTGGTGCTGGATAAAAAAATGATGGATCATGACTTGCTGAATTATCATCCACTCCATAATGAGGCTACGACCACCATAAGCTCTGCGGATTTGACTAAATTTATTAATAATTTCGACTTTTACCCCCATGTTTTGGATTTTGATAATCTGTAATTTGGGTCTATGATGTAACTTAACTTATTATGAGGATATTATATGCAGGACATTGACGGGCCAGTGGCTAAAGATACCGGGCCCTTGATTAAAGAAGGCGACATGAACAGCTTCATGGATGATGTGGTTGAAAAATCTGCCACGGTTCCAGTGCTGGTCAGCTTTTATTCGGCATGGTCGGAAAACTGCAAACAGCTCACGCCCATATTGGAAAAGATAGTCAATCAGGCTGGCGGTGCGGTTCAGATGGTTCGCATTGATTTTGAGAAGAATCAGCAATTGGCGGTGCAGATGAAAATTCAGTCGGTGCCAACGGTGGTGGTTTTCTCAGGCCAGCGCCCTGTGGATGCCTTTGCGGGCGTGAAACCAGAGGCCGAGGTTAAAGAATTCATCGCCCGTTTCGCCCCTGAAATGCAACCATCACCCACAGAACAAATGCTGGAACAGGCCGCACAATTATTTGAAGATGGCGATTTTCAGAATGCGGGTGGGTTATATTCTGAAGTGATGCAGACCGAAGCGGATAACCCAAAGGCGATTGCAGGGCTTGGCCAATGTCTGATTCGGCTGGATGATGTGGAAAATGCCACCGCTGTCCTCAGCAGTGTATCGAAACAACATGAAAATCATGCTGCGATTATCGCGGCACGGGCAGCGCTTGACATGGCGTCACAGCTAGCCGGCATTGGCGATGCCGGGGAGCTGACCCAGGCCATAGAGGCGGACGCGAATAATCATCAGGCGCGTTTTGATCTGGCGTTGATATTATGGGCCAAAGGCGAACAGGAGGTGGCGGCAGAACATCTTCTGGATATCGTATCCCGTGACCGGGGCTGGAATGAGGATGGTGCGCGCAAACAACTGGTGAAGTTTTTTGAAATTGCCGGCCCCATGGATCCATTTACGGTGAAAATTCGCAAAAAACTGTCGAGCATACTTTTTTCCTAAGGAAGATGAATTTGTTTGAATTGGAACGATTGCCAGAGATTTTGCCGGTTCTTCCATTAACCGGTGCGTTACTGCTGCCCAAAGGGCATCTGCCGTTGAATATTTTCGAATCCCGCTATCTGGACATGGTCTATTATGCGCGGGAGCAAAACGGCCTGATCGGGATGATTCAGCCGTCCGTATCGCCACTAGAGGTACAGGGCAATGATCAGATTGGCACAGCACCCCGGCACAGGCCGCTCTATACCACGGGTTGTGTCGGCATGATTTCTGATCTTAAGGATAATAATGACGGCGGGTTTACGCTATTGCTAACGGGCTTGAGCCGTTATGACATTGTTGAGGAATTGCCACGAACCCAGACTTTCAGGAAAGTGCGGGTGCTCTATGATAGATTTGGCGTGGATTGTGCTGCGCCATTCCGCGCCGATGATATAGAGCGGCAGAAGCTTGTCCAGATGGTGGAAAAATATTTAAAGCTTAATAATATTGTGCCCAGATGGGAAGTTCTGGAGAAGACCTGTGATGAAGAGCTGGTTAATTCACTCGCCATGATCTGTCCTTTCGGAGCTGCTGAAAAACAGGCGCTTCTGGAAATTGTCAATTTGAAAGACCGGATTGATTTGATGCTTAAAATAATGGAATTTGACCTTTCCGGGGGCCAGCTGGCCACAGACAGACTTTTACAATGATGAGAATTATACAGGACGGTATGAGAGATGAATAATACAGAAACCCCAAAAATAAATTTTGGCAAGGTTGACCCCAAGCTGCTGGAAATACTGGCCTGTCCGCTGACCAAGACAACATTGCGCTATGATGAGGGCGCAGGGGAACTGATCAGTGAAAAAGCGGGCCTCGCCTTCCCCATCCGCGACGGCATCCCGATCATGCTGGTGGAAGAAGCCAGAGAGCTTGATAAGGATTAGGCATTTGCCATAACCGAAAAGGGTTCAATAACCGAAGCCCATTAGGGCTGAGGCAAGCGCAAGGCGCGCCCGAGTTAATACGAGGATAGCCTAAGCGCAAGCGCCGGCGATTGAGGCAAAACCAAAAACTACAAAAGCCCATTAGGGCTGACGGGTTAGGGGTAAAACCTAAATCTTCTCACCCTTGAGAAGTTTAGGCAGTTTGCCGACCGTTCCTCTGGCATGGCGCATGAAGAATCTCTTTAAGGGCGGTATTTCACCGACAATGCCAAGCCCAATCTGGCGGGCAAGGCGGATTGGGGTGATATCGTTGGAGAAGAACCGGGTTAAGCTATCCATACCAAGGGCCAGAATATTATTATCGGTCCGCCGCCAGCGCACATAACGCTCCAGTGTGAATTCCGAGCCCAGATCACCGCCATGCCGTTTGGCATCAACCAGCACTTCGGCGAGGGCGGCAATGTCGCGCAGGCCCAGATTAAAGCCCTGTCCCGCGATGGGGTGGATACCGTGGGCCGCATCACCGATCAGACAAAATCGTGTCGCCAGATAGTCATCTGCGAGCTGGGAGGTCAGCGGATAGGACCAGCGCAGGCCCAGATGGTTAACCTCGCCC
>DAOWHQ010000051.1:0-2468 GCA_030641355.1 Alphaproteobacteria bacterium
AATTCCTAGCTGATGTTCGGGCAGCATAAGTCTAAGAACTTCAGGGTATGCATAAAGTACTAGGGGAGCATCCATTATGGGTGCTCCCCTAAAATTTATTCGCCATTTTTAGCCCGCTCGATACCTTCGAGGATTTTCTGCTTGGCCACTTCCGGGCCGTGCCAGCCTGAAATTTTAACCCATTTCCCCTCTTCCAGATCTTTATAATGCTCGAAGAAATGCTCAATCTGCAACAGCAATATTTCCGGCAGATCCGTGTGGGTATGAACATCCTTGTAGGTCGGGTCTGTTTTTAGGTCGGGAACGGCGAGAATTTTTTCATCCCCCCCCGCTTCATCTTCCATGAGCAGCACACCGATCGGCCGGGCGCGGATCACGCAGCCCGGGATTAGCGGTTCACCCACAACAACCATTACATCGCACGGATCACCATCATCCGACAGGGTATGGGGCATATAGCCATAGTTGGTGGGATAGCGCATGGGGGTATGCAGGATACGGTCCACAATCATGGCGCCACTGCGTTTATGCATCTCATATTTCACGGCGGCCCCCCCGGCCGGGACTTCGATGATGACGTTTATTTCTTCCGGCGGATTAAGGCCTGCGTTGATTTTATCGACTTGGGGCATTTGGCTTTACCTGTTTAGATTCTATTGCAGTGCAATATAGCCAAAAGTATGCCCATGTCAAAAAAAAAAGCCCCGCATGATGCGAGGCTTTTTTAATAATTTTATAAAGACAGCTTACATGGATTTTGCCACAACAGCCACCAGAAGGATTGCCACGATATTGACAATCTTAATCAGTGGGTTAACAGCCGGACCAGCGGTATCTTTGTAAGGGTCACCAACTGTATCACCAGTAACAGCGGCTTTATGAGCTTCAGAGCCCTTGCCGCCGTGGTTGCCATCTTCGATATATTTCTTGGCATTATCCCATGCACCACCACCGGATGTCATGGAAATGGCAATGAAAATACCGGTAATGATCGTACCCATGAGCATAGCGCCCAGAGCCTGAAACGCACCAACCATGTCACTCGCCATATATGCCACAGTGAAAAGAATCACTGGGGCCAAGATAGGCAACAGGGATGGCAGGATCATTTCTTTGATCGCCGCCTTAGTCAGCAGATCAACAGCCTTACCATATTCTGGCTTAGCAGTACCTTCCATAATGCCGGGGATTTCTTTGAACTGGCGGCGAACTTCAACCACCACACTGGCTGCTGCCCGACCCACAGCCATCATGGACATGGATGCGAACAGATAAGGCAACATACCGCCGATGAACAGACCGATCACAATGAAGGGTTCCTGTAGCGAGAAGGAAATTGGAGGAAGATCAGGCATGTAATGGGCAATTTCCTCGGTAAAGGCCGCGAACAGAACCAATGATGCCAGACCCGCTGAACCAATGGCATAACCTTTGGTTACGGCTTTGGTTGTGTTACCAACCGCATCCAGCTTGTCTGTGGTCACCCGAACATCTTCAGGCAATTTGGCCATTTCAGCAATACCACCTGCATTATCCGTCACCGGACCATAAGCATCCAGTGCCACAACCATACCGGCCAGAGACAACATGGCAGATGCCGCAACGGCAATACCAAACAGACCCGCTTGATCATGGGCAACAAAGATACCGACACAAATTACGATAACCGGCAGGGCAGCTGATTCCATGGAAATGGCCAGCCCCTGAATTACGTTGGTACCATGACCAGTTTCAGAAGCCTCGGCAATCACACGAACAGGACGATATTCTGTGCTGGTGTAATATTCAGTAATCCAGACCACAAGGGCGGTTACACCAAGACCAGTCAGAACACACCAGAAGATAGCTGTTGTGGTCAGAGCATCACCATTAGCAAATTCAATGCCGCTGAAGAAATCATATTGTGTCAGCATAGCATAGACTAGTGCGCCAGAAATAACTGCGCTCCAGATCAGGCCTTTATACAAGGCACCCATGATGTTTTCTGAGCCTTTTTTCATCTTGACGAAGAAAGTACCACCGATGGAACCTAATATGCTCAAAGCGCCGATCATTAGCGGCAACAGCATCATTTTTTCCAGAGATTCTCCGGCAAATGCGCTGGAGGCGATCAACATTGTAGCCACGATCGTCACCGCATAGGTTTCGAACAGGTCAGCGGCCATGCCGGCACAGTCACCAACATTATCGCCCACATTGTCGGCGATTGTTGCAGGGTTGCGGGGGTCATCTTCGGGGATGCCGGCTTCAACCTTACCAACCATGTCACCACCAACGTCAGCGCCTTTGGTAAAGATACCACCGCCAAGACGGGCAAAGATTGAGATCAGGGAAGCCCCAAAACCAAGGCCGATAAGACCTTCCAATGTGGTGCGCACATCAACGCCGCCCGTGATCATATAGATATAATAGAGGGAAACACCCAGGAGACCGAGACCAACAACTAACATTCCGGTAACAGCACCGGA
>DAOWHQ010000133.1:0-8998 GCA_030641355.1 Alphaproteobacteria bacterium
GGCATTGCTCCTGAAGATCACGGATGATTGCATCAACGCTAAGACCTGAATCAAAAACATCATCCACGATCAAAAGCTTGTCATGGGAATTGATGTTATCCACAATATAGCCAAGCCCATGCACCCGCACGGTGGAACTGCGAGTGGCAATTCCGGTATAGGATGATGTGCGGATGGCGATATGGTCAGATTTCAGACCCCGATAATCCAGATATTCCTGTACTGCGATTCCGATGGGCGTGCCACCGCGCCAGACACCAACGATATAGTCCGGCTCAAATCCGCTTTCCAAAATCAAATGAGCCATCTTGAAGCTGTCTTCCAGCAAGTTATCGGCGGAGATATATATTTTATCCATTATTTATCCATTTTAGTTTTATTTTACATTCCACCTGATAACGGTAGCTGCGATATCGGTGCTTCCCATAGCCCGTTCAAGGGTATCAAATGTCAATAATCCTTCCTGAGTGTCAACGCAAGAGATAACGGACGCGGCATTTAGGGATGCGGCATAAAGGGCAACAGATGGTTCATTACCCGTGGAAACCAGACTGGCCAATGTTGATGAGAAACTATCGCCGGCCCCCGCCGACCCCTTCATCTCAACTATCTGCGGCGGGCAGTAATATAAAATATCTCCCTGCAACAGATAAGCCCCCTTGCTACCGTCTGTGATCACCACATAATCCGGCCCGTGGGCAGACAGTATTTGCATGAGCTCAACCAGCCCCAGGGTAAAGCCACCAAATTTAAACCCGTTTTTGAGCAGAGGAGGCACATTTTCTGATAGGCCTAGCTTAGATTTTCGGGCTTTATGATCTTCTGAAACAAGTTTGGGAACCAATGCCTCACATTCCACTTTATTGAGGGACAGCAGAGTGATTGATTTCAGGCTTTTCAGAAAGTCATCACAAAGTCTTGTTAACTGTCGGATGCCGGGATTAGAGGCAATGAAACAATTTGATTTTGCAGCCTGCTCGACAAGAAAAGGGAAATAATCCGCAGATTCGTTACTAAGGTTGGTGACATAAACCAGTTTATAGTCAGCAAAATTAACCGCCTTAATATCATCTTTCGTCAGGTTGCAATTGGCACCGCGATGGGTGAAGATGGCCGCATTGCGGTCATGGGATGCGATATGAACTGCAACCCCACTCCCCACATCTGTAACTTCGATTATATTATCCAGGGCGATATTCTCTTCTTCAATGCGCCTCAGAATTTTTTTTGCATTCAGGTCTTTACCCACAAGGGCCAATAGTGACATATCCATGCCCAACCGGCTCATGCAGACTGCGGTATTCGCACCGCCACCACCAACATGGGTGTCAATATTCTGGGATTCAACTTTCCTGCCCTGCTCTAACATTAGGAAGGAGGAGCTTGAATTATGCAGTGTCAGTAATTCCACATCCTTATCGGCAATGACGGTTATGATGTCGATCATTACCGTACCCACAGACAGAGCATGTTGTTGAGGTTTTTTTAAGGTCATATTATTCTGAGAGTCCGTCAATAAAATGGGCAAGGAGGCTACTGATATTGCCGAAAGCTTTTTCGGCTTCAGACAGGGTTTCATCATGGGATAGGGCATTTGGTGCCAGCCCTGCCCCAAGGTTAGTGATCAGGGATACGCCGGCAACGTCCATACCACAATGGCGGGCGACCAGACATTCCTGAACCGTTGACATACCCACCGCATCAATACCCAATTTGCCCAGCATCCTGATCTCGGCTGGTGTTTCAAAATTAGGTCCGGCGAGCTGAACATATACACCAGTATGGAGGGGAATATTAATCGCCATTGCGGATTGGGCCAGCCTGTCCTGTAAATCCTGATCATAGGCATGGGTCATATCAAAAAACCGCGGGCCTATTTTTTCATCATTGGGGCCGGTCAGGGGGTTTTGACCTGACATATTCACATGGTCACTGATACACATGATCGATCCGGCGGGCATTTCCATATGCAGGCTTCCCGCCGCATTGGTGATGATCAGCGTTTCCACACCCAGTTGTCTGAAGGTGCGGATGGCTATGGCAAGCTTGTTCGCCGGATGACCTTCATAAAGATGCATGCGACCCTGCATACATAACAAAGGTGTGCGACCTACTTTTCCAATCAGCAGCCGTCCGGCGTGACCCACTACGGTTGGCTGGGGAAAATCGGGAATTTTGTCGTAAGAGATTGTGGTTTCAATCTTCATTACTTCGCCAAATTTCCCAAGTCCACTACCCAGAATAAGGGCAACTTTTGGGAATTTGCCTTTATGGGCGGCCTTTATGGCGGCGACGCTTCTTTTTACTTCTTTGGCAATCATTTTTTTCTCTTGCTCCTGAACATATCAAATATCAGTGATATGCTATGATAATAGGGGTATAATAGAAAATATAATAGGGCTATAAATTAATAATCAAAAGCAACTTATTGAAAATTTTTTACCATATGGACAAATTTTTTAAAAGATTGTACACTAGGCTGATTAATTTTAAGCCCTGAATATAATATGAGGTTTTTCTGGAGCATAGGTAATGCGTGCAATAATTATTGTGCTGGACTCTTTTGGTGTTGGTGAGACGGATGATGCTGCCCTGTTCGGTGATCAGGGGGCGAATACCTTCGGCCATATTGCCGAGCAATGCGCCTTGGGGCAGGGCGATAAGGCAGGGTTAAGATCCGGCCCGCTGCTTATTCCAAATCTTATGGAACTGGGGCTGGGCTTGGCAGCAGAGCAATCTTCGGGGCATGATATCAAGGTCGAGAAAGCCACAAAAATTACCGGAAAATACGGTTTTGCTTCTGAGAAAAGCAGCGGCAAGGATACGCCGAGCGGACATTGGGAAATGGCGGGTGTGCCGGTCATGTTTGACTGGGGCTATTTTTTAGATGAAACAGAAACCTTCCCTGAAAGTCTGTTAAATGATTTGATATCGACGTGCAATCTGCCGGGTGTTCTGGGAAATTGTCATGCTTCGGGGACAGTTATTCTTGACGAATTGGGTGCTGAGCATATCAAAAGCGGCAAACCTATCGTTTATGCTTCTACCGATTCGGTGATACAGATTGCGGCCCATGAGGAACATTTTGGCCTCGACCGCCTTTATGAAGTATGTGATGTGGCGCGGAAACTTGTGGATGATTATAACATCGGGCGGGTGATTGCGCGGCCTTTCGTAGGATCAGTGCCGGGTGAATTTATCCGTACAGGCAACCGCAGGGATATTTCGGTTCTGCCGCCGGCACCCACATTATTGGATAAATATGCAGATAGCGGCGGCGAGGTGATTTCCATTGGCAAGATTGCCGATATTTTCGCCCATCAGGGCATAACCCAGAAATATAAAGCCCACGGCAACAAGCAAATTTTCGAGATGTTGATGGAACAGGTAAAGGGGGCCGATGACAATGCTATCCTGTTTGCCAACCTTGTTGACTTTGATATGCTTTACGGGCATCGCCGTGATGTGCCGGGCTATGCGGCGGCGCTGGAAGAATTTGACCGGAAACTGCCGGAACTCTGGGCGGCGTTACGGCCCGATGATGTGGTGGTCCTGACCGCAGATCATGGTTGTGATCCCACTTGGCCCGGTTCAAATCATACCAGAGAACATGTGCCAGTCATTGCCTTTGGGCCAAAAGTTACCCCCGGTTCCATCGGGAAAAGAGAAACATTTGCCGATATCGGAGCTAGTCTGGCACAGCATCTTGGGCTTGACCCCTTGGATGCCGGCACGTCATTCCTTTAAAGAGATAGAGATTGTGAAAGCGACAAAACCAATATTGATTAATAGCCTGCCCAGATTAGAAAAAAGAGTAGAGGGCTGTGACTTTGAAGCCAGCTGGGTTGATGAAATTAAAATCAACAAATCTGCGGTTGACCGGCGCATAGCGTCCCTCGGCGGGCGGCGTACGGTAAAAAAACAATGGCAGGCAGCATGGCTGCTCAAGGCGATCTCCTGTATCGACCTGACCACCTTGTCCGGTGACGATACCGAAGGGCGCGTCAAGCGTCTTTGTGCCAAGGCCCGCAATCCGGTACGGCCCGATATTTTGGAAGCACTGGGTTTCGAGAATATGCAGCTCACCACGGGGGCGGTCTGCGTCTATCATGAAATGGTTGAAACGGCGGTTGCGGCCCTAAAGGGCAGCGACATTCCCGTGGCGGCAGTCTCAACCGGTTTTCCGGCGGGGCTGGCCCCTCTGGAGACACGGCTTGCGGAAATTCGGGCATCTGTGGCGGCAGGGGCCGAAGAAATTGATATTGTTATCAGCCGCCGCTATGTGCTGTGTGGCAACTGGCGCGCTTTATATGATGAGGTCAAGGCTTACCGCGAAGCTTGCGGTGCCGCTCATATGAAGTCCATTCTTGCCACCGGACAATTGGGCTCGATCACCAAGATTGCCAAGGCATCAATGGTCTGCATGATGGCGGGTGCAGATTTTATCAAGACATCCACTGGCATGGAAGGGGTCAATGCGACACTGCCTGTTAGTTTGGTGATGATCCGCATGATACGGGAATTTTATGAGAAAACCGGACAGAAGGTTGGCTATAAACCCGCAGGTGGTATCAGCACGGCCAAGCTGGCCCTGCAATATCTGACACTGATTAAGGAAGAATTGGGTGATGAGTGGTTACACCCTCATATGTTCCGCTTTGGGGCATCAAGTTTGCTGGGCGATATTGAACGCCAGCTTGAACATTTTGTAACGGGCCGTTATTCTGCCGCTAACCGCCATTCCATGGGCTAGGATTTTTTATGAACATCTCAGAAATATTTAAAACAATGTCATACGGCCCAGCATCAGAGCAATCCGATTATGTCCATGACTGGCTGAAAAGCCACGAAGATGGATTTAAGCTGTTCATTGGTGGCGAATGGATGGAACCCGCAACATCGGACAGCTTCATCGAAAGCCACAATCCGGCAACGGGTGAGTATCTGGCAAAATTCTCTGCCGCAGGTGCGGATGATGTGGATAAAGCTGTGAAAGCAGCGGCGAAAGCCTTCCCCGAATGGTCTGGCCTCGCCGGACATGAGCGTGCCAAATATCTCTATACTCTGGCACGTCTGATACAGAAGACATCCCGCTTTATGTCGGTTCTGGAAACCTTGGATAACGGCAAACCGATCCGTGAAAGCAGGGATATTGATATTCCCTTGGTCGCGCGGCATTTTTATTACCATGCGGGCTGGGCGCAACTGATGGATCAGGAGCTGGGTGATCAGGAAGCACTTGGCGTTGTGGGGCAGGTCATACCGTGGAATTTCCCCCTTCTGATGATGGCGTGGAAAATTGCGCCAGCCATTGCGGCGGGCAACTGTGTGGTGCTGAAACCCGCTGAATATACCAGCCTTACCGCGCTTTATTTCGCCGAGCTTTGTGAGGAAGCCGGACTGCCGCCCGGCGTGGTTAATATCGTCACTGGTAAGGGCGATACGGGCGCTCAAATCGTCAATCATCCTGACATTGCCAAGATTGCCTTCACTGGCTCCACGGGCGTTGGTCGTTATATTCGCGAAGCCACGGCGGGTTCTGGTAAGAAGCTCACTCTGGAACTTGGTGGTAAGTCACCCTATATCGTGTTTGAAGATGCAGATATTGATGGTGCGGTCGAAGGGCTTGTGGACGCGATCTGGTTTAATCAGGGTCAGGTTTGCTGCGCGGGTTCACGGCTTCTGGTAGAAGAAGGCATTGCGGATCGTTTGATTGAAAAAGTCAAAGTCCGCCTTAACAAATTTCGTATTGGTGACCCGCTTGACAAGACCATTGATATGGGTGCCATCGTTGATCCCATACAGCTGGAACGTATCACGGCCCTTGTCAACAAAGGCGCGGATGAAGGTGCGGAGGTCTGGCAACCGGATGTGGATTTCCCCGAAAAGGGATGCTTTTATCCGCCCACCCTGATCACTAATGTTAGCCCAAGCAATATTGTGGTTCGGGAAGAAATCTTTGGCCCCGTGCTGACGGTAATGACATTCCGCACGTTGAAGGAAGCCGCTGATCTTGCCAATAATACCCGCTTTGGTCTGGCGTCCAGTGTCTGGTCCGAGAATATCAATCGGGCGTTGGAGATCGCGTCCATGATCAAGGCTGGCGTGGTTTGGGTCAATAGCACCAACCAGTTTGACGCGGCCTGTGGTTTTGGTGGCTATCGTGAGAGCGGATTTGGCCGTGAAGGCGGTAAGGAAGGTATGTATGAATATCTCAAACCTGCCGGAGAATGGAAATCAACAGATGGCAATCTGGTCGAAAGCCCGAAAGCCAACGGGCAGAATTCTGCCGGATTTGGCATTGACCGCACGGCCAAAAATTATGTGGGTGGCAAGCAGGCGCGGCCCGATGGCGGCAACACCCGCCTTATCCTGACCCATGATGGAAAAGTCGCGGGCCGGGTCGGTGACGGCAACCGCAAAGATATTCGCAACGCTGTGGAGGCCGCGTTCAAAAACCCCGGCTGGTCTACGGCCACGGCCCATAACCGCGCACAGGTGATCTATTATATTGCAGAAAATCTGAGCTACCGTGAAAATGAGTTTGTTGAACGGCTGGTAAATCTAACCGGTGTGAGTAAAAAAGCCGCCAAGTCAGAATTTGATATGTCAGTAAGCCGCCTGTTTAGTTACGGCGCGTGGGCCGACAAATATGATGGCCAGGTTCATACGCCGCCAGTGAAAAGCGTGGCGCTTGCGGTACATGAACCTAATGGCATTATGGGTATTGTCTGTCCGGATGTGATGCCGTTGCTGTCGTTCATATCTTTGGTGGCACCGGCTATTTCCATGGGCAACAGGACAGTGGTCATCCCGTCCGAACGTTATCCTTTGATTGCCACAGACTTTTACCAGATACTGGAAACATCGGATGTTCCGGCGGGGGTGATTAATATCGTGACCGGGGATCGGGAGGAACTGGCACAGGTATTGGCAAAACATGATCAACTGGATGCGATCTGGTATCATGGATCATCTGAGGGGAGTCAGATGGTTGAATTGGAGAGTGCGGCCAACCTGAAACGCACATGGGTCAATGGGGGCCGGGCGCGGGACTGGATGTCAGGACACGGCGAAGGCCGTCGGTTCCTGCGTGAAGCTACACAAGTGAAAAATATCTGGTTGCCATACGGGGATTGAGGCGGCGACTGAGTGAATATTAACAATTAAAGTTAAGTCCAGAAGGGCACTCTGGCGTATAAAAAATAGGGAGGATTTAGCATCATGCTAATCGGTGTTGTAGGGATTATAGTATTATTAGGTTTGGCATTTCTATTGTCAGGTGATAAGAAAAATATAAATATTCGGGTTGTAGGCAGCGCATTTCTGCTGCAATTGGCTGTTGCCGCCTTTGTTCTGGTGGTGCCTGTGGGTAAGGGCATCCTGAAAGGAATGTCAGATGGCGTCACCAAAGTGATTGATTACTCCAAAGTGGGTATTGAATTTCTTTTTGGCGGTCTTGCCAGCGCATCGGATAGTATTGGCTTTATTTTTGCCGTTAACGTCCTGCCGATTATTATATTTGCTTCGTCATTGATGGCGGTACTCTATTATCTTAATATTATGCAATGGGTGGTCAAGATTTTTGGCGGTATCCTTCATAAGATCATTGGCACTAAAAGGGTCGAAAGCCTATGCGCGGCGGCGAATATCTTTCTGGGCCAGACCGAGGCACCGTTGGTGATCCGACCCTACCTTGGTAAAATCAGCGATGCTCAGTTTTTCACGGTGATGGTGTCGGGCTTGGCATCCATATCGGGAACTATTCTTGCGGGCTATGCGGCCATCGGGGTCAGTATGGATTTTCTGATCGCCGCCAGCTTCATGGCGGCTCCCGGCGGTCTTTTGATGGCGAAGATCATCATGCCCGACCCGGAGCCAAATGTGTCAGATGCGCATCTTCTGGATGTGTCCGGCTTTGATGAGGGTGAAATGCCCGCCAATGTGATCGAAGCGGCGGCCAATGGCGCGGCGGACGGGCTTAAGCTCGCGGCGAATATTGGCGCGATGCTGCTGGCATTTGTAGCGTTGATTGCTATGATGAACGGTATGCTGGGCGGTATTGGTGACTGGTTTGGCTATGGTGATCTGACGTTCAATATGATCTTGGGCAAGATATTTGCCCCGCTCATGTATGTGATGGGAATCCCGTGGGCGGAAGCCGATGTTGCGGGCAATCTGATTGGCACTAAATTGATCCTTAATGAATTTGTTGCCTATATAGAATTGTTCAAATTACCGGACGGGGCGTTAAGTCCCAATTCGACCATGATCGTAACCTTTGCCCTTTGTGGTTTTGCCAATTTAAGCTCTATTGCCATCTTGATGGGTGGCTTTGGGGTTCTGGTGCCAAAGCGGCGTCACCTGATTGCCAAATGGGGACTGAAGGCCGTTGCTGCCGGGTCTCTGTCAAACTTGATGAGTGCGACTTTGGCGGGCTTAATGATGGCGGTATTTTAACTAGGAAAAAACATGACTGATACAGTTACCTATGATGTTCCTGCGGATTTCGCGGAAAATGCCCATGTGGATAATGATAAATATCTGGCGCTTTATCAGCAATCTGTGGATGACCCTGAAGCTTTCTGGGGCGAGGTGGGCAAGCGTATTGACTGGATCAAACCCTATACAGAGGTCAAGGATGTTTCCTTTGCCAGGCAAGATCTTCACATCAACTGGTATAAGGATGGGTCGCTCAATGTGAGTGTCAATTGTATTGACCGCCATTTACCAGCACGCGCCAACCAGACTGCGATTATTTTTGAAGGCGATGACCCGTCAGTCTCCAAGCATATCACCTATCAGGATCTCTACGAAGAAGTCTGCCGTTTTGCCAATGTCCTCAAAGCCCAAGGCGTGAAAAAGGGTGATCGGGTGACCCTCTATATGCCGATGATTCCAGAGGCTGCCTATGCCATGCTGGCGTGTGCGCGCATTGGGGCGGTGCATTCTGTGGTCTTTGGCGGCTTCTCGCCGGACGCCCTTGCGGGTCGGCTCA
>DAOWHQ010000160.1:0-7379 GCA_030641355.1 Alphaproteobacteria bacterium
AAATCCCACGCTCGACAAGTCCCGAATTTGTATCAATGAGATGAGACGCCCTTAAGTCACCCTCTGGATTATAGAGGTGCAGGCATCTTTCATCCATCAATCCCACTGGCAAAGCATCGTTTGCACCTGCTTTAAACCATTTTTCATTGGGGTAATGGACAAATTTGCTGTTAGCAATTTCTTCCCCAAAATAATAATCATTATAGAAGAAATTACAGCTCATCCGTTCAATATATTCGCCCAAAGCCGAACAAAGCGCACTTTCCTTCGTCGCCCCTTTGCCGTTGGTAAAACACATGGGGGAGGCCGCTTCGCGGATATGAAGCGACCATACATTTGGCACTAGATTACGCCAAGACGCAATTTCAATGTTAATGCCAATATCCGATAGGATAGACGTCATATTAGCAATTGTTTGTTCCAGCGGCAGGTCTTTGCCCACAATCATAGTATTGCCATCGCCTTCATACGCTTGCAGCAACGGCGTATCATTCAAATTTTCCCCCAAATTTTCCACAGGGTCAATTTTAAATTCAGGCGTTTGCTGGATAACTTTTTTCACAGTGCAGCGATCGGCCGACCTTAAAATACCCACTCGGTGACGTTCCGAAATGCTGGACGGTAATTCAACTTGAATTTGAAAGGTTTGATTATATCTGTTTTCCGGGTCAACAATATTGTTTTGTGACACTCGAATATCATCTGTTGGGATATCACGCGCTAGACAATAAACCTTTACAAAATAGGCGGCGCAAAGGGCGGAAGAGGCTAAAAAATAATCAAACGGACTTGGCGCGGTTCCATCACCCTTATAGCGAATAGGCTGATCGGTCGTTACGGTAAAATCATCAAACTTAGCTTCAAGCCGAAGGTTGTCCAAAAAATTTACCGTGATTTCCATTTGACTATTCTTTCCTGAAAACGTGACATCAATGACACGTCAATATTCATATCTGATATTTTGTCAAGATGAATATGCTTCTGTTGCAAATACTAACTAAGGTTAAACCAAACCTCCTTTACTCTGCGCTCCTTACCGTTTACCTATAGCCTTTTACTTATGAATAGGCTTTTATCCATGTCTCTAATTCTTGATACCCTTCCCACAACAGAAGAATTTTTCCGTGAGTTTTGGAATAAAAAGCCCTTTGTCGTACGCGGCATGATTCCAAAAGAGGTCACAGACACCCTGCTTGATGAAGATCATCTTGCGGGACTCTCGTTGGAAGAAGAGGTCAAATCACGCCTTGTTAGAAAAGGCGAAAAACAGAGCGATTGGTCATGCGACCATGGCCCCTTTGACGAGGCGGTTTTTGCAGAATTAGGCGAAGAAGATTGGAGCTTGCTAGTCCAGAATACCGACCAATATCATGATGAAACGGCGGAGCTTCTGAAATATTTTAACTTTACACCCCGTTGGTTACTTGATGATATTATGGTCAGTTTTTCTCCAAAAGGCGGCACAGTGGGCGCTCATACCGACAGCTATCATGTTTTCATAATACAAGGTAAAGGGGAGCGATGCTGGAAGGTGGCACATGAAGCCATCAGGAATGAAGATCATATCGAAGATATTCCCCTCAAAATATTAAAAGACTCCTTTGAAGGGGATGACGTCACCGTCAAGCAAGGAGATGTCATTTACATACCGCCAAATTTTGCCCATCAAGGGATTAGTTTGAAGCCATCCCTCAGCTATTCCGTGGGTTTTTTAGGGCCAACTTTGTCCGAGATGCTCACCGAATTTGGTCATTATATAGAAGAGTTTCATCCCGAAATTCCTCGCTATTTGGGTCAAAATCTCACCAAAAGCGCCGTCCCATTTCATGTTGCACCAGACCATATCGATGATTTAAAATCTTTTATGACAGACATTTTCGATCAGGATTATTTCACCAAATGGCTGACCCATTATTTTAGCGGTCCTCCACAAACTTATGATGATGACGATGCTTACGAGAATGCAAAGGACATCATCGCTGAAAACATCATGCTGATTAAGCATCCCGCCGTAAAAATAATGTTTACCCCGTTAAAGGCTCCGCAAAAATATTGTATTTCGGCAGGTGATTTATCCTTTGAACTGGATTTTTCTGATCTTTTTCTCGTTGATACGATGGCACAAGAAGTAGCCTTTTCAGCGAAAATATTTACCAACCATACTGAAATCTTACAAAATTTACTCGAACGAAATATTCTTAAAATAGCCAAAATATAAATAATGGCACTGTTGCACAGAATTGTATGAGTTTGTACGAACTCATGCTATTTCCTGAAAATACAAGCTATTGTAAAGTTCTATGTGGTTGATTTTAATTTTTTTGGAAAAGAGTGGTGCCCCACACGGCCAACAAACTATCTTTTATATCAATGTCTTAGATGTGTTTTTCGGGGGTCATTACAGTAATTACACTTTTCCGACGCGTGACTGCAATCAGAGGGCGGGCTGGACAATCCCTTCATATTCAAGAGGGTCATTTTTCATGGTCTGGCGCTGAAATATGCAAAATTTTCCTGACAGTCAAATAAGACAGCAAGGCTTTATCTGTCTTGACCTTCAGGTTGTTATGCACCTGCAAAAAAATTGACCAAAAAAGACCGCAGGCGTGGTGGGGGAGGGATAGCGCGGCGCTTGGGGTGGAAGTTTTAGCGGGCGGAGGGGGTTGTCTTAATGGAATAATTAGTTAAAATTTGATAACTCATAAAATATATACACAGCAAGAAACAGGTTCTTTCCCTTGGGAGGGATATTATTAAATGTTATACAAATATAGATCTTTGTGCTCAGAGCGTAACGAAAATGAAGACTCAACTGAACTTGAAAGGGTCAAGGGAATAATAGTTGATAATGTTATTTGGTTTCCTTATCGCAACACTTTAAATGATCCATTTGATTGTTTCCCTGTGCTTTGTTCTAATGGGACAGATAAAGAGAAGTATGAGTTTTGTAAGAGAGCAATCAATCAAGCGTACCCCGGTTCATCAGATGGCGATAAACAAGGTCTAATAAACCATTTTTATCAAAATGCAGATATCGAACAATTGTTAGATGATTGTGGAATGCTAAAAAAGTTTGATCAATTTAGCATTTTTAGCTTGTCTGAAGATAAAGAAAACCTTCTCATGTGGTCTCATTACGCAAATAATCATTCCGGTGTTTGTTTGGGCTTTAAAGATCTTGTGTTAACTGGAGAGCAGCCCTTGCCTGTTTTTAGATCCAAAAAGGTAATATACTCAGAACAAAGATATTCAATAAATTGGTTACTAGAGAAGGAAGAAAGAAAAGATAAAATAATGGAGTCCTTAATCCGAAAGTTAGAGCCCTGGTCATACGAAAAAGAGCATCGTATCATTTTACCAGGAATGGGCGGATTGGTTAAATATTCTGCTGAATGCCTAGAAGAGATTATTTTTGGAAACGATTCTGATGCTGAGGTGGTTCGCGAGGTGTCTCGATGGGCTAAAGCCCGCGAAAAACAACCAAAACTATATAAAGCGAGACTTCATAAAACTGAGGGAAAAATTATTATAGAGCCTTTATTGTAGTAATATGAAAACCCGGTGGTTGTTCCCGGCCATATCGTTTAAAAGCATCACTCAGGGTATTGCCACGGATTATGCAGGCACCACTGATGAACTGAATTTTTTTCCCACGGCCCAGGCTTGAGCTTCTATCTTTGAATCGTGAATTTTGGAGGTATAGTGTCCCTTAAGATGGACTTCTGCCAGCCATCTTTTGCCACGTTTTCGAATTGATGCCATATGCTCCCCGGCCCCGTTAGTCGTAAATATATTTCATATAAGTGAATTTTAGGCAAGATTAGTAAAATCAGACAGGTAGGAGTATGACTTTAAGTCTTTGTTTTTACGATAAATATAATATTTTTGGGAAAAATATAAAAATAGAGGTGGTGCCCCCACACAGACTCGAACTGCGGACCTATTGATTACAAATCAATTGCTCTACCAACTGAGCTATAGGGGCGCTTGACAGGTTGGCCGGATGGCCTCTGAAAAGTAGGCGAAACCTAGTGGCCTTTGAATCTAAAATCAAGCAAAAAAATAATAAATCTTTACGGTCTTTATTCCCGATGTTTTATTCAGAAAATTCATAGAGCGCAATGGCGGCGGCGTTGGAGACATTAAGGCTTTCAACACTGCGGCTTATGGGAAGCTTGATTAACGCATCACAATGCTCAATCGTGCCTTTGCGAAGCCCTTTCCCCTCCGCACCCATGACGAGGGCGATGTTGTTGCCAAAATCAGCATCCCGTATGGAAAGCTCTGCTGTGCCATCTAATCCTAATCGCCAGTAGCCCATTTCCGCCAGTTCATCCAGAGCGCGGCTCAGGTTGGTGACCCGAACCCAGGGCAGGGCTTCCAGCGCGCCGGAAGCTGATTTGGCCAAAGTGCCGCTTTCCGGTGGCGAATGGCGGTCAGTGCTGATGATGGCGCGGGCGCCAAAAGCCGCGGCGGAACGTATGATCGCACCCACATTATGGGGGTCTGTGACCTGATCCAGAAGCAGTACCAGATGGGACTTATCACCCTCAACCCGGCAACATTTCTCGAGACTTATATCGGGCAGGGGGCTGGTCTGAAGCGCGATGCCCTGATGCAGGCAGTCCGCAGGCAGGGTTTTCTCTAATACTTCCGTCAGGACGATTTCCGGTGTTAGCGGGCGAATATCCTGATTTATGGTGCTGAAGGCGGACAGATATTGATCAGCGCTTCTTTTTGTGACCAGAAGTCTTTTGACCTGACGGTCCGGATTGCTCAGCGCCGCCAGAACAGAATGTTTACCAAACAGCCACAGGTCTTTATGACTTCCCGTGGCCGCGTGAGATTTTTGTCTGAATTCACGGCTGGAAACCTGTAGAGAATCCCGCCTTAATTCCCGACCTGTTTTTTTGACAGATTTGCCGCGTACTGCGCCATGTCTCTTCATCTTTTGATCTTTTTTGCTCATAGTCCTGCTATAAGCCACTCTTTACGACAGAGCAATAGCTTAACGGTCTAAAATATACGATTTTATCATCTATATTTGCTGTAAGCGGCTTTTCTTTAAAATTTGTTTGACATGACAAAATAAATGTCCATATTGCGGCTTCACAACTGTTATTATTTAATAATGGTTTGGCTTATTCCTGGAGGGGTGGCCGAGTGGTTAAAGGCAGCAGACTGTAAATCTGCCCGCGTATGCGTACACAGGTTCGAATCCTGTCCCCTCCACCATTTTCCTTGTTGCCTTTTAGTATATAGGGAAATATATAGGCTAGAAAAGTTATGCGGGCGTAGCATAATGGTAATGCAGCAGCCTTCCAAGCTGAATACGAGGGTTCGATTCCCTTCGCCCGCTCCAAGATTTAGATATGCGGTGAATGTAGTGCAGAACTCATTCGCTAATTTGATTTGTTCAGGGGAAATTATTCCCTTTAATATATTAGGTGTGAACTAAAATGGCTAAAGAGAAATTTGAACGTAACAAGCCGCATTGTAACATTGGAACAATCGGCCACGTTGACCACGGCAAGACCACATTGACCGCTGCGATCACGAAAGTGCTTGCAGAATTTGGTGGTGCAGAATTCACAGATTTTGCGAATATCGACAAAGCTCCAGAGGAGCGTGAGCGCGGTATCACAATTTCTACTTCCCACGTTGAGTACGAAACAGAAGCACGGCATTATGCCCATGTTGATTGTCCGGGCCATGCTGATTATGTGAAAAACATGATCACCGGTGCGGCGCAGATGGATGGTGCTATTTTGGTTGTGAATGCCGCAGACGGCCCCATGCCACAGACCCGCGAGCACATCCTGCTTGCCCGTCAGGTTGGCGTTCCTGCTCTGGTTGTTTACCTGAACAAAGTTGATCAGGTTGATGATGAAGAGCTGCTTGAGCTGGTTGAAATGGAAATTCGTGAATTGTTGAGCGAATATGACTTCCCTGGGGATGATATCCCTATTGTTGCCGGTTCTGCGCTTGCTGCTCTTGAAGGCCGTGATGATGAAATTGGTAAAGAAAGCATTATCAAGTTGATGGCTGCTGTTGATGAAGCTATTCCACAGCCAGAGCGTCTGATTGATGGCGCCTTCCTGATGCCTATTGAAGATGTGTTCTCCATTTCCGGTCGCGGTACTGTTGTGACGGGTCGTGTTGAGCGTGGTGTTATCAAGGTTGGTGAAGAAGTTGAGATTGTTGGTATCAAAGATACGACGAAAACAACAGTTACCGGCGTTGAAATGTTCCGCAAGCTTCTGGATACTGGTGAAGCTGGTGATAACATCGGCGCTTTGATCCGTGGTGTTGCCCGTGAAGAAGTTGAACGTGGACAGGTTCTGGCCCATGTTGGCACAATCACACCGCATGCCAAGTTTAAAGCTGAAGCCTACATCCTTTCCAAGGAAGAGGGCGGACGTCATACCCCGTTTTTCTCTAACTATCGTCCCCAGTTCTACTTCCGTACGACTGATGTGACGGGCGTTGTGACTTTGGATGACGGTGTGGAAATGGTTATGCCAGGCGATAATGTTACAGTTAACGTCGAGCTGATCTGCCCCATTGCCATGGACGAAGGTCTTCGTTTTGCGATCCGTGAAGGTGGCCGTACTGTTGGCGCCGGCGTTGTTGCGAAAATCATTGAATAATTAAGATTTAGGAGCGCGGGTCAAGACCCGCGTAAATTTTATGTTGGAATCACAAAATATTCGCATTCGTCTGAAAGCATTTGATCATCGTATTCTTGATCAGGCCGCTGACGATATTGCTAATACAGCCAAAAGAACAGGTGCTAGCGTACGCGGCCCTATTCCTTTGCCAACGCGGATTGAAAAATTCACAGTATTGCGGTCGCCGCATGTGAATAAAAAATCCCGTGAGCAGTTCGAAATGCGCACTTTTAAGCGCCTTTTGGATATCGTTGAACCGACACCGCAAACTGTGGACGCGCTGATGAAGCTCGACCTCGCTGCTGGTGTTGATGTTGAAATCAAATTGCAGGGTTAGACAAATGCGTGCAGGACTAATTGCTAAAAAAGTTGGCATGTCGCGTGTCTTTGCGGAGGGCGGGAAACATATTCCGGTTACTTTGCTGCATGTTGAGAATTGTCAGGTTGTCACTCATAAGACAACAATTAAAGATGGCTATAATGCCCTTCAGCTTGGTGCTGGAAAAGCCAAGGTAAAGCGGACGACCCAGCCTATGCGCGGTCATTTTGCTAAAGCCAAGGTTGAGCCAAAAGCCCGCCTTGCTGAATTCCGTATTTCAGACGACGCCTTCATTGACGTTGGAGCTGAGATTACGGTTGAGCATTTTGTCGCAGGTCAGATGGTTGACGTTACCGGCACCTCAAAGGGTAAAGGTTTTGCTGGGGCCA
>DAOWHQ010000040.1:0-16156 GCA_030641355.1 Alphaproteobacteria bacterium
AGCCCCTGTGTCATAAGGCCCAGACAAAGCCCAGACAGAACATCTCCGGAGCCTGCGGTCGCCAATGTGGGCGGCGCATTATCATTAATTACCGCCCTGCTATCGGGGCTGGCGATAACCGTATCGGCGCCCTTATATATGATGACGGCCCCTGAGCGTACGGCGGCCTGCCGGGCTGATTCCAATTTATTTTGACCGACAAGATCAGGGAACAGGCGGGCAAATTCGCCGTCATGGGGTGTGAGAATTGGCCTTTGGTCCATTTTTTTTATAGCCTTAAAAAGCTCATCAGGCTTTGAGGCAAACACCGTCAGACCATCTGCATCAATAACAGCCCCCCGGCCTGCTGCCAGAATTTTCAGCACATGGGATTTGGTCTGATCCGTTACCCCGCCCCCCGGCCCGACACACCAGTGGCTCATCCGCATATCTTCCAACAGGTCGTCAATATCGCCCGCACCCGCAAAGGGTTTGATCATCACGGCGGTTAATTGTGATGCATGAGGCAATATGGCATCCTGCGGGCAGGTAATACTGACAAGCCCTGCGCCAATTCTAAGCGCCGCCCCTGCAGCTAAGCGGGCCGCCCCACCATTTGCCGCCCCGCCGCTGATCACCACCGCATGACCACGGTCATATTTATGGTTGTTTGACTTAGTTCTGGGAAAATCATTTAACCAGATATGCGGATCATTGATATGGGTTTCAGGATCAATATCCGTCAGCACTCTCTCCGAAATACCGATGTCCGTAAGCTCTAGTGTGCCACAAAACCCTTTCCCCGGATAAAGCAAATGCCCCGGTTTTCTCCGAAAAAAAGTCACGGTAGAATCAGCCCTGAAGGCCACTCCCCGAATCTGGCCACTATCGCCATCTATGCCGGACGGTACATCCACCGCCACTATTTTGAGATTACGGCTGTTGATACTATCGATCAGTTTGGCAACCGTTCCTTCAATGGGACGGCTCAGGCCTGCACCGAAAATGGCATCAACCACAAGCTCGTGATTCCCGACCTTTAAAGGCGATATCGCCCCATCCCACCTTGCCGCCATGATAGCCGCATCACCGGAAAGTTTTTCGACCTCCCCCAACAAGGCAAGATCAATGTCCCATCCGGCCTCTCTTAGATGACGGGCGATTACAAAACCATCACCGCCATTATTGCCGGGACCGCATAGCACAAGCGTCTTCACCTGATCATAGCGCGACATGATATGCCGTACCACCGTAAGACCCGCCGCCTCCATGAGGTCCGTACCCAAAATGCCGGAGCGGATCGTTAGCTGATCCGCTCGCGCCATTTCCTGAACACTCAATAAAGCGTATTGGTCCTTGGGACCCATATGGAAAGCTCCTATTTTTTAGAGGCTATCCAGTCGTTGACCTTATCTTCAAGGATTGAGAGCGGCAAAGCCCCGTCCCTAAGCACGACCTCATGATACTCCCTGATGTCGAATTTGTCGCCCAATTCGGCCTTGGCCATCTCGCGTAATGTCTGAATTTTGATCATACCGATCTTATAGGCCGTGGCCTGACCCGGCATGACGATGTAACGCTCAATGGCCTTAACCACATCGCCGTGGGCATTAGGGGTATTGGTTGCCAGATAATCAATGGCTTCCTCCCGTGTCCATTTTTTATAATGAAGCCCCGTATCCACCACAAGGCGGCAAGCCCGCCATAATTCCATAGCAAGACGGCCAAAATCAGAATAGGGATCAGAATAAAAACCCATTTCCTTTGGCAGATATTCGCTGTATAGCCCCCAGCCTTCCACATATGCCGTATAGCCGCCGAATTTACGGAATTTAGGAATATCTTTTAGCTCCTGCATGATCGCGAGCTGCATATGATGTCCGGGGATGCCTTCGTGATAGGCCAGGGCCTCCATCTGATAGGTGGGCATTTCTGACATTTTATAAAGGTTAGCATAATATATGCCCGGTCTGCTGCCATCAATTGCCGGACCATTATAAAAGGCTTTACCAGCTGATTTTTCACGGAAAGCCTCAACAGCTTTAACCGTCAGGTCAGCCTCGGGCTTTGAAATAAACACATCATCCAAACGCCCTTTCATGGTATCAATCAACTGTACGGCCTTATCCAGATAAGCCTGCTTTCCTTCTTCGGTTTCCGGGTAATAAAATTGTTTGTCGGTACGGGTAAACTCGAAAAATTCCTGCATAGATCCTTCGAATTTTACGGTTTTCATAATTTCGCGCATTTCACCATGAATACGCGCCACTTCATCAAGACCAAGCTGATGAATTTCTGGAGCAGTCATATCAGTACTGGTGATTATTCTCAGGCGGTAATTATAATAATCCTCCCCCTCAGGCAGTTTCCATGCCCCGTCTTTGGTTGTCGCCACCGCCAGCTGGCTTTCCAACAGGGCCACCAAATCTTCATAAGCCGGTTTAACAGATGTCAGAAGCGCATTCTCCGCCTGTTTGATCAGATCAGCGGCCTGTGCTTCATCTTCAAGCTTGAGGCTAGAAACCTTCTTCTTTATGTCCGCCAAGAGTGTGCTGTCTTCACCTTCACTGAAAGGCGCACCTGTCAGCAAGTTCTTTGCATCATCGATAGCATAGGGAAAGACAAATTTAGGTGGCAAGACGCCCTTTTCCTGATTGCGTTTCATGCCTGCCATACGCTGATCAGCCGATGTCTTGACCCCCTCAAGGCGTGATATATAGGCTTCTGCATCCGCCACAGACGTCACCCGATGAAAATTGATCAGGAAAGCAGGCATTCTGGACTGCCAGCCAAACAACTGATTTACGGGATAGTTATGAAAGCGCCATTTATAGCCTTCGATCTGCTCTTTCAAAGAGCGTAATGCCAAGACATAACTGAGCTTTGTGGCCTCATCCAGCTTGTCATAATCGAACTCTGTTTGCAGCTTTTTTAGATCATCAATGGCACTTGCATGATCGGCGGCGGCCTTTTCTTCCGTGCGCTCCGTCCATTTGCCATAATCATCCTTCATACCAAGGAAGGTTTGAAATTCCGGACTGTCCATTACATCCCGCATGAAAATTTCTTCGAAACGCGCATTGAGACGTTCTGATTCTGTCTGCTGGGTTTCGGTTTTTACCGCCTGCTCGTTCTGAGTGTTATTTTTCTGGGTATTTTCCCCTTCACCGCAGCCGCTTAAAGTCAGCATAGTTATGAGGGCGGTGGTCGTAATTAATGTAGCTTTCATTTTATTATCCCTATTTTGAGTTTATCGTGATTATTTAATGAAGTAAACGCAGACTGTAAATAAAGATACCTGTAAAGAATTTATCCGCTAAAATATAAAAAGTGAAGACAAATGATCTAAAGGTGACTAAATTATTGAAAAATTATATTGAGAGGTACGGCTTCCCTTTCTGTTCGTGGCTTACTATTTAATCTTGAAATTAAACCCAGTCACATCAGGAATCTGAGTCCTTATTTATAAATGGGATAATCAGCAAAGCACCTATGCCGGTTTTTTGAGAATCACTGTAATCCTTTACGCCAATATCCATGTCCAAATGACCGCGCTTTGGCTGTGCCTGATAGGTACCAAAAATCCTGTCCCACCACGGCATATTAAAGCCAAAATTGCGGTTGGTCTCATCCATAATTAGCGAATGGTGAACCCTGTGCATATCGGGGGTGACCACAATCAACCGCAGCCCCCGGTCAAGCCAGACGGGCAGGCTGATATTGCCGTGATTAAACATAGCGGTCGCATTGAGAAGAATTTCAAATATCACCACCGCTATCACCGGAACCCCAAGCAATATAACGCAGGCGCATTTTATCAGGGTGGATAATATTATTTCAACTGGATGAAACCGCAGGCCGGTGGTCACATCTATTTCCTGATCAATATGATGAACCCTGTGCAACCGCCACAGGACGGGCACATAATGAAAAACCACATGCTGGCCATAAATGAGTAAATCCAGCAGCAATACAGATATAATCACCGTGGCAACGAATGGCAGTGACAGGTAATTCAGCAGCCCAAGTTGATTTTGTTCGGCATATAAGGCTATCCCGACAGCGGTAAATGGTACAACCAGCCTGACAACCACGCTATTCAGAAAAACGAGGGACAGATTACGTGTCCACCGTATAGCGCGGCTTATAATCCGGTCACGTTTAGGACTTAAGGCTTCCCATATTGCCACAGCACATAATATGCCGAAGAAAAAAGCCAATCGCAATGCTACTTCATTTTCCAATATCATTCAGTCAGTATAGATCGTTCCTTTGGGATTAAAAGCCATAAAGGCAAAGGCAAAGGCAAAGAGGATGTGATAAACCACGTATTCACCATCCCTTGTCACAACAACATTACCAATCACACACACATCAAAGATTTGTGATTTCGATAATACGCTCCCGCATCCAGATGCTCGCCGGATCCGTATGGCGGCTTTTATGCCAATAGAGATGTAGCTCCAGCTCAGGAAGTTCAAAGGGCAGCTCCATTATGCGGGCATCATATTGCCTAAGCAGGCCGGACGGGACCGTTAGCGCAAGATCAGACTGCATCGCCACCAAAGGCGCGACCATATAATGCTGAATTCGTAAATGGATATTCCGCCTTTGACCCAGATTATTCAGCGCAATTTCCACATGACCCAGCCCACTACGGCGGCTGGACACATGAATATGATCAAAACCCAGATAATCGCCCAGTGTCAGCTTATCGCCCAAAAAAGGATGATCCTTTCGCACCATACAAACATAGCGTTCCTTCATCAGGGGGGTGTGACATAACTGCGGATCATTCAGCACGGGCGCATCAATAACAAAATCCATGGCGCCTGTTGCCAGTTCCCTGACCAAATCCGGCCTGGGGATATGGTAGCTTTCCAGATTAATGCGCGGGGCAGTCGCCGTGACCACACCCTCCAGAGAGGGTAGGATCATGGCCGCGATCAGGTCAGACATATTGATCCGAAAGGTTTTGTCCGACTTTTCCGGCTCAAATATACCACCTTCATTCAGACTGCTGCTCATGAGTAGCAAGGCATCCCGTATGCGGCCAATGATATTCTCTGCCACAGGCGTCGGTATCATAGCCTTATTAGACCGGACAAAAAGCGGGTCATCAAAGGTACGGCGCAGGCGGGCGAGCGCGTTACTGACGGCGGGCTGGCTCAGGCATAATATCTCGGCCGCGCGGGTTAAATTCCGTTCGGCATAAATCGTCTCAAAGACAATGAATAAATTCAAATCAACCTGATTAAGGCGCATAGGGTTAGCTCTTACTATTCGTTTCATGAATAGTATACTATATATATAATAAATTTCAAAAATAATACAGTATGCACTATTATCCCCCTGAACTAGGAGGGTGCAAATGGCTGAAATATATCTGGTCCGGCATGGACAGGCTTCATTCAATTCGAAAAATTATGATCGTTTGTCCGATTTGGGCAAACAGCAATCAGAATATCTCGGGCAATATTTTACCGAGCGCGACATCGCGTTTGATCATATATTCACCGGAACCCAGCTTCGCCATAAACAAACGGCGGATGGTATTATTGGCAAAAAAACCAACAGCTATAGTGTCCTTTCTGGTCTCAATGAATATAATTTTAGTGCGCTTTACAAAGCCTACATGAGGCAACACCCTGAAGAGGAAGAAGCCTCAAGAGGGGGCAATCGGCGCATATTTTACCAACGCCTGAAACTTGCCCTGAAATTATGGGCGCAAGATAAACTAACCGGCGACCTACCGGAAAGCTGGGCTGAATTTAAGAGCCGTGTTGGCGATGCCCTAGCGCATATCCGCGAGACCTCAGACGGCAAATGTCTGGTGGTTAGTTCCGGCGGGTCCATTTCAATGGCCATTGGTCTTATCCTTGACTTAGAGCCGCAGAAAATCATCGAACTGAACCTGCAAATTAAAAACGCCAGCTTCTGCCATATCTATTTGGGCCGCGGCACTATGAAACTGTCCAGTTTCAACAATATTCCGCATCTCGACCAACAAGGCCGGTTTGATGCGATTACGTTTAGCTAAAAGGAAAAAACATGAATTTTGATCACAGCCCAAAAACACAGGAACTCCGCCGCCGCCTATCCGACTTTATGGAAGCCCACATCATTCCCCGCTACCGTCAACACCATGACGAGGTCAAGGCCGGAATTTTCCCGGTATCTTTCATGGAAGACCTGAAAGCGCTGGCCAAGTCTGAAGGCCTGTGGAATCTATTCCTGCCCCATTTGACTGACGGTGAAAGCGGCACCCGCCTGACCAACCTCGAATATGCGCCGCTGGCGGAGATTATGGGTCGAGTGATCTGGGCGCCGGAAGTATTTAACTGTAGCGCACCCGACACGGGAAATATGGAAGTATTTCATATGTTCGGCACGCCCGAGCAAAAGAAACAATGGCTGGAGCCACTGTTAGAGGGACGCATCCGATCTGCCTTCGCCATGACTGAGCCGGATGTCTCGTCATCGGACGCCACCAATATTCAGACGATTATCAAACGTGACGGCGATAATTATGTGATCAATGGCCGGAAATGGTTTATCTCCAATGCCGCCCACCCCAACTGCAAGGTCATGATCCTCATGGGCAAGACCGACCCGGACAGCGCGGACCGTCATCGCCAGCAAAGCATGATCATTGTGCCAATGGATACCCCCGGCGTCACCGTTGAGCGCAACATCACCATCATGAACCACCATTCCCCCGAAGGCCATTGTGAGATTGTTTTCAAGGATGTCTGTGTCCCCATCAGCAATCTCATTGCCGGAGAGGGTGATGGCTTTATGATCGCACAAGCCCGTCTTGGGCCGGGACGCATCCATCATTGTATGCGCTCTATCGGACAGTCCGAACTAGCCCTTGATCTGATGGTGGAACGGGCGCAGGAACGCAAGGCATTCGGTAAATATCTACATCAGCATGGGGCGGTCAGCGAATGGATCGCCCGCTCACGCATGGAAATTGAGCAGGCGCGTCTGTTTGTCCTGAAAACCGCTGATATGATCGACAAGGTAGGGGCCAAGGGTGCACGCAAGGAAATCTCCATGATCAAGGCCATCGTGCCGAATATGCAGACCACCATTGCCGACCGCGCCATGCAGGTTTTCGGTGCTATGGGTATCTCACCGGATACGCCGCTGGCCGATATCTGGACATGGGGTCGGGCGCTGCGTTATGCGGACGGGCCGGATGAGGTTCACCTGCGTTCCATAGCGCGCATGGAAATCAGCGAAGCTCAGGAAAAACCCGGCTTCACCCTGCCCTACCTCACACCGCCATTACGTAAATAAGGACTATCCATATGCAAAATCTATTCTCTTTAAACGGCAAAATTGCTCTTGTAACCGGCGCATCCAGCGGTCTTGGCAACCATTTCGCCAAAACACTGGCAAATGCCGGAGCCAAGGTTGTGGTCGCCGCCCGCCGACGGGACAAGCTGGACAGTCTGGTGCAGGAGATCACAGAAACCGGCGGCGAGGTCATCGCGGTCACTATGGATGTCAACGATATGGACAGCATCCGCAATGCCTATGACGAGGCCGAAAAACATTTGGGGCTGGTGGATATTATCCTCAATAATGCCGGGGTCGCCGATTCAAAAGCATTTCTTGAAATTGATGAAGAAAGCTGGGACTTCACAATGGATACTAACCTGAAAAGTGTTATGCGGGTGGCACAGGAGGGCTGCAAAAGACTGGTTGCAGCTAAACAAGGCGGTGTCGTGATCAACATTTCATCCTTACTGGGAATGGCTTTTCAAACCCTGCAAACAAGTTATGCCACATCCAAGGCGGGGGTTATCCACATGACCCGTTGCATGGCATCGGAAATGATGCGTTACGGGATTCGCGTCAACAGCATTGCGCCGGGTTATTTCAAGACCGAAATAAACGCCGATTTCTTTGAAACAGAGAGAGGACAGGCTTATATCAAGACTATCCCCGCACGACGCCTTGGACGGTTGGATGAATTGGACGGCCCGCTGTTATTACTCGCCAGTGAGGCATCATCGTTTGTAAACGGCACAACCCTTGTGGTCGATGGCGGTCATCTGGTAAAGTCCTTTTAAAGAGGCATGAAATGAACGAACAAAAGCTCACAACTTATCTGGAAGAGAATATCTATGGCTTTAAAGGGCCATTGACGTTAGAGAAATTCGCTGGAGGTCAGTCTAACCCAACCTTCATGATTACGGCCAAGTCTGGAAAATATGTCCTGCGGCGGAAACCGCCGGGTGTGTTGCTTAAATCCGCCCATGCGGTAGACCGTGAATATCGGGTGACCAAGGCGCTTATAGGTACGGATGTTCCTGTGGCTAAACCCCTTCACCTATGCACCGATGAAGATATTATCGGCAGTTGGTTTTATGTGATGGATTTTATGGAGGGTCGCATCTTCTGGGATCCCGCCCTGCCGGAAGTGGAAAATTCTGAGCGCACCGCCATATATCATGAAATGAACCGAGTGTTAGCCGCCGTACATTCCGTAAACCTCACCACACAAGGGCTAGAAGATTACGGCAAACCCGGCAATTATTTCGAGCGTCAGATTGGCCGATGGACAAAACAATATAAGGCATCCGAAACAGAAACAATTGAACCCATGGAACAGTTAATGAAATGGGTCAGTAAAAACATTCCCGAAGATGATGGTAAAGTCAGCCTGATCCATGGGGATTTCAGACTGGATAATTTTATATTTCACCCCACCAAGCCAGAGGTCATAGCAGTTGTCGATTGGGAGCTTTCCACATTAGGTCATCCGTTAGCCGATCTCGCCTATCAATGTATGCAATGGCGCCTGCCTCATAATGCTCAGGTCAGGGGGCTGGACGGATTTGACCGCAAAGCCAACGGCTTGCCCACCGAAGAAGACTATGTAGCGGAATATGCCGAGCGCATGGGATGGGGTAAAATGGACCAGTGGTCTTTTTATCTGGCTTTTAGCTTCTTCAGGCTGGCCGCCATCCTGCAGGGGGTTATGAAACGCAGTCTGGACGGCAATGCTTCCAATTCCCGCGCCTATGAGATGGGAAAAATGGTCAGCCCTTTAGCGGAAAAGGCCATCTCTATTTTAAAAGAACAACAAAAGCTCTAAAGGAAAGTTTCATGGACATAAAATTTGAACATAAGGTGGTTCAGATCACGGGAGCCGGATCGGGTTTTGGCCGCACTGCCGCCCTTGAATTTGCCAAAACTGGTGCGAAGCTGGTCTTATCCGATGTTAATATGGCCGGACTGGATGAAACCATAAGCCTGCTAAACCTTGATGATGGTCGTGTCATTGCAATGCGGTGCGATGTGAGCCAGAGCCAAGATGTGGAAAATATGACAAAAGCAGGTGTTGATAAATTCGGCACCCTTGATATTGCCATCAATAATGCGGGGGTCGCCCATGAAATGACCCGTACAGCTGATGCGAGCCTGAAAGAATTTGATCTTATCATGGCGGTGAATGTGCGCGGCGTATTCCTGTGCATGCAACAGGCACTGCGGCAAATGGAACGGCAGGGGCATGGTATTATTTTGAATGTATCCTCCGTCGCCGGACTGATCGGCGCACCGTTCGTTGCCGCCTATAGTGCCAGCAAACACGCAGTAATCGGCCTGACTAAGGCCGCAGCTTTGGAATATGCCCGAAAGAATATTCGGGTTAATGCCATATGCCCGGCATTCTGCTATACCCCTATGGTCGGACAGATCATTGATGGTGAACATGGCAAAAAACGCGAGCAGGACATGGCACAGGTCATCCCCATGGGACGGCTGGGAACCGCAGACGAAATTGTAAGCGGCATGATGTGGCTATGCAGTGAGCAGAACAGCTTTACGACGGGACAGGCTCTGGCCTTCGACGGCGGCCTGACGACGGCATGAGATAAACTATTAAACAATCAATAGTCATATTCTTGCCTACATTTTGACCTACCTTTGCATAATAGCGTAACAAAAAAGGTGGTGAATATGGGGCCTGTTCATTGGGTTTTCAGTATAATCTTCATTTTATCTACTACTAATGCACAAGCTGGTTCCATATCTGACAAGCTCGTTACCGCGGCCCTTGAGCGAACGAAAACGTATGTCATATATAACGGCTCATATAAAAAAATAAGCTACCCAATGGGGGATATAAACCCTCATTTAGGGGTGTGTACGGATGTCATAATCAGAATTTTCCGTAATATAGATTTTGATTTCCAACAGGCTATTCACGAAGATATGCTAGAAAATTTCACGGCATATCCTGAAATTTGGGGGCTTAGGTCACCAGACAGCAATATAGACCACCGACGGGTACCTAACATCAGAACTTTCTTGGATCGAAAAGGTGCCTCGCTACCTGTTACTCATATAGCTGCAAACTATAAGGCTGGCGACCTTGTCACATGGATGCTGCCGGGCAATAAGCCACATATCGGAATAATAATTAAGGAAAAAGATAAAAATAAAATTCCGCTAATCGTGCATAACATAGGCCTTGATCCCTTAAAGGGGAACATACTGTTCAAATACCCTATCACGGGCCATTATCGATATCTTCCTAATTAAAGTCAGTTCAAAAAGTAATAAAAAAACGTAAAACATAATAAAGCCCGATGGAAATATTGACCATCGGGCTTTAGATAAAATAATTAAATCGCTTATACGTTGGCTTTTTTGAGATAACTTAGAGACATATTGGTCAAGAAACCACTGACCATAATGCTGACAATAACCTTGCCTAGCTCCATGTAATCCGGCATTGCCTGTCCAAACACCAATGAATAAAAGCTATATCCGAAAAAGCCAACCAAGCCCAATAAGAGCAATGTCTGGATATACCCCTTAACGCCTTCGACAAAAATAGATACCAGGTCATTTCCTCCAGTAGAGCCAGCCCCTAGTCCAACTGCCAGTATCATCGCATACCACCAATCATCCGACATGCCTGTCTCACCTTTGTAATAAGCAGAATTTCCCGTATAAAACCATACTGCTGCAACTATGGCTCCCACCAATATATATAAATATTTGTTGCTCACTAAACCTCTCCTTTTTTGATTAATAGTAAGAAACCTTAATACTAAATTAACTATATTGCAAATCGGGCCAAAATAGATTAACTCAAACCATTAAGTTTTGAGAGGTCTGTAAAGATCAAAAAGATATATTTCACAGGGTATTAATAAAATTATTCGACCAATTTTTCCAAAGCATATCCTTTGAAATTCTTTGTGGTCGCCAGCGCCACATGACTGCTGATATTGGCAACACCCTCCATGCAATCAATCAATTTGTCATTTAGTTCCAGATAACGATCCATATCCGGGCAGACAATCCGCAGAAAATAATCAAAATTACCGCTGACCGTATAACATTCAACAATTTCCGGAAAATCATTGATCACCTTCTCAAAGGTCTTGAAATTGGTGTTGGTATGATCATGCAGGCTCACCGTAAGCAATACGGTCACCGTCCGGCAAATCTTATTAAGGTTAATTACCGCCATATAGGATTCAAGATACCCCTCGTCTTCCAATCTCCGCACCCGTTGTAGGCAGGAACTGGGAGACAGATTAACTTCGCTGGACAGGTCATGATTGGTAATGCGGGCGTTATTTTGCAGGATCGAAAGAATCTTCAGGTCAATACGATCAATGGCTCTTTTTTTGGTCATTATTCGATACTCCTCGGCTCTATTCTTTACATAACTTATTACTTTTCAATAATTTAAAACAATCTATCACAATAATCAAGTTCCCCGCATAATATTCGGCATTTTTTTAATAATAGAAATTTCATTTTCTCTTTTCCATGTAAAACTAGCCAAAACATACAGAATCCAGACGAAATAAGGTTTTTTATTACATGAGCAAAAACATTTCTCTTATCGGTGTGCCAAGTGATATTGGGGCCGCAGACCGGGGCGCGACCATGGGGCCGGAGGCTCTGCGCGTTGCCGGCATAGCTCCTGCGCTGACCAAACTTGGCCTCACGGTTAAAGACACCGGCAATCTGTTTGGGCCAAAAAACCCTAAAGGTGAGGCTGTTGGTGGCTATCGCCATCTAAAGGAGAATGTGACCTGGTGTCAGAATATTCAGGAAGCGGTCTTTAACGAGATCACGGAAGGCAACCTGCCGGTGATGCTGGGTGGGGATCATGCCATGTCCATCGGTTCCATCGCCGCCGTGGCGCGCCATTGCGCCTCAATCAAGAAAAAGCTCTGCATAATCTGGATAGATGCCCATTCGGATTTCAACACCTGCGATACCAGCCCATCGGGAAATATTCACGGTATGCCCGTGGCCGTGGCTGCGGGATACGGCCCAAAGGAACTGCTCGCCCTTGGCCATGCTGTTCCCATGGTTGAGGCCACTGATATTTACCAGATTGGCATCCGTTCCGTTGATGTTGCTGAAAAACAGCTTGTAGTGGATGCGGGCGTGGTCGCCTATGATATGCGCTGTATTGATGAGATTGGCATGCGGGAAGCCATGGTGCAAATTCTCGCCGATGTGGCGGAAAAAGACGCCTATATTCATGTGAGCTTTGATGTGGACAGCCTAGATCCGACCCTTGCCCCCGGCGTTGGCACCACCATTCCCGGTGGGTTGACCTACCGTGAGGCCCAGCTTTGCATGGAAATGATCCATGATTCAGGGCGGATGATCTCGCTAGACCTCATGGAAATCAATCCTGCTCTGGATTTTCAGAATAGTACGGCAAAACTTGCCATTGAATTGACCGCGAGTCTTTTTGGCCGTCAGATTTTCCCACCCCATAACCATAAGAAATAATCCCATGAGCAATCAACAACAGATCATAGATCAGACTAATCGTCGCAGCGCCCATAATTACAATCCGCTGCCGCTGGTTCTGGAAAAGGGTGAAGGTATTTGGGTATGGGATACGAACGGCAACAAATACCTGGACTGCCTCAGTGCCTATTCAGCGGTTAATCAGGGCCATTGCCATCCAAAAATTATCGAAGCGATGGTGAGCCAAGCCCGCAAAATCACCCTGACCTCCCGCGCGTTTCACAATGACCAGATGGGGGATTTCCTTGAAAAGCTTTGTCAGATGTCAAAGATGGACAAGGCCTTGCCCATGAATACAGGCGCAGAAGCCGTCGAGACCGCTATCAAGGCCGTCCGCAAATGGGGCTATGAAATCAAAGGCGTTGAGGATAATAAGGCAGAGATCATCGTAGTACGGGATAATTTCCATGGCCGGACCATTGCCACCGTCAGCATGTCGTCTGAGCCGGATTACCGCAAAAATTTCGGCCCCTTCTCGCCCGGTTTCAAACTGATTAATTATAATGATATAGCTGCGCTGGAACAGGCGATCACGCCGAATACCGTTGCCCTGATTATGGAACCTATTCAGGGCGAGGCCGGAATCATCATCCCTGACGAGGGTTACCTCAGCAACTCCCGAAAAATATGCAAGCAGAACAATGTGCTATTCGTTCTTGATGAAATTCAGACAGGGCTTGGCCGCACAGGCAAGCTATTTTGCTTTCAGCATGAAGAAAATGCTACGCCGGATATTATGATCGTTGGGAAGGCTTTGAGCGGCGGGGTTTATCCGGTATCTGCAATCCTGACCTCAGATGAAATTATGGACGTCTTTACCCCCGGAATTCACGGTAGCACCTTTGGCGGTAACCCCTTGGGCGCGGCCATAGGCCTTGCTGCATTGAAAGTTATTGAGGATGAAAATCTGGCGGTACGCTCCCATATTTTGGGGGATTACCTGATGCGTAAACTTCAAACCATCCAGTCCAACAAGATTGTCGAAATTCGCGGACGGGGGTTGTTTATTGGTATAGAACTGAACAAATCGCTCGGCGGCGCCCGATCTTATTGCGAGGCTCTGATGGAAAAAGGCATCCTGTGCAAAGAAACCCACGATCATGTCATCCGCCTTACTCCGCCACTGGTCATAGAAAATGAGCATATCGACTGGATCGTTGATAAGATCGCCGAGGTGTTGAAGGATTAGAGGTTGGAAGATTTGAGCCTATAAAGAATTTTTGTCGCTTTTTTAAATCAGCGCAGCCGTTCCATAGTACCTAGCAACGTCTTAAGGGTTCCTCGGAATTTATCCTGTTCCTCTGCGGATATCTGGTCCAGTAATTTACCTTCCAGTTCCTTCGCCATATGCACAATCGCCCCATATACCTCGGCACCTTTTTTGTTCAGGTTCAGAATAACCTTGCGCCGATCGCGGGGGTCAGTGCGGCGGCTGACGTAGCCATTGTCCAGTAGTTTATTGAGAGCGCGCGTGACCTGCACCTGATCCATATCCAGATACTCGCCCAGTTTCTTGGCCGATATAGGGGCAGAACTGGCCAGCATGGCCATAAACCGCCAGCTGTCGCCGTTGATATTATATTTTTCGGAGTATTTATCTTCGAGGATATAGCCCGCCTCCTGCGACAGACACCACAGCTGATAGGGCACCCAATCACGAATATCAAATAATTTTTCTTGCTCGGCCAATGTTTGATTCCTGTTGGTAAATACTACTTAGAATTTATATAACAGAATTAGCTTCTGCCAAAACAAAAAAAGAGCCGAAGAAAAATCCCCGGCTCCAATTAAATAATCAACATTTTGGGAAGTAAGGCTTAGAAGCCCATACCGCCGCCCATGCCGCCCATTCCACCCATGCCGCTCATATCAGGCATCGGAGGCATAGCAGATTTATCTTCTGGCACATCCGCAACCATGGCTTCTGTGGTAATCAGAAGCCCAGCAACAGACGCCGCATCCTGAAGCGCGGTACGAACAACTTTGGTTGGATCAACAATACCAGCCGCAATCATGTCAGTATATTCTTCTTTCTGTGCATCAAAGCCATAGTTGTAGTCTGAGCTTTCTTTCAGCTTACCGGCAACAACCGCACCGTCTTCACCAGCATTTTCAACGATCTGACGAACCGGAGCTTCCAATGCCCTGCGTACGATGTTAACACCTACGGTCTGATCACTATTGACGCCTTCAAGACCATCCAGAGCACGAACAGAATAAAGAAGAGCAGAACCACCACCGGGGACAATGCCCTCTTCAACGGCAGCGCGTGTTGAATGCAATGCATCATCAACGCGGTCTTTGCGTTCTTTCACTTCGATTTCAGTAATGCCGCCTACTTTGATCACGGCAACACCACCAGCCAGTTTAGCCAGACGTTCCTGAAGTTTTTCCTTGTCATAATCGGAAGATGTATTTTCCACAGAGTTGCGGATCTGACCACAACGTGCCTCAATAGCTTCACGCTCACCAGAACCATCAACAATAGTTGTGTCGTCTTTGGTGATGGAAATCTGTTTGGCAGTGCCCAGCATATCCAAAGTGACTGTTTCCAGTTTAATGCCCAGATCTTCGGACACAACCTGACCACCGGTCAGAATAGCAATATCTTCGAGCATGGCTTTACGACGATCACCAAATCCGGGAGCTTTCACAGCCGCAATTTTCAGTCCACCGCGCAATTTATTAACAACAAGTGTCGCCAGCGCTTCGCCTTCAACATCTTCAGCGATAATCAGCAGAGGACGGCTTGACTGTGCAGCAGCTTCCAATAATGGCAACATAGGCTGCAGGCTTGTCAGTTTTGATTCGTGAAGCAGTATATAAGGATTTTCCAACTCTACAGACATTTTTTCAGAGTTAGTCACGAAATAAGGTGACAGATAACCGCGGTCAAACTGCATACCTTCAACAACATCCAGTTCTGAATCCAGACCTTTGGCTTCTTCTACGGTGATCACACCTTCTTTGCCAACTTTATCCATGGCATCGGCAATCATCTGGCCGATTTCAGTTTCACCGTTCGCGGAAATAGAGCCAACCTGTGCAACTTCTTCACTGGAAGAAATAGGTTTTGAACGACTTTCCAATTCTGTAACAACTTTGCCAACCGCAAGATCAACACCACGGCGCAGATCCATTGGGTTCATACCAGCGGCAACGGCTTTAAAACCTTCGCGAACGATGGCCTGAGCAAGAATAGTCGCTGTTGTTGTACCGTCACCAGCCACATCATTGGTGCGGGAAGCAACTTCACGAACCATCTGTGCGCCCATATTTTCAAACTTGTCAGAAAGTTCGATTTCTTTGGCAACGGAAACACCGTCTTTGGTGATGCGCGGGGCGCCGAATGATTTGTCCAGAA
>DAOWHQ010000031.1:0-6457 GCA_030641355.1 Alphaproteobacteria bacterium
AAATTGCCATTTTTCAGGATCTCTGCCCCATACTGAAAGCAGATGCTATCCTCGCGACTAATACATCCTCCATTTCCATTACGCGACTGGCCTCCACCACGGACCGACCGGAAAAATTCATCGGGCTTCATTTTATGAATCCGGTTCCTGTCATGAAACTGGTTGAATTGATCCGGGGTATCGCCACAAGCGAAGAAACTTATCAGGTTGCCGAAACATTCATTAAGAAAATCGGTAAAATATCTGCTAATTCAGAAGATTTTCCGGCCTTTATTGTCAACCGGCTCTTACTGCCCATGATCAATGAGGCTATCTATACGCTTTATGAAGGGGTTGGTTCAGTCGAATCCATTGACAAAGCCATGCGCCTTGGCGCCAATCACCCTATGGGGCCATTGCAACTCGCAGACTTTATCGGACTTGATACCTGTCTATCAATCATGCAGGTGCTTTATGAGGGGCTGGCCGATACCAAATACCGCCCATGCCCACTACTGGTAAAATATGTGGAAGCCGGATGGATCGGACGAAAAGTAGGCCGTGGCTTTTATGATTACCGGGGAGAAACACCGGTTCCTACCCGCTGATTCAGATGATAACCAGCGAAGAAAACGACCAACTAATACAGGTCAGTGATTTCTGGTTTGATCACTTAAAACCGCAGGATTGGTTTGTTCAGTCTGATCAGGTTGATCAGGAAATCATCAATAAATTCTCAGACCAGTATTTCTATTTCAAAGACCGTGATTTAGATAATATGGACCTCTCCGGCGAGCAGATTTTAGCCGCGATCATCCTTTTCGACCAAATGCCCCGCAATATGTTTCGGGACAGCGCACAGGCTTTTGAGACAGATGCTCTCGCCTTGTCTCTCTGCACAATGGCGCTGGCCCGTGGGCTTGATCTGAAAATGTCCGATATCAAAAAATCCTTCACCTATATTCCCCTTGAGCATAGCGAAGGCATTAAGGATCAGGAATTATGTGTCAGCCTGTTTGAGCAGCGTACTGAGCTTGCCGACCATATAGATTATGCTGTCCGTCATCATGCCATCATTCAAAAGTTTGGGCGGTTTCCTCACCGAAATGCTGTCCTTGGTCGCACGTCAACCCCGGAAGAGGACGAATATCTGATTACGGGTGGTGAAACCTTCGAATCAATAAAAGAGACATAAATTCATGAATAATTTCACCAAATTAATGATGTTGATTTCCACATTAGTCCTGTTGATTGGCGGGGGCATCTCATTTTATCTCACCTATCAGGGGTATCAGCCTGTGGCCGTGACAAACCAGAGCGCAGATGGCATTGCCATTGAAGGGTTTGATACTGTAGCCTATCATACGATAGGGGTAGCGCAAAAAGGAAGCCACAATTTTCAGGTTACATGGTCCGGATCAATCTGGTATTTCACCAGTCTGGAAAATCGGCAGTCTTTCTCCGATGATCCTGAAAAATATGCCCCACAATTTGGCGGATATGACCCTTATGGCATGCCTGTAAGCGGCGCGGCTCAACCCGCTACTCCTGAACTATGGGAAACCATAGGGGATAAGCTCTATCTTTTTTACTCCGGTCAGACTCGGACACTTTGGCAGGAAAACCGTGCGCAAAATCTGAAAAATGCCAATAATCAATGGACTAAAATAAAGCAGCAAATCCTCTATAAGGTTGAAATGGAAAAGGGGCATGAGGACTAGCCTTCTTTTCTATAAACCACAGATGTCACAATCCCGCCAACCACATAGATCACGATACCAGCCAATACTGAAAGTAAGCTTTCCAGCCCTTGCCCTCATGATGGTGTGCATAAATATAACAGAATATAATAGTGACAATAAAATAACCCCTAAAGTTCTGACAACATCTGTTGGGTTTTTTTCTGGAGTTTTTCCATGATCTGATAATAATATTTCAGTTCTGTCTTGCTTAAAACAGCCTTTAGTTCAAGCCCGCCCGCGTCCATCATCGGACGAATTTCATCACAGAATTCAACCCCTTTACCGGTCAGATATATGACCTTGCGCCTTTTATCGGCATCATCCCCACCCGTAAAAACATAGCCCAGCTTTTCAAGATTAACAACGGCTCTGGTTATTGTGGCCCGGTCCATGCCACATTCTTCCGCCACCTGCGCTGGCATCATCGCCCCCTTGCAACCAAGCATAGCCAACACACGCCATTCACGGGAGGATACGCCACTTTGACGCACATAAACATCCGTTGTCACCCTACGGATCAGGTTGGTCAACCTTCCGATCTGAAAAGGCAGATGTTCATAAAGATTAATTGGTGGATCAGGCATCTTGCCGCGCGCGTCCTTAGGGAGGCAAAAAAGGTTCTTCATCTCATCTGACATTAACTATGGCCCTTATATCATCTTCAAGAGTTGTCATTCTTTAATACAACATTTATCTTTATTTAAGTTCAAGCACCTGCAAGGTAAATCATTGAGAATATTGCAACTTTTTTGCTTTACCCCAAGCATTATTTGCCCGGGTTTCGTCACCAAGTTTCGCATAAACATTGCCGAGCAGATCATGAAATTTATACTCAAACCGTTGAATTTTCACCGCTACTTTCAAGTGATAGAGAGACAATGAATAATTTCCTAGCTCAAAGGCGTCCAACGCCTGAGAATACCTATAGTAAGGATTTTCCATTTGATGTTTTCTGATAAGGGCAGAATAATATTTAGCTTTTTCCTGTTCCCCCATATGCTCGTACAGAACACTCAGGTTTCCTAAAACGGATTTCTGCTTGCCGTCATATTTCAGAGCAATAAAATAGGCCTTCTCCGCGTAATCATATATGCCATTCATACGATACAATACGCCAAGATTAGACCAGATTGCGGCATCTCTGGCCTCTAGCGTCAATGCCTTAACCAAATAGCGAAAGGCATTGTCGAAATCTGATGCAAACATATACTCCGCACCCTTGTTGCTGTAATAAAGTGCTATGGCATGTTTATCTGAAATTTTCCACATTGGATAATGAGATTTTAAACTAATTCTATCAATATCAAAAATATAATCTTTAGATTTACTCATTTCTATACGAACATTCACATGGCGACTTATGTGATATAGCTCATCCCCGCCCCCGCTCCATTGCGTGGGAATTTTAACTTCCTGAAAACTTACTTTCAGCCCGCGTTCTCTGGCCAGTACGATGAATAAATAACTGAATGCAAGGCAATTCCCTTCTGATTTTCGGAAAGCATCCCATGCCGTATGAGTCTTTGACGCATTATATTCCATACCCAATGCCCCTTTACCAAATATCATTTTGGCAAGTACCTTGGCACGGGTATTTTCTGGATAGCTACGGGGAACATATCTTTGTAGATACGCACGCATTTCATCATTGATTTCCATGACATGATCATCAGGAAAAACTATATTTTCTGCCTGATCCCCATACAGAATTTCACCCGTCAGCAGATCTGCACGGGTTATCACCGCCGTCGAATAAAACGGGGTTTGTATACTTACACTGCTACATCCGCCAAGGATAACCGCTAACAGTATAGCAGAAATAAGATATGTTTTTAGCAGAACGGGCATCTAAAATAACCTAACCACATCCTACCCCTCGAATAGAATTATAACATGATTAGGCTATTTCTTCAATTCAGACGTTATATAAGCGAGAAACCGCTCTCCAAAGGGTGGGCATACCTGTAGCAATTCCGCAATATTCATTGAAATATCCGTGAAACTTCCTTTAGAATTTCTTTTTAAAGACATATGACGTATCTTGTCACGTTACAAGATACTTGAAAGGGGACGATCTGAATATGGCAAGCCTCAAAGAATATAATAGTGATATTGCCATCATCGGCGGCGGCATTGCCGGAATCACCTTGGCTCTGGAACTGTTAGAGCGTGGCGAGCAACGCCATATCACAATCATAGATGCTCAAGACGAACAAAAATTTGGTGGTCTGGCAAAGGGCGCTTTTGGCGGCATGATGTTTGTGGATACGCCATTGCAAAGGAAATCAGGTATCAATGACAGTACTGCTCTTGCCCTTAGCGACTGGTGTAATTTTGCTGAATTTAACGAAGGGGATCACTGGCCTAAATTCTGGGCAAAATATTATGTGGAAAATGTTACTTCACAGGTCCATGACTGGATCAGGAGCCTAGGCGTTAAATTTCTCCCCGCTGTTCAATGGGTGGAAAGAGGGTTATACCAACCCGGAAACAGCGTCCCCCGCTATCATATTCTTTTAGGCACCGCCCAATATCTCATGGAAGTTCTGATAAAACGGCTGAGAGAAAAAGACGGACGTCTGACCCTTTTGTTCAATCATCAGGTTAGTGACCTAACGGTGGAAGGTGAGCAGATAACCGGATTTGAGGGCCAGGACTTAACATCTGATCTGTCATTTACCCTCAAAGCTGGTATTACCATCATTGCCACGGGCGGCATTGGTGGTAATCTTGATAAAGTCATTCAAAACTGGCCCCGCACTACTGGCCACCCCCCCGACAAGATACTCAATGGCTGTCACCCCTCGGCTGATGGTCATATGCATGATCAGGTGAAGACATTGGGCGGGCAGGTTACCCATCTGGATAAAATGTGGAATTATGCCGCCGGCATTGCTCACCCGCAGCCTGATTTTGACAATCACGGGCTTAGTCTGGTGCCGACGCGATCATCGCTATGGCTGGATCATAAAGGACAGCGCATAGGCCCACAGCCCCTGATAACTGGATTTGACACCCATTATCTGTGTCAGCAGGTGGCGGCGCAGGAGAAGCCGTGGACCTGGCATGTGATGAACTGGAAAATAGCCAGCCGCGAACTGGCCATTTCGGGCGCAGCTCATAACCCGGATTTAAGAGACCGGAAATTAGTCAAAATGGTGATAAAAATTCTGTTAGCCGATGACGGGCTGGTGCGCCAGATGGTCGCGGAGAGCGATGACTTTATTGTGGCCGATAATCTGGTCGATTTGACCCATAAAATGAATATTCTAACGGGTAAGGATTATATATCAGCCTTGGATTTGGAACAACAAATCAACCAATATGATGATCGCCTCTCCCGTGGTCCGAAACAGCATAATGATGATCAGATAAGACGGCTGGCCCAACTTCGGGCATGGGCCGGTGACAAGATTAGAACCTGTAAATTTCAACCTATTCTGGACCCAAAAGCCGGACCTTTGCTCGCCATCCGCTCCCATCTGATCACCCGTAAGACTTTGGGTGGCATCCAGACCAATCTTGATTGTGCAGTACTGAAGGCCGATGGTAACCCGATCAAAAATCTTTATGCCATTGGCGAAGCTTCAGGATTTGGCGGGGGCGGTGCATCAGGAAAACGGTCACTGGAAGGTACATTTCTTTCGGGTTGTATATTAACCGCGCGACGGGCAGCAAACATTATAAGCAATCTGGATTAAGAAAATTTCCTTGACTTTTGCAGTGCAATAAGGACTATTTGTCCCGTTATGACAAGAAACTGGATCAAAATAATATCAAACCTGCGCACGCTCATTATGTGTTTTGCGGTTATGATCTATGGCCTGCCGATGATGGCACACGCTGCTCCTGACATAACGATGGTTTCTTCTCATATGATGGCGTCTGATGCTTCTGTTGAGCATTGCGATGATGATATGGCGGATCATTCATCCGCTGATAATTCATGTTGTGATACAGGTGATTGTGACTATTCATGTATGAGCCTGTCCATGGCAATTGCCAATTTGCCAAGCTCATCACTGGAAAAACGCAAGCAATCACACGCAGATCGATTTATAAATCATCTTATTGGTGTTGACCTGAAGCGACCTTCACCGCCCCCCCAAGCCTAATCCCATAAGTTTAATCACCCCCCCTTGCTTTCAAGTGAAGCCGGTCAAATTTATGATTTATTTTGGGATTTCTTTCATGTCCTTTTTTCACTATTTATGTGCAATGACACTATCATTGCTCGCTCTAACGTCAATAACACAAGCCCAAGACCAAGGGATATCACTGGCCGAGGCGGTAAATTTATCCATCTCGCGTGATGAACCGGCCATCATTGCCAGCTTGGCACGGGCCGAAAGCATCCGCGCCGCTTCACAGTCCGAGAGCGCCCTGCCCGACCCGAAAATCAAACTGGGGCTGGTAAATTTTCCTGCCAGCAGTTTTGATTTCAATCGTGAGCCCATGTCACATATTAAACTGGGCCTGCATCAGGAAATACCAAGCGGCACAAGGCGACGCCTGATCCGTGAACGGGGGCAGGACACCGGCGAAATGTTCGAGCATCAGGCCACGGCTGAACAGCTTCTCATCATTCGGAAAGTGCGGCGCTTATGGCTTCACTTACTATTCACAAAACATCACGACCTGATCCTGCTGGAAAGGAAGGCAAAGCTACAGGAACTAACCAATGCTCTTGAGGGCAAACATCTTTCCGGTAAAAGCAGTTCGCAAAATCTTCTGCT
>DAOWHQ010000117.1:0-7701 GCA_030641355.1 Alphaproteobacteria bacterium
TACCTGAATTTAAGTCACAGCTTCCGCGCCCCTCAAGCAACAGAACTATATCGGCTACAACGGGCACAGCAGGTCGCTGATCTGGATAAAGTCAGCCTGAAAAGCATAGATTTTGGCTTTAGGGGAAAACAGGATGTCATCACGTATAATATCTCCTTTTATGCCATGAAAAAGGATGATTACATCTTTCGGGACTCGTCATTTTTTAATGTAGATAACGGAAAATCTGATCATATTGGGGCCGATGTGATGGTAAAGATGGATATAACCGAAAAGATTAGCGTTAGGGGCAATGCGAGCTTTGCCCGTCACCGTTACAAGTTTGATCTCATCAGTGGTGGTGTAAATTTAAATGGCAATGATGTTGATACCGCGCCGCGAAATTTTGGAAGTCTGCAGCTTGCATGGCAACCAACCGATTCCATTAAAGCGGAACTGGAATGGGTACATATGGGAGCCTATTTTCTTGATCCGGAAAACCTGCGTAAATATGAAGGCCATGATTATCTGAACCTGCGCAGTAGAATACAGATCACAAATAGAACCGAATTTTTCCTGAGGGTGACCAACCTTACAAACGTGAGATATGCCGAACGTGCCGACTGGACGACTTTCACAGACGAGCGGTATTTTCCCGGTAAACCACGGTCACTCTATATGGGCGTGGGAATGAAATTTTAGGGCGAGGAAAAAAATGACCGCACGGAACATAAGTTCCGGCGGTCAGTTAAATTGTCAGAACATAAGTTCTGACGGGGATAATTCCTACGCCCAATATCTATACCAAAAATCCGATTTTTCCAAATATTATTTTGTTTTTTTAAAAAAAACTTCGATAATAATCGAAACTTCAACTATTTATTACGATAATAGTCGTCTGGCAATAACATCGGCCTGAATTTCTGCGGCGCCTTCGAAAATATTCAGAATTCTGGCATCGCATAAAACCCGGCTGATTTGATACTCCAGCGCATAACCATTGCCCCCGTGAATTTGTAAGGCATTGTCAGCGGTGCTCCATGCTACACGTGCACCAAGCAACTTGGCCATTCCCGCTTCCAGATCACAGCGTTTATCCTCATCCTTACGGCGGGCTGCGAAATAGGTCAGCTGTCGGGTCATCATTATTTCCACGGCGGCGAGGGCAATTTTTCCGTGAACGCGAGGGAAGTCAAAGATCGGTTTTCCGAACTGGACACGCTCTGTAGCATATCGAAGACCTAGTTCAAGGGCGCTTTGGGCAACGCCGAGCGCACGGGCCGCGGTCTGAATTCGTGCGCTTTCAAAGGTGGTCATCAATTGTTTGAAGCCGTTTCCTTCTTCACCGCCCAGCAGATTTTCCGCTTTTACTTCAAAACCGTCAAAGCCAAGCTCGAATTCTTTCATGCCGCGATAGCCGAGAACTTCGATCTCCCCGCCGGTCATGCCTTCTGTCGGGAAGGGGTTGTCATCATCGCCGCGCTTTTTTTCAGCGAGGAACATACTCAAACCTTTATAGCCCGGTTGATCCGGATTAGTGCGGGCGAGCAACGTCATGACATCGGCGCGGGCCGCATGGGTGATCCATGTTTTATTACCTGTGATGCGATAAGTATCGCCGTCCTTCACCGCGCGGGTTTTCAGTGACCCAAGGTCGGAACCAACATTTGGTTCGGTAAAGACAGCGGTCGGTAATATTTCACCCGAAGCAATCTTTGGCAGCCATTTTTTCTTTTGCTCTTCTGTTCCGCCGCCCATGATAAGTTCAGCGGCAATTTCGGATCGGGTTCCAAGGGAGCCAACGCCGATATAACCGCGAGAGAGTTCCTCAGACACGATGCACATACTGGTTTTTCCCAGTTCCAAACCATCATATTTTTCTGGGATGGTCAGGCCGAACACGCCCATTTCGCTCATCTTGTCGATGATTTCCATGGGGATATATTCATCCTTCAAATGCCATTCGTGGGCATAGGGCATCACTTCTTCGTCAGCAAAACGGCGGAACTGATCCCGTATCATGCTAAAGGTTTCATCCAGCCCAAGATTACCAAAGGCACCCGTATCGACACTATGTTCAATAAGTCTGGCGAGTTTTTCACGGTTTTCCGGTGTGTTGCCGCCCGCAATTAATGCCTGGACCTCAGGCGTATAAAAGGCATGGACATCATCAGCGTTAATCCACATATCGTCAGGGCGGACAAATTCGTTCTGGCTCATGGGGATTCCACCCCACATTTGATAGAGATATTCACCAAACCCAATACGGACGATTAATTCTTCCAATTCAGTGAAATCGCCTTCTTCATCCAGTGCCATAGCCCAGTTTAATGTCTGGCGCAGGGCTTCTACATAGGTGGACAGCCATGAAAATCCGTGACAGGCATATTGATGTTTTTCCATCAACGCGCGGTCAAGCCTGCCATCTTTCATCAGATGTTGTTGCAGACTAGCCTTTGCAGCATCAGCGTAAATACTGGCGGCCTCAACGGCTGCGGCACAATCTTTGAACAGGGTCATCCGTTATTCCCCGCCTCGACACAATCTTCAAAGGTATGAAGGCCAGGGATTTTGGCACTCACCAGAACCGCCATGTTGCCCGGTTTATGTTTGTTTTTCCACATTTTGGTATGGGAGCGGGGGATATCATCCCATGAAAATACTTCCGACATACACGGGTCAATGCGCCGTTCAACTACCAACTGATTGGCCTGTGATGCCTGTTTCAGATTGGCAAAGTGACTGCCTTGGATTCGTTTTTGTCGCATCCAGACAAATCGTGCATCAAAGGTCAGATTATAGCCCGTGGTTCCTGCACAGAATACCACCATGCCGCCACGCTTGACCACAAAACAGGATACCGGAAAAGTGGATTCGCCGGGATGCTCAAACACAAAGTCAACATCATTGCCTTTGCCGGTAATATCCCAGATGGCTTTGCCGAACTTGCGTACTTTTTTGTTATAAACGCCGTAAACTTCCGCATCTTCCACTGGTGGCAATTGCCCCCAGCAATCATAATCCTTGCGGTTGACGACCCCTTTGGCCCCCAGAGACATGACAAACTCACGCTTATTTTCGTTGGAAATTACGCCGATGGCATGGGCACCCGCAGCCGCAATCAATTGCACAGCCATAGAACCAAGGCCACCCGAAGCACCCCAGACCAAGACATTATGTCCCGGACGCAGGATGTGGGGCCGATGGCCGAACAACATGCGGTAGGCTGTGGCTAATGTGAGGGTGTAGCAGGCGCTTTCTTCCCAAGTGAGATGCTTTGGGCGCGGCATTAGCTGGCGGGCCTGAACCTTACAAAATTGAGAGAAGGAACCGTCCGGTGTCTCATAACCCCAGATTTTCTGGGATGGGCTATTCATGGGATCACCGCCGTTGCATTCCTCATCATCGCCATCATCCTGATTACAATGAACAACAACTTCATCACCCACTTTAAATCGTTTTACGCGCCGTCCGACTTTATAAACGATGCCGGAAGCATCAGAACCTGCCACATGATAGTCAGCTTTATGAACATCAAACATGGATATAGGAATGCCAAGTCCAGCCCAGATGCCGTTGTAATTGACCCCTGCGGCCATGACCAGAATCAGCACTTCATCTGATTCAATTTCCGGCACATCAATAACTTCCTTCTGCATGGCCTCCTCTGGTGGGCCGTGGCGGTCGCGGCGAATGACCCAGGCGTGCATTTTAGCGGGCACATGGCCAATGGGGGGGATTTCACCAACGTCATACAAATCTTTTATTTCGAATTTGCCTTCGAGTGAGTTAAGTTCGGTCTGTTCACTTTCATCTGATTTTGACATTTTGTTCCTCATACTTCCAAAACTAAAATAACTTGCAGTATTATAAAATTTATGTTGCACTGCAATAATAATTATATTATTTCTTAAAAAAGGTCCAGAGGGTAATTATATTTTATTTTAAGGTTATAATTTATTTAATTGAAATCAGCAGTTTAAAGTCATTTGTTACGGGAGTTATTATTTATGTCAGTCTCGAAAAGGCCAGAAAAAGATCGGCCGTGGCTATTCCGGACCTATTCCGGTCACTCGTCTGCGGCGGCTTCAAATGAACTTTACCGTACAAATCTGACAAAGGGGCAGACGGGACTTTCCGTTGCCTTCGACCTGCCGACCCAAACCGGATATGACAGCGATCATGTGCTTGCGCGCGGTGAGGTGGGCAAGGTTGGTGTGCCGATCTGTCATCTGGGCGATATGCAGACCCTGTTCAAGGACATCCCGCTGGAACAGATGAATACCTCCATGACTATCAATGCACCGTCCCCTTGGTTGCTGGCGCTCTATGTGGCGGCGGCAGAGGCACAGGGCGTAGATCGCACGAAACTATCCGGCACGGTGCAGAATGACATCATCAAGGAATATCTCAGTCGCGGAACTTATATTTTTCCGCCGGAACCCAGTATGCGTCTGATTACCGATGTGATCAGCTTTACTTACAAGGAAATTCCGCGCTGGAACCCGACTAATGTCTGTAGCTATCACTTACAGGAAGCGGGCGCGACCCCGACACAGGAACTGGCCTTTGCACTTGCGACATCCATTGCGGTTCTGGATGCCATCAAAGCTGGCGGACAGGTAGCGGAAGAGGATTTCCCCAAGGTCGTTGGCCGGATCAGTTTTTTCGTAAATGCGGGGCTGCGCTTTGTAACTGAAATTGCCAAGATGCGTGCCTTTGTGGAATTGTGGGATGAGATCACCTTGGAACGATATGGTGTGCAAGATCCAAAATACCGCCGCTTCCGATATGGGGTACAGGTGAATTCATTGGGGCTGACCGAACAGCAGCCGGAAAATAATGTTTATCGGATTATGATAGAAATGCTCGCCGTGGTGCTCAGCAAAAAAGCCAGAGCGCGCGCCGTACAGCTTCCCGCATGGAACGAGGCCCTGGGGCTTCCCCGCCCGTGGGATCAGCAATGGTCACTGCGCCTGCAACAGATTATGGCTATGGAAACCGATCTGCTTGAATATGGTGATCTGTTTGATGGTTCGGTTGTGATGGATGAAAAGGTTGAGAGCCTGAAAACTGAGACACGCGCAGAAATCAAGCGCATTGAGGATATGGGTGGTGCAATCGCGGCGGTGGAAAGTGCTTATATGAAAAACTTACTGGTAGAATCTAACAGTAAGCGTATTCAGGCCATCGAAAGCGGAGAACAGATCGTTGTTGGGGTTAATAAGTTTCTGGAAACCGCCCCATCACCGCTTATGTCCGATGAGGATGGTGGTATCATGACCGTTGATCCGCAGGCAGAGACTGAACAGATCGCACGTCTTAATGAATGGCGGGAGAGAAGAGATGATAATGCCGTGAAAAAGGCCCTTGCTGATCTTAAGCAAGCAGCGTCTTCTGATCGTAATATCATGGAACCGAGCATCGCGGCGGCGAAGGCGGGTGTTACCACCGGCGAATGGGGGCAGGCTTTACGAGAAGTGTTCGGTGAATATCGCGCACCAACAGGTGTGACTGCACAGGTGGATGATGATAAATTCGCGGAAATCAGACAAAAAGTCGGTGAAATATCCAAAACGCTTGGTGGGCAATTACGCTTTCTGGTGGGCAAGCCGGGCCTTGATGGACATTCCAACGGGGCAGAGCAGATTGCCGTCCGTGCCGCACAGGCGGGGATGGAAGTTTTCTATGACGGTATCCGTCTGACCCCTGATGAGATTGTATCCTCTGCTCTTGCCAATAAAGTTCACGGTGTGGGGCTGTCGATCCTGTCCGGCTCCCATATTCCTTTGGTCGCCCAAGTCATGGCATTGATGGAAGAAGCCGGGTTAGGGGCCGTTCCCGTTGTGGTCGGTGGGATTATACCTAAAGAGGACGAACAGACGCTATTGGATATGGGTGTGACCCGTATTTATACGCCGAAAGATTATCAGATGACTGATATTATGGCAGACATTGCCGCTGTGGTAGGTCGTCGCCACAACAGTTACCCTTATTAGGTTGAGCTTCCTCTCATTTCACCTATAGTGCAACTATAGAAATGGGAGGAATGTATGTTTCAGGATAAAGTGGTTTGGATTACGGGGGCCTCGTCGGGTATCGGGGAAGCCGTGGCCTATGAAATGGCCCGTGCAGGTGCCAAGCTGGTGCTTTCTGCGCGGCGCGAAGATGAGCTTTTGCGGGTTGCAAAGAATATTGATTCCAAAGATGTGCTGATTTTACCCTTTGATGTGACAGCGGAAGACAGCCTGCCCATTGTGGTGAAACAGGTGATGGATTATTACGGACGTATTGATCTGTTACTTAATAATGCAGGTGTCGGACAACGGTCATATTGCGTTGATACGGAGATGAGCACATACCGAAAATTGTTCGAAGTTGATGTTTTTGGACAGATAGCCCTCACCAAGCAGGTATTACCCATAATGATAGATCAGAAAAGCGGACATATAGCTGTAACAGCAAGTGTTGCCGGTAAAATCGGTGTGGCCTTCAGGACGGGCTATTGTGCGGTTAAGCACGCCATGATGGGTTTCTTTGATGCCCTTAGAACAGAAGTACGCCCCCATAATATTAAAGTCACCTGCATCACGCCGGGTTTTATAAAAACCGCCATATCTGAAAATGCTCTGAGCGGCGATGGCAGCCGTCATAATATCATGGAAGAATATATTAAAACGGGCATGGATGTGACCAAAGCCGCAAAAATTATGGTTCGGGGGTTGGCTAAGGGTAAAAAAGAAATTGTGGTTTCAAAACTGGAAGAAAGAATGGGGCTGTGGATCAAAAGAATATGTCCAAACCTGATATTCTGGATCGTGGCGAAAAAGGCGGAAAAGGAAGAACTATAATGAAATGGATAATATGTCTGATTTCTTTTATTTTTATTATGGGGGAGGCACCCGCAATGGCATCTGATGATAAAGCTGAAATTAACGCGCTTATGGATGGCTTCCATGATGCGGCGGCAAAAGCAGACGAGAAACGCTACCTTGGGTATTTCACCAAAGACGGTGTTTTTATGGGTACCGATGACTGGGAACGCTGGCCTTTAAATCCTGATTTCAGGGCATATGTGGCGGAACGGTTCAAGGAAGGCACTGGCTGGGCCTATAAAGCCATTGAACGCAATGTTGCCTTTTCACCGGATAATAATGTGGCGTGGTTTGATGAGATCACAGAATCCGAAAAATGGGGATTATTTCGCGGAACCGGTGTTTTATTAAAACAGGGTGAGGGCTGGAAAATCGCCCATTATTCCATGAGCGTTCTTGTGCCTAATGAGGCATGGGTCGCAGTCTCCGACCTAAACAAAGCTGCTGTAAAAAAACGGGATGCAGATAAGAAGTAATTATAGTTTAATTTCTTCGCCATTTTCACGCATGGAACGCAAAGTTTTGCTATTGTCCCGCTTGGCATAGCGCCATCCATTCTCATCGGTTAGCAGATCATGATGCAAATATATGGGCGTATCATAGCCTAGTAGAAATTGTAATAATTTGTGCAGATGTGTGGCATGGAACAAGTCTTTGCCCCTTATCACATGGCTGATATTTTGCAGATGGTCATCGACCACCACAGACAGATGATAGCTGGTGGGAATATCCTTGCGGGCCAACACCGCATCGCCCAACAGTTCTTCTGGGTTGGCAATGAGTTCTCCGGCTTCAAGGTCGGTCCATGTGAGCTTTTCATCCCCCACAAGCTCGAGAGCCTTTGCCA
>DAOWHQ010000219.1:0-4039 GCA_030641355.1 Alphaproteobacteria bacterium
GACAGGTGATCCACCATGCCACACCGCGCACGATCACGGCGGGCGATGTCAGTCTCTATTCAGCACTTTATGGTATGCGCTTTGCTCTACAGTCTTCGGATGCTTTTGCTGCGCAGTCCGGCCTCACCCGTGCGCCTGTGGATGATCTGCTGGTGTTTCATATTGTCTTTGGCAAGACCGTTCCCGATATTTCCATCAATGCTGTGGCCAATCTGGGCTATGCCGATTGCCGCTTTCTCGCATCGGTCTATCCGGGCGATACGGTCAGTGCCATCAGCGAGGTAATCGGCCTGAAAGAAAACTCAAATGGCCGGACGGGTAATGTTTATGTGAGAACGCGTGGCATTAACCAGCATGGCAAGCAAGTATTGGAATATGTCCGTTGGGTCATGGTGAACAAATACGATGCCGCGAGCGATGCACCGGAAACGGTAATACCGGAATTGCCCCCTACTGTCGCTGTCGAAAATTTGACCTTGCCGGAGGGGTTGAATTACCAGAATTATGATTGCACTCTCTCAGGTTCCCGTTACTGCTGGGAGGATTATGAGATAGGTGAAAAAATCAGCCATGTGGACGGCATGACCATTGAGGCCGCCGACCATATGCTCGCCACGCGGCTTTATCAGAATACGGCGAAAGTGCATTTTAACCTGTATGCCATGAAAGACGGGCGGCTGGGCGAACGGATTGTTTATGGCGGTCATGTGATCTCTCTGGCGCGGGCCTTGAGCTTCAATGGTCTTGGCAATGCCCAGAATCTACTCGCCATCAATGCTGGTCGCCATGTGAATCCCTGCATAGCAGGTGATACGGTTTATGCCTGGTCAGAAATATTAGGTAAGGCTGAGATCAGAGGCCCAGAGTCCATGCGGGATGATGTGGCGGCGCTCAGATGCCGATTGGTGGCATTGAAAGACAAGCCGCCGGGTGATTTTACGTATAAAAGCGATGATGGGCAATATGATCCTGCGGTTTTGCTGGATTTGGATATTTGGCTTCTTATGCCTAAAATTATTTCAATCTAGTCCTTGCCCTAGGGGGACAATCGTTTTAAGAACAGTGGTATTGGGGCGCAGGAAAAGTTATCTCGCGCAATTTATGAAGAGGGAAGAGTATATGTCAACCACAAAGCGGCCAACCTCGCCGCATCTCCAGATATATAAATGGGGCCCGCATATGGCTTTGTCCATATTGCATCGGGTTTCGGGCGTTGCCCTTGGTGGCGGCACATTATTACTGGCTTGGTGGCTGATCGCCCTTGCCTCTGGCCCGGACGCTTACCAGCAGTTTCAATATTGCATGAACACCATTCTTGGCAAAGCTGTCCTGATGGGTTTCACCCTGTCGTTGATGCTGCATATGTGCAATGGCATCCGGCATTTATTCTGGGATATGGGTATGGGGTTTGAGATTGAGATCACCGCCCGAACCAATATGCTGGTTTTTCTGGGTACGGCGGTTTTGACTGCCCTGTCCTGGGTCATCGGTTACGGTTTGATATAGGGAGAACGACCATGAGTATGAATACCCCAATCAGTAAAGTACGTGGCCTCGGCTCTGCCAAAAGTGGCACTGAGCATTGGTGGATGCAGAAGATTGCCGCCGTGGCCTTGGTCCCGCTGACCATCTGGTTTGTAGCCTCGCTGGTACAGATGACAAGTGCCGACTATTTTACCGTCAGAACATGGCTGGCCTCGCCCGTCTCCGCAACCCTGATGCTTATGTATATTGTCATAGGACTATATCATCTGCGCCTCGGCCTGCAGGCAGTTGTTGAAGATTATGTCACCGGTGGCGGCATGAAAGTCTTTCTTCAGTTTACTATATTGTTTGGATGCACAGCCATTGCGGTAGCATCCATTTTTTCCGTTTTAAAAATTGCATTGTAAGGCTTGAGTGAAATGAGCAAGACATATGAATTAATTGATCACGTTTATGACGCCATAGTGATCGGAGCCGGTGGCGCAGGTCTTCGGGCCGCCATGGGCATTGCCGAATCGGGTCTGAAAACCGCGTGCATTTCCAAAGTATTTCCCACCCGTTCCCACACGGTAGCGGCGCAGGGTGGCATCGCGGCCTCTCTTGGTAACATGGGTGAAGATAAATGGCAGTGGCATATGTATGACACGGTCAAAGGCTCCGACTGGCTCGGCGATCAGGACGCCATCGAATATATGGTGCGTCAGGCTCCCGATGCGGTTTATGAACTGGAGCATACGGGCGTGCCTTTCTCGCGCACCGAAGAGGGCAAGATTTATCAGCGCGCCTTTGGCGGCATGACCACGGAATTCGGCGAAGGCGATCCGGCCTTGCGAACCTGTGCGGCAGCAGACCGGACCGGACACGCGATGCTTCATTCGCTCTATCAGCAGTCTTTGAAGTATGACACTGATTTTTACGTGGAATTTTTCGCCATTGACCTGATCATGGTGGACGGTGAATGTCGCGGCGTGATCTGTCTGGATATGAATACGGGCAAATTGCACCGTTTCCGCTCCCATATGACAGTTCTGGCCACGGGCGGTTATAACCGCACCTACTTCTCGGCAACCTCGGCCCATACCTGTACCGGCGACGGCGGCGGTATGGTTCAGCGCGCAGGATTGCCATTACAAGACCTCGAATTTGTTCAGTTCCATCCGACCGGCGTTTATGGCGCAGGCGTATTGATTACCGAAGGTGCGCGCGGCGAAGGCGGATACCTCGTGAATTCCGAAGGGGAGCGTTTCATGGAACGCTACGCCCCATCTGCCAAAGACTTAGCCTCCCGCGATGTAGTCAGCCGGGCCATGTCTCTGGAGATCAGAGAAGGGCGCGGCGTCGGCGAACATAAAGATCATATCTTCCTGCATCTGGATCATCTGTCGCCGGAAATGCTGGCAGAGCGCCTGCCGGGGATTTCAGAATCAGCACGGATTTTTGCCGGTGTTGATGTGACCAAAGAACCAATTCCAGTGGTCCCCACGGCCCATTATAACATGGGCGGTATTCCGTGTAATTATCACGGTGAAGTGCTTAATCCGGCAGATGATGATCCGGACCGGATCGTTACCGGCCTGATGGCGGTGGGTGAAGCGGCCTGTGTGTCGGTTCATGGTGCTAATCGTCTTGGCTCCAACAGCCTGATCGACCTTGTGGTCTTTGGTCGGGCGGCGGCGCATCGGGTGGCGGAAGTTGTCAAACCCATGACAGCACACACAGCCTTGCCCGATGATCATGCTGATCTGGCCTTGGGACGGTTGGAAAAATACCGTACTGCCGATGGCAAAACAACAACCGCAGAAATCCGCGACAAGATGCAGCGCATGATGCAGAGCCACTGCGCGGTATTCCGTCAGCAGGACACTATGGATAAGGGTGTTGCGGGCATTGACGAGATTTATGCCATGATGGCAGATGTTAAAACATCCGATCGTTCCCTGATCTGGAACAGCGATCTTATCGAGACTATGGAGCTTGAAAACCTGCTGATGCACGCGGTGACTACGATGCATTGTGCCGCCAACCGGCATGAGAGCCGTGGGGCGCACGCACGGGAAGATTATCCGGACCGTAATGATGATGAGTGGATGAAACATACCATCGCATGTCTTGTCGACGGCAAGGTGGATATCACCTATCGCCCGGTTCATGACTATACATTGACCGATGAAATTGATTATATCAAACCTAAAGCACGGGTGTATTAAGATATGGCTGAATTTAGACTTCCCGCAAATTCCACGGTGAAAAAGGGAAAAACCTATAAAGCAGACGCCGGAGCAACCAACGTCCGCAATTTTAACATCTATCGTTGGAATGAAGAGAGCGGTGAAAATCCGCGCATTGATACCTACGAAGTTGATATGGATAAATGCGGCCCGATGGTGCTGGATGGCCTGATCAAGATCAAGGACGAGATCGACCCGACACTGACCTTCCGCCGCTCCTGTCGCGAGGGTGTCTGTGGGTCATGTGCCATGAATGTTGCGGGCACCAATACCCTTGCCTGTACCAAGGCCAATGATGAGATCAAGGGCGATATTAATATCTATCC
>DAOWHQ010000085.1:0-7221 GCA_030641355.1 Alphaproteobacteria bacterium
AACCGGCCTTGGGCTTGCCATTGTCAAGCATATCATTCAACGTCACCGGGGTCATATCGTCTTTGAAAGCGAAATCAACGTCAGTACAAAAGTAACAATTTCACTCCCCATTTAGGGGCTGTCACAATAGTTTAATAAAACTTCTGCAAGATGATAATTATCATGAAGGATTTGATGGAATATGAAAACGAAAATTTTGCTGATTGAAGACGACCAGAGCTTAACAGAGCTTATCCGCTATAACCTGTCCAAGGCCGACTTCATCGTCCATTGTGAAAGTGACGGCGAAGAAGGACTTTTCGCCACAGAAGAAATATCGCCCGATTTGATCTTGCTAGACTGGATGTTACCCAATCTTTCCGGCATTGAAATATGTCGCCGGATCCGCCGTAATAAAGCGACACAGAATGTCCCCATCATCATGCTCACAGCTCGTGCCGAAGAAAGTGACCGGATCAGAGGGCTTGATACGGGTGCGGATGACTATGTGACCAAGCCCTTCTCACCAAAAGAACTGATTGCACGGATCAATGCCGTCCTGCGCCGGATCAGACCGGCCCTGACCGGAGAGACACTTGTCTTTGATGATCTTATTCTAGATGCCACAACCCATAAAGTTACTCGCGGCGGCAATCCCATTCACCTTGGCCCCACAGAATTTAAAATACTGAGATATTTCATGGAAAGTCCGGGTCGGGTATTTTCCCGTGAGCAGTTGCTGGATAATATATGGGGCAATGATATTTACGTAGAATTAAGAACAGTAGATGTTCACATCAGGCGTCTTAGAAAAGCGCTCAATAGTGAAAATATGCCCGACCTCATAAGAACAATACGCTCTGCGGGCTATGCACTGGACAAAAAAAACACTGGTTAACCAAACTCTAAAACATAAAAAGTGTAAAATTTGCCATAAAACTGTCGGAATATTTTACAGTATTTCACTATTTCTTTAAAAATAAATATACCCACTTTTACTAAGCATATGTTTTAAATGCATAATTCAATAATGGCACAATTCTTGTATGGCTTATTTTATGTATTATTTTAATTACATAAAAAATAGTATAGATTTTATTAACTATAAAATAGTAATCTATTAATTCGGTCAATAACATATTGAAATATTGAGTTTAATTATGGTTAACAACACACCTGCTCCACCAGATAAAGAAAATGGCCGCCTTTCCATGCGCAATTCACTGATGGTTTGGATAGTGGGAGCAATATTAGGTTGGGTGGTTGCCATAGCATCTGTCTGGACTGCTATGAATACGAATGACAGCGATATTGCATCGAATGCCTTATCAGATGCCGAACAAATGGAAAAAATTGTCCCTGCTGCCGGAAATAATAAAAACTAGGACTTCCAAAGTCTGATACAGATTATTTAATAACCAACACAGACCTGTTCCTCATCTCCCAATAAAATTTCTTCACAATTATCATCATAACTTTCATCTGGCCCTAGCCGGTCAACGACCAAAAAATCTGAAACTTCATATAGGGCCAGGCTATAATGATGCCATACACCGGGGTGATAATTCACCCCCTGGTTTGACTGCGCGAGAAACGCCCGGATTTTCTTTGGATTAAAGTCACCTTTTTCTGCGACAACAACAAGATATGCCTTATCTCCCAACGGAAAAAACAACTGGCTGGAAAGCGGATGTCTTTCCATCTGGTGAATCACTACAGGTCGGGCCAGAGGGGTGCTTCTGAAAATATTTATGGATGGCTTTCCGCCCTTGGCAATCAGATCAAGTTTGGCCAGATCATGATATCGGACAGTATTTCCATTATTGATATTTTTTTGCTCTCCACGCAGCTCAATCACATCACCATATGGGGCAAAAGCTTTGGCGGTAAGGGGGGTGGGTTTTATTAGTCTCACTTTTCTCATGTGATTTTGCCAAACAGACGCAACCGGCTTATTCCTCCATCGGGTATTATATTCAAACGTATGTGGGTTATGGGGCCAATATCATTGATTTCACTTTTAAAAATATGTTCCTGATCCATCTGCAACTTCTGTTCTGGTAAGAGAACATCCCATTCCCCCGATTGACTGACCAACAATTGATCATCTGCTTCTGATATGTTGGCAGCCTGTAGGTTGCATCTGTCAGGATAGTTCCCTTTGAAAAAGGCCGTATCGATAAGGATTTCCTCAATGGCACCCTCGTGTGCAAGCTTCAGTATACTCCAGTCATGGCCCGGTTCCCGCCGGCGCCTTGTTTCCCAGCCGTCGCCCATGTTAATACCCCTGCCCGGCGCTATGATATTTTCCAGCTTACCAAAATGCTCATCATTGGCATAAATGGGCCGCCCGCCATGTTCCAGAGCAGCTAAATCAATCAACTCTGACCGGTTATGAGCATCCCAGTCCATAATAATATTACCATAGACCCTCATACGTGCCACACCACCATCTGGAAAAATATTCAGCCGAAGATGGGTCCATGCTTGCTCGTTACTGACTTCAATAATATTGTGGCTGTCGCCATTTAGCTGGATCACAGGGACAATATTCTGCCATTCAACCTCGTCCGAATTATCCTGACTGGAAACATAAGCATCGATGGATGCGGCGGGTGCGTGATTGCCGGTAAAGTGCCTGGTATCCAGATCAATGTGGTTAATGACACCCATTTTTCCCAATCTGACTATGCAATGATCATAGCCTTCGCCCCGCTTGCGGCGACTTTCCCAGCCATCCATCCATTTGCCATTATCATCATATTTATCGGCGATGAATACGGGTTTTGAAGGGAGTATCAATCTCTCTTTCGGTGCAAAAAAATCATCTGTGGCATATAATACTTCAGCCCCAAGTCTCGGCTGTGCCAGATTGATCGGTTTTTTAGTTATTCTTTTCATATTCAGTCTGCCAGTGCCTTCAACCGCCAATAGGCGATTTTATTAATTTCATTCAGGTTTGTTTCAAATTCCTGTGATTTATCGTTATTTATACGCTCTTTAAATTTGGCCAAAATTTCTGCCCGATGCAAGCCCTTAACTGCAACAATAAAGGGAAATGAAAATTTATCCCGGTATCGGTGGTTCAAATCCTGAAAATCCTGATATTCTTGTTCACTGCATTGGTTCAACCCCGCCCCGCTCTGCTCATTCTGTGAAGCAGCGGTTAACTCCGACGTTTTGGACGGCGCACAGGCTAAATCTGGGTGAACCAAGATCAATTTAAGTTTTAAATCAGCATCAGCCGCATTAACAATTGTTTTCAATAGCTCATGTAGGTTTTCGACACTCTCAAACGGGGCTTGGATAAAAGCCGCTTCTACGATCCACGGCGAATGTTCGTAAATTCCACCGTAAAGTTCCATAAAATCCTCTAATGTGTCTGTCATTGGCTTTCCTGCCTTTAAGGGTGTTGTTCATGCCAGTGACGGGCAATATCAACCCTGCGGCATATCCAGACATCAGGTTTCTCAGTGATATAGTTCAAAAACTTCTCCAAGGCACGAATACGTCCCGGCTTGCCTATAATGCGGCAATGCAGGCCAACGGACATCATCTTTCCGCCCTCTTCATATAGGGTATCAAAGCTGTCTTTCAGGTAGGTGAAGAACTGATCACCGCAATTGAACCCCTGCGGCGCAGCAAAGCGCATATCATTGACATCAAGGGTGTAGGGTATAATCAGTTGCGACCTCCCGTCCACTTCCTTCCAAAAGGGCAGATCATCACTATAATCATCGGCATCATATAAAAACCCGCCCTCCTGTGCCACAAGCCTGCCTGTATTGGGGCTGGTCCGGCCCGTGTACCAGCCAAGAGGTCTTTCTCCGGTCAGCTTTTCAATGATCTCTATGGCGCGTTTCATATGATCCCGCTCAACCTCAATGGGGATATTCTGATAATTGATCCAGCGATAACCGTGGGAGCATATTTCATGACCATGAGCCAGAAAAGCTTCCGCCATTTCAGGGTGTTTTTCCAAGGCCATAGCCACGGCAAAAACCGTTACCGGGATATCATATTTTTTAAATAATTTAAGCAATCGCCATACCCCCGCACGGCTACCATATTCATATAAAGACTCCATACTCATATGACGCGCATTTGGCACCGGAACCGCCCCGACGATTTCTGACAAAAATGTTTCAGCTCCGTCATCACCATTGAGGATGGAGTTTTCAGCCCCCTCCTCATAATTCAGGACAAGCTGAACCGCAAGCCGAGCTTTGTTCGGCCAACGGGGATCGGGGGGCGTTGGCCCATATCCTTTGTAATCTCTATTATCCATAGCATAAACATCTTTGGTCATAAGTATCTTTGATCAAAGCTATATTATAAATTGTAAGCGATCAATAAGTCAAATTGTAAACAATTTTAATTGCTATTCGCTTTCAGGTTTGAAACAATGTATATTCAGATAATAAATCTTATCATAAGTGAGCCAAAATGGGAAAATTAACAACACATATTCTGGACACAGCATCGGGACTGCCGGGAAAAAATATTCAACTGCGTCTTTATCGCTGTACCAAAGATGGCGACATTCTGTTACTAACCGCCCTCACCAATGAGGATGGTCGGTGCAACGCGCCATTACTGGACGAAGATGATATGCAGATCGGCGCTTATCGCATAGAATTTGACGTGGCGGACTATTACCGGACGCGAGGCCTAGACCTGCCGGAACCGCCGTTTCTGGATATTGTGGATATCCGCTTTGGAATTTCAGATGCGGACAGCCACTATCATGTGCCGCTACTGGTTTCCCCCTACAGCTACAGTACCTATCGGGGAAGCTGAATGATCCGTTTCCTTCTTGATGGAAAAATACGTGAAATAGACAAGGTTAACCCAACGGAAAGCCTGTTATCCCACCTACGCTATGATATGCAGAAAACCGGAACCAAGGAAGGCTGCGCCGAGGGCGATTGCGGCGCCTGTACGGTCATTATCGGTGAATTATCCGGAGATCAGATTAGCTATAAAGCGGTCAATGCCTGTATTATCTTCCTGCCCACGTTGCATGGCAAGGAACTCGTGACGGTGGAAAGCCTGAAGGGAGCCGATGGACAACTTCATCCGGTACAGCAGTCTCTGGTCGATCATCATGGTTCCCAATGCGGCTTCTGCACGCCCGGTATCGTCATGTCGCTTTATGCGCTTTATCTGTCTAGTAAGTCACCGGACTTGGGGAAAATCAATGATGTGTTGGCCGGAAACCTGTGCCGATGTACTGGTTATGGCCCGATTATTACCGCCGCCCAAAAAATGTATGATTACCCTGATGTTTCAAGCAGTATTTCCATGACTGAAAAAGTGGTTCTGCTGAAATCTCTTGACGATAAAAGTCATCTGGAAAATTATTTTGCCCCTACCTCAAAAGATGATCTGGCACAGCTTATCATGGATCATACGGACGCCATTATCTTGGCGGGCGGTACGGATGTGGGCCTGTGGGTGACCAAACAGCACCTAGAACTGACCAAGGTAATTTATCTGGGCAATGTTACGGATTTGAAACAGATTAGTGAACGGGACGGAAATCTGCACATCGGAGCTGGTGTAACCTATACGGACGCAATGGATAGCATCGCACATCATTACCCCGATTTTGGCGAGATTATCCGGCGGCTCGGCGCTACACAGGTCAGGAATCAGGGCACAATCGGTGGCAATATTGCCAATGGCTCACCCATCGGCGACAGCCCGCCCTGCCTGATCGCACTGGATGCGAGACTGGTTCTGCGTCGGGGGCAAATATCCCGCACCATCAAACTTGAGGATTATTTCATAGCTTACGGCGAGCAGGATTTAAAAACGGGCGAATTTGTCGAAGAAATTATATTACCATTGCCCTCAGAGCATCAACATTTCAAAGCCTATAAAATCACCAAGAGATTTGATCAGGATATTTCCGCCCTCTGCATGGGTATGAGTTTTCAGCTCAAAAATGGGCAAATTACCGATGTGAGAATTGCCTACGGCGGCATGGCGGCAACCCCAAAACGCGCTTTAACCTGCGAGGTAATACTCGAAGGCGGCCCGTGGGAGAATACCCAAGTCGAGAAGGCCATGAAAGCTCTGGAGACAGATTTTACCCCCTTAAGTGATATGCGGGCCTCTATGGGTTACCGGATGAAGGTAGCGAAAAACCTTATCCTGAAAGCCTATCTGGAAACAAAAACGGATACCCCTCAAACACGGGTTCTTGGACAGGGGGAGCGGGCCAGTGGCTGAAATCATCCATAAAACCCATGCTCACGACAGCGGTCATAAACATGTTTCCGGTGAGGCGATCTATATTGATGATCTGCCCGAACCAAAGGGCCTGCTGCATCTCTATATGGCGCAAAGTCCGGTGGCTCATGCCAATATTACCGCCATGAACCTTGACCCCGTGCGGGCATTTCCGGGCGTGGTGGCTGTCCTGTCGGCGGCGGATGTTCCCGGTGTAAATGACGTCAGTCCGTCGGTAGGCGATGACCCTCTTTTTGCCGATGGCAAAGTGGAATATATGGGCCAGTCCCTGTTTGTTGTCGCAGCGGAAAGCCTGAAGATTGCCCGCAAGGCGGCAAAGCTGGCCGAAATATCTTATGAGGAACTGGATAATATCGTTTCCATCGGTCAAGCGCGGAAAATTGATTTTGATATTGACGATGCACAGATCATGCAGCGCGGCGATAGTGCTGCGGCTCTGGAAAAAGCTGATCATCGTGAACGTGGTCACTTTGCTGTGGGTGGTCAGGATCATTTTTATCTGGAAGGCCATATCTGTCTGGTGACACCCATGGAAGATGGTGATGTCCACATATTCTCCTCTACCCAGCACCCCAGCGAAGTACAGAATCTGGTCGCTCATGTGCTTGGCGTGCCGTCTAATGCGGTCACGGTGGAGCTTCGCCGCATGGGTGGCGGCTTTGGCGGCAAGGAAACCCAGCCAGCGTTATTTGCCAGTGCGGCGGCCTTGGTGGCGGTAAAAACAGGTCGGGCGGCGAAGCTGTGCCTTGACCGGGATGATGACATGATCATGACCGGAAAGCGTCATGACTTTGAAATCGACTATGATGTTGGTTTTGATAGCCAAGGCCGGATTACGGCTATTGAATTTATGCTCAGTTCGCGCTGTGGCTATTCCATGGATTTATCCCTGCCCGTCAATGACCGTGCCATGTTCCATGCGGATAACAGCTATTATCTGGATAATGTTACAATCCGGTCGCGGCGGTTTAAAACCCACACCGT